>JAFDXP010000009.1 GCA_018267875.1 Bacteroidota bacterium | reverse complement strand
CTCTATCTTACCGCTATATCGTGTGGTGCCGTTCACTATAAACCGATAGAGATAGATGCCATTGGGTTGGTTGCTGAGGTCTAACATAAAACCCGTCATCATAGGGTGCAACTGCCGCCGCAGCACCTCCCGCCCTTGAAGGTCGCTGACCGCTATCCAGCCTTCCTGACCGGGATCTAATATATACTGTACCCTAAACTTGCCCGAGGTGGGGTTGGGGTAAACTACTAAGTTCTTTTGTGCAGAAGAAGGCAGGTATTGCTGGGACAGCAGCACGTCTTCCTCGTCAAACAAGCCTTTTTGTCCGCTGCTGCGATAGTAGCCGGCGGTGTTGCAGATGGTCAGGTCGTTGTAGTCGGGGTGGTCATACAGCCCATAGAGCATCCGCGCCTTATACACCGCGCTGCCTGCCTGCATGGGGCATTGTAGTGCCAGCGTGGCAATGGCGGTGCTATCGTCTGTTGTCAGCCCCTCGGTGCCTTCTTCCACATATTTTAGATATAGGTTGTTGATGGTTTGTTCGTTTTCTGCCTGTATATCGCTGCTCACAAAATTGTTGGCATTTCGCGCATTGGTTAACCATTGCCGGTAAGCAGCAGTGTCGTTGCCAAAGCTGCGATTCAGGTTATTGAGCAATTCATCGGTAACACGGAGGTTGCCCACCGGTGTGTTTTGCATGGCTATGAAAAAGGAATCGAGCACGGTGCTGCTGTTGCGACCGGCGGTGTCTTGCCACAAATCGTAGTAGAGCCTTTGGGCTGCCAGCCAAGCTGCCCCCTGCTGATATTCGGAATACGACACACTGTCTTGCGCTATTTGTTCTGCCAGCTCCACATTGGCTATCATGGGAGCAAAATCGGGTGTTATATTACAATTTACCGGACAGGAAGCCGTATTGTGCGGGATCGTATTAGTCCATACATTATAAACACAACTTGGATTATTACCACCCGATTCGTTTTGAGTCAGTGTGCCGTTGGAGGTATAAATTGTGCTGATATTAATAAGGGGTACACAATTAGAGATGGTAAAAACCTTCATGAGGGAGCTGCCTTGTAGGGCAAACACCGTGCCCAAAAACTGGTTGTTGTTGTCGTTGGGCGGGTCGCCCACATCGCCGAGTGTGCCCGGGTTGCCGAGGTGTCGCAGCAGCCAGCCGTTGATGTGGTTGGAGAAGGTGTTGCTCCACACCTTTCGGTTGCCGGTTGCACAGTTGCCAATCACCTGAAAACCATATTTAGCCAGGCTGATATTGTTGCAAGAGACTTCCATATTTCTGCTATCGCTCATATAGATGCCGGCGGCATCGGGGCGAGTGGCATTGATCAGGGCGGTGTTTCCTGTGATGGTGTTGCAGTGAATGCGCGATTGGGCGGCATTCCACAAGGCTACACCAAAAAGGCGTTGATTAGGGGTGGGTGAAGATGCGTTAGTCAGGGCAATGGTATTGTCGGATACAACGCAACCGGTGTTTAACACATTCACGCCGGTGCCGCCGGGCATATTGATAGAGATGCCATTGTTTTGAATGGTAAAATTGTTGTTCATCACCGGGCTAAAGCCTTCCAAAGCTATGCCTGTAGGGCGGTTTAAGACCAATGAGTTGAAGCTCAACGATTGAGAGATAGAGCTAAGGGTATTTTGTGATATGGAGGCAGCCTTAGCCATACCGTTAAACCGGATGCCGTCATAGACATTGGTCAACGTATTGTTGCTGATTTGATAGGTAAACCAATCGGGGCGGCTGACCAAGATGCCCCAAAGGGTATTTGCTATTTTGGTATTTGAGATTTGAACGTTTAAGTTGACAGCCGTAATGCCCTTGGTGCAATAGTTGATAAGTGGGGTGGCAGACAGGGAGGGAGCCGTAACGGTGAGGGTAGCATTTGAGGTGCCACCATCGCTTTTAGCATAAATAGCCGTACCAGAAAAATCGTCATAAAGCGAGATAGGGTTTCCGCCATTACTATTAGGAAGCCCATATTGTCCGCCTTGAATATTGGCAAACTGATTATTGAGAACGTTGTAGATATAGGGCGGGTTTACTGCGCCTGCGGGCAAATAGATATAAATACCGGTTTGCAAGTTATTGAAGGCGTTGCCTAAGTTGTTTGCTCCCGACCAGCCGCCGATGTTTACCAATTTGCTATATCCGTCAATGCGAACACCCATATAACCTTTTTGTCCGGTGTGAGGGGCAAGGCAATAGCTGCCGGTGCTTTGAAAGGTATTGTTATAGACGGTGCCGGCATAGGTGCTGCCCGTGCCTTCTAACCGGATGCCGTGCCAATTGTTGTCGAATACGTTTTGATTGCAGGCAATCAGGGCACCTCCTTTCGACCATAGTCCGTTTTCCATATCGCGGAGGGTGGAGTTGGAGATGGTTAGCGCGCCACCATAAAAAGTTTGGATGCCTTCCCAAGTATGATTGCAAGATGCCTGAAGGGTACAATTGTTAATGGTGAGTGGAATGTTGTTTTTTAGGTAGATACCGGCAGCGGGGTGAAAAACCATTTTAGGGCAATTGACGAAAACAAGGGGTTGGTCAACACCAAAGAAACCGTCAAACAAAAGGTAGTCAGGATAATTGCTCACAGTAGTAACCCCACCAGATGTACTCAAATAAGCAGGCGGAATAAAGGAAGCCAGCGTAGAAGTGCGTGCAGAAGCGAGCATGATGGTGGCTGGGTCGGTTTCGATGGTTGGATTACAGCAATTTGCGGTACCGTTTGGCAGCGGACCAATATAAATAGTATTTTGCCAAACACAACCAGAAGTGTTTGAAATAGAGAGAGAATACATACCCGTTTGGTTGATGGTAATTGTTTGGGTATTATTGGCACCGACAATGCCGGGACCAGACCAAGCATAGGTATAGCTAGACCAATTATAGGTAAAATTGGGGTCACTGGAAATAACAGAAAGTGTCGTGTTAGGATTACAAAAATTTTTGGCTTGGATCATAAAGCGAGGTTCAAACCACCATTCCACAGTAACTTTTGCAGTAGTAATTTGACATCCGTTGTTTATTGTACAAATATATTTAATTGTTGTATCATACTGACTTAAAGGATTTGTAGCCATTGGATTGGCAATATTGGGATTGTTTAAACCGAAAGTTGGTGACCATGAATAGGTTGTAGTACCGCAAGATTGAGAAATCGTTGCATTGAGTTGCACGGATTGACAAGGGACTATTGGCGTTTGGGAAATAGAAGCAACAGGTGGAGCTACAGCTACTTCAACAATAGAAATATTATCCAGCATCATAATTTGCGAAAAAGAAAAACCACTGTTTCCGGGGTGAATCATAAGAATATCCGACTCAGGTCCGCAATAGTCAAAGTTATATGTGTAGCTTGTCCAAGTATTGGTAAAAGAAAATGAATCTAAGGGTTGTCCATTATTTTTCTTCATTGTATAGTTAAGCGTAGTATTGCCTGCACTATTGAAAGTAGTACTTTGACAATTTACAAAAGCTCCATTGGTGAAACCAATCACTAAGGGTATTTTAAATGGTAAGGATGCAGCCAGATCAAATTTTAGAGTATATTTATGGCAAGGCTTTAATGAATCAATCAATTTATAAAATCCGGTAGTGAGCGGCATCATAACTTGGTAGCGATTGCCACCATTGGTTCCGGCATTGGGGAAAACCATTCCGGGAGCAAAAGGCACTGACCCAGGAAATGAGTTGGTGTATGATCCAGCATTGGTCTTGATGACAGATGCTTGTGCGCAAGGAATTTTTGCGTTTCGAATAGCAATGCCGCCACCCCACGGAGTCCAATTATTCGCAAATGCACCAAAAGGATGGCTGTCTGCAAAATGTTGTCCAAAATTAAGTTGTCCTTCCCTTGTATAATCCTGATCTATCGTTGTGTTTTCAAGCGATTCTGACGAAGTTCCCAAAATTTTCACTTCTGTACCTTCCTCAAAACCTCCATTCAACACCAATTCTGTACCCATAGGTGCCGAAAACGCTGGATTCCTTATGACATCTATAGTGTAAATCACAAACGATCCACGCTCTTTTCCATCTGTAAGATGGAAACCAAATTGTGCCCGTCCCACAAAGTTGGGACGAGGAGTAAAGGTGAAGCCTATAATTCCGTTGGAAGGTCCGCCATAAATTGGCGTTAGTTGATCATGGTTTATGCCACTGTTACTTCCGGTGCTGTTTCCGCATCCTCGAAAATTGGTGATAGTCCCCGGCTCCGCATAAACCACATCATTATCCGCATCAACAATAGAAGGATCATTGGCAAAATATATAGTGGTCGAATTTGAACCATTATTCGTTAGCACAGGGAAATCTGCTGCAATGCAGTCGGGAAATAAATCAATAGAATTGGTCGGATAGTTGAGTGGAAAATTATTATATCCCGCCATTCTGGTAGAGTAAGGTGGTGTATTGCTCAGCACATTGGCATGAGTAGCGGCATAAGAAGTAGTTAATGTATAACCAAGCACATTTTGAAATGCCTTGATTTCTGCCTTAGAAAAACTTCTGCGCATATTACCCCGAATTGCAAAAGGCACCATCACATAATCAGGGCGATTGCCGGGACTTAATCGCAATCGCTGGTGGTATGATACCACATCATCAAAGTGATCAATAAAAAAACTGTCGGGAGGTGGCGCCAAATTGATAAGACCGGAAAACAAAGGATGGTTATGCGGAGGCTGCATATTTCCAATCCAATAATTGCGTACGGCCTTACCCGGAATATTGATGAGTCCACCCACTAAAAGCTTATTTAAAGCTGTAGGAAATTGACCCACATGTACTGAATTATCCAAGGAAGAATAAACACCACCTACAAGGTATGGATACTGGTTATTAAAATGAACCAAAGACACAAAACCCATCACATGTCCCATTTGATGCAAAAGGGTTGTGTATAGGTCAATTTCGCAGTTTCCCACCGCATTTAGTCCATTGTTATAGGAAGAAGGATAAATGTTGTTTGCAGAAGAATACATACTGGTGATTTGATCGAAATTCATTCGTAATGCCGCATGATAGCCATTGGGATTAGGGTCTATGCCATTTTGAATAAAATCATGGACATCGCCATCCCGTAAAAGTATCGCATTATTTGAAAAGACAGGTGCCGCAGCAGCACTCCAAGGCACACCAATAGCAGGAAACGAATTAGAATACGATTTCCAAATGTAAATACGAATCGGATTATTCGTTGAAACCTGCGAAAAATCAAAGGTCTGCTCCAAATCCTCCAACACTTTACAAAAGGTAGCTAACCTTGTTGCTCCCACCATAGGTTCGCTGAAACCGGCTGTGGGGTTGGTGCTTACCAAATCTTCTACATACAATTTAAAATGAGGGGCATTCGTGCAAGCGTAGATGGCATTGGCAGGAAATTGCGACAAGGGGATTGCATTTGTCATAGGATTATTACTTCCGGCAGCCATCATGGATTGTAGATAGCCGGACGTAGTACCACAAACAGCCTTGTTGCCATAAAGAACACTATCGGGAATAATATTCTCCTGTGGAGAACCCTGCGCACGCCCTTTTGAATAAACACAAAAGATTTGGATAAACAGCAATGCGACTAACACTACGTGTGCCGTCTTTGAACTTGAACAAAACATAAAGGTATATATTAAGGGTTAAAAAAAACTTACCATAATTGTACTAAAGTCGCTACCTATTGCTAAAAAGAACTATAATTTGCGCTATGATTCATTCATCCTTGCATGATTCCAAAGGCGAATATATACAAGTTTGTTTAAAAAAACAAACGTTTTGTTAAGTTTTTTTGAAAAAGATAATTAGTAAAAATCTCGTGAGTGATAACTTCCCGACAAAGGTTTTAGGCTTTCGGTTGCTCAATAGGTACAAGCCCCAGTGTAGCAGCTTTTTGAAGCATAAAAGCAAAAGCTTCTTCTAATGAATTGCCGATGATGCCATCCAGAATTGCCTCTCGCACTGCAGTTTTGATATAGCCGACTTCACGGGAGGGTTGGAGTTGAAAAGTCTGCATAATTATTTCTCCGGTAATAGGTGGTTGCCAATTACGAATTTTGTCCTTCTCTTCAACGGCTATCAAACGCTCTTTTACGTGTTGAAAGTTGTCGAGATACTTTCGAACCTTTTGTTTGTTTTTAGATGTGATATCACTTTCACAAAGAATCATCAGGGCATCTAAATCTTCGCCGGCATCAAACAGCAAACGTCGCATGGCAGAATCGGTTACTTCCTCCTTACTCAAGCTGATTGGACGTAAATGTAAAGCAACCAATTTAGCCACCCATTTCATTTTATCGTTGAGAGGCAACCTCAATTGTTTAAAAATTTTAGGTGTCATGCGCTCACCTACAACTTCATGTCCATGAAAAGTCCAGCCATGATCCGGTTCAAAGCGTTTGGTAGCCGGCTTTCCGATATCATGCAAAACGGCCGCCCACCTCAGCCATAAATCATCAGAACGGTAAGCCACATTATCTAACACTTGCAATGTGTGGTAAAAGTTATCCTTATGTCCTTTCCCGTCAATATATTCGGCACCAGCCAAATCTACCATTTGTGGAAAAAAGCAGGAGAGCAAACCGGTTTGGTAGAGTAAATCGAAACCGACAGACGGCTTTTTACACAACATAATTTTGTTGAGTTCATCCGTAACACGTTCTTGCGACACAATTTTTATTCGTTCCGCGTTTCGCTTGATGGCATCAAGTGTTTCCGGCAAAATGGTAAAATGCAATTGAGCAGCAAAACGCACGGCTCGCATCATTCTAAGCGGGTCGTCTGAAAATGTGATATCGGGATTGAGGGGTGTGCGAATAATTTTTTGCTCAATATCGCCACGACCGTCAAAAGGATCTACTAATTCACCAAAATGATCGGAGCGTAAATCTATTGCCATTGCATTGATGGTAAAATCACGTCGTAGTTGATCGTCTTCTAAAGAGCCTTCGGTTACTTCAGGCTTTCGGCTATGTGCTGCATAAGATTCCTTACGTGCCCCTACAAACTCTACATCAAAATTGCGAAAGTGAAAATGAGCTGTTCCAAAATTTTTAAAATATGAAACCTTAGGTCGCGGATAGCATTTTTCGGCTACGGCATGGGCTACATCAATACCATTTCCGGCACAAACGATATCAATATCTTTACTTTTCCTATGTAGAAATTTGTCCCTAACAAAGCCACCAATGGCATAACAAGCTATGTTTTGCACGGCTGCCGCTTCTGCTATTAATTCAAGCAATTGTCGTTCTTCCTTTGTACACACAATTTCCAACATGGGGCGCAAAGCTAACATTGATTGTGAAAACTAAGAACGCAAAACCACGAAACTACCATCATCATTCATTTTAATGAGCCGCGAGGGATTGGCAGTAGTCTGTTCGTTTCTACGATATTTAACGGCATAACCCACCTGTGTAATGATAGATGGATGAATTTGAGAAAATGAAGCAGGCGTTTTCTCGCCACTCAAATTGGCAGAAGTTGAAACAATGGGGTTTCTAAACCGCTTGATTAAAGCCTTGCAAAAAGGATCTGTGGTGATGCGAATAGCGATGCTATCATCGGCATTCACGACATTTTCGGGGAAACCGAGTGCATGGTCATATACTACCGTTGTAGGGCGATCGAATTGATTGATCAGATCTATGATATCGGGGGGAGGTGCTGCCACAAATTGCAAAATATCTTTCGGCTCAGCCAATAGGACAATCAAGCTTTTTTCTTTGGGTCTTTGTTTTAAAGCAAAAATCTTATCTACTGCTTTTTCATCCAGCGCATTGCAGCCTAAACCCCAAACTGTTTCAGTGGGATATAAAATAGTGTTGCCGGCTTGTAGGGCAGCTATACAATTTAAGAGGTCTGATTCGAAGTCCACCATAAAAGTTGCTTAGTTTCAATATCGAGTGCACAACGAAAATGCCCTTCCGGACAAGCTTTGTGCCCATGCAGTCCACAAGGTCTGCAATACAATTTTTCTTTAATTTCCACAACACGACCATTGTCGCGCAAGGGTCCAAACCCAAATGCAGGAACGGTGGAACAAAATATGGCCGTTACGGGAGCATTAACCGCAGAGGCAAAATGCAGTGGGCCGGAATCATTCACGTAATTCATAACAGCCAATTGCATTAAAGCAGCCGATTGTAAAAAGCTCAATGCACCACAAAGGCTCGACACATTTCGATGTTGGGAATTGGAAATGATCGAATTAGCCAATTGCTCATCTCCTCGCCCACCTAATAAAAAAACTTTGTGATCGGAAGGCAATTGGTCTATTAAAGCAATCCATTTCTGCACTGGAAATTGCTTGGTAAACCATACAGAAGCCGGCGCAATACAGATATAAGGTTGGCCTTGCAAACTACGAATCCGAGCGTAGTCTTCTTGTGTTGGGTAAAGAGCCGGAAAGGCGGGTGTTTCGTCTGTCAGATCAGCAATGACCCGTTGATTTCGTTCTGTTTCTGCAATGGGATGAAGGGCAAAAGGTTCAGATATAACATGTTTCACTTTTTTATTGTAACAAAATGAAAAAGGATTTTTATCAAAACCGGCTTTATACTTTGCACCCGACAACAAACTAATGAAACCTGTGCTGGCAAAGCGATGTAGGTTAATCAGATGGGTATAATGCTCCGATCTAACTTCCTGAATAAGCTTTAGTAAATTTTTGTTTTTAGAAGTTGCCTTATTCCAAACCAAAACCCTTCTAATCAGCGGATGACCTTTCAGTAAAGATTCATTTCCATTGCGGAGTAAAAAATCAAGCGTAGCGTTCGGATATTGTTGATGCAATTTTTCCACCACAGCCGTAGCCAACACGACATCTCCAATAAATGAGGTTTGAATAATCAGAAATTTGTGCATCATTCTTTGCAAAATTAAGGAGTGAAACTGTTAACTACGACTTAACAAACTTTGGCTCAACTTTGGACTGTCTTAGTGTCTAATCACTACATTTGTAACTTTCGTTCTGTATTAAAAAACCTACAAAATATGAGAAAAGTTTTCCTCGCTATGGGTATAGCTTTGTTGTGTACAACAACCACATTTGCCCAAAACAAAAAAGCTAAAACAGCTAAAGTAGCTACCACAGAAAATCTACAAACACATGCTGCGTTAGAAACACCTCAAGTAGCTGCTGTATTGCCACAAGAACAGACAGAAGCTATGAAATTCCAAACGGATGTGCATGACTTTGGCAATATTCCGGAAGGTCCTGCGGCTGAATATGAATTTACGTTCAAAAATACCGGTAAAGAGCCCATTATTATCCAACGCGCTCAACCCTCTTGTGGTTGCACTACCCCTTCCTATTCTAAAGATCCCGTGCTGCCTGGAAAAACAGGGTCTATCAAGGCTTCATACGGCACACAGGGTCGCCCCAGTGTTTTCACCAAAACCATTACGGTAGTAACCAATGTTGGCACAAAGGTGCTAACCATCAAAGGCAATGTGGAAAAGGCTCCTGAGTCTTCCGTTCCTGCCAATACGTCCATGATCAAAACACACTAAATTAAAAACAACACAAACAATGAAAAAACTACTCATCGCAATGATGTGCTTCAGCTTTGCCGGAGCTACATCTACGGTTATTGCTCAAACACCACAAACATCAGCGACCAAAAATCCCAATGGTCCGAAATTCAAATTTGAAAGTGGCGATGTACATGATTTTGGCGAAGTGGCTGAAGGCCCCTCGGCTGAATACACTTTCAAGTTTAAAAATATTGGTAAAGAACCTTTGATTATTCAAAATGCCAATGCTTCCTGCGGTTGCACCACACCGGAGTGGCCCAAAGAGCCGATTCTTCCCGGAAAAACCGGAACCATCAAAGTTAGCTTTAACACTACTGGCCGCGGCGGACAACCCTTTGACAAGTCAATTTTCCTTACATCAAATGCCATCACCGATCGTGAACGCTATGAGCTTCGCATCAAAGGAACCGTGAAAAAAGCAGTTGAAAAACCGGCAGAAAAAGCAGGAAAATAAAAAAGGCTTCCAATTTAAAAAAAAACAGCACGTTACGGTTTACAAACAGAACAAACTATACAATCTGCTTAAAGTTCTAAAGCATTCATGGTTATACACTAAGTGGGCAAGACTCAAAGTCTTTGCCCACTTTGCTTTTCATTTAAAAATCATTGAAATGCCCGTCCATCCTACCTTTTAGAAATTCCAATTATCTTTGCACTAAAGAATTTAAAAATTTTCGTTTTCCATGTCTCAACTGCCTGCTTGCCCTCAATGCAAGTCCACCTTCACATACGAATTAGAAAACCAATTAGCTTGTCCGGAATGTGGGCACGAATGGAATCCCCACGAAAAAGAAGCTGAGGAAGAAGCCTTGATTGTCAAAGACAGCAATGGTCATATTCTTCAAAATGGAGACTCAGTAGTTGTGATTAAAAACCTTCCGGTGAAAGGCGCAACACAAAGCATCAAAGCCGGCACTAAAGTGCGCAACATTCGCCTTGTAGAAGGCGATCATAATATTGATTGTAGGATTGAAGGCTTTGGTGCAATGTCCTTAAAATCCGAGTTTGTCAAAAAGGCTTAGTATAACTGCCGAATGATGAAAAGGTATTTTCCAAAAAAAATATGCCCCTATATTTTACTTTAATACAACCTATTTAGGTAGATTTAGCACACCTTCAACAACCGACTTGCCTTTTTTCCATGATTGACCAAACAAAGAATAATATTGTTGTTTTAATTCCCTACTTCGGCAAACTACCTTCCTATTTTTCCTTCTTTTTAGAAAGTTGTAAGACAAATCCTCAAATAGATTTTCTAATCTTCACGGACGATGACTGTATTCAACAACAATCATTAGCTTCCAACATTAAGATTTATCCTTTTCAATTTTCTACCCTCAACCAATTAGCCAGTCAAAAATTACAAACTCAAGTTACCATCACGAACGGATACAAGCTTTGTGATTTCAAACCCATGTACGGGAAAATCTTTGAAGACTATATAGCACCCTATTCTTTTTGGGGATTTTCAGATATAGATATTATTCTGGGCGACCTCAACCAACTTTTCACACGAGCAGTTCTGCAATCCTTTGATATCATTAGCCTGTATGATAAATTTATTTCAGGTCCATTTTGTTTGTTTCGAAACAAGGAAGAAATCAACATGCTTTTTTTAAAAAGTGCCGACATCCACGAAATTCTGACCCAACCAACATATTGCGGCTTTGATGAAGCGGGATCTTTAGAGGCTATCAGACAACTATGGCAAGGAATACCTATTGCTGAAACCAACTCAACTATAGACAGTTTTTCACACCTCGTTTTTAACAAGGAAAAATTCTCCGGTCGTTGTTATTTCAATCATCAAATCATTGATCGTGAATTAGGTAAAGAAGAAAAAGTATTTTTTCAACAAGGTCATTTAATTTTAAATGATTCTGAGATTTTTCTCTACCATTTCCTATGGAACAAGGGTAGTATCAGATTCAATGCCCCCCCGATAGTACCCGGAAGCGATTTTGTCTTTACTGAATTTGGTTTTTTCTACCCTTCCCTTAAAAGCAAAACAATTGATTGGGCTTTTTCTACCTACAAAAATTTCAGGCAAAAGGTAAAGCGAAAACTAAAGAATTTTTTTTGAGAACGAATTGCTTAAAGGCACGCTTCATCAGGTTCTGGCTCGCCAAGGAATTTCAGAAGCACCGTGCAAATACACGATATAGCGCGACAACACAAATAGAAAATCGGACAAGCGATTGAGGTATTGCAAAATCAAATCGGGCATTTCTTCTCCTTGTTCATTCATAGCAACACAAATGCGTTCTGCCCGCCTGCAAATACAACGTGCGACATGTGCAGTAGAAGCCGCAACGTGTCCGCCCGGCAACAAAAAAGATCTCATTTCCGGCAAAGACTCATTCATCTCGTCCATTCTTTGTTCAAGCCAAGTAACATCTGTCGCATGTAAATCGGGTAATTTCATTTTCACTTCTTTTACCGGACTGGTAGCTAATACAGAGCCTATGGTAAACAACCTATCTTGAATTTCGCGCAGCCATTCGCGCAATTTTTCATTTGGCTCCAGGTCGCTGACCATACCCAGGTATGAATTCAACTCATCAATAGTGCCATAGCTTTCAATGCGAATATGGCTTTTTGCTACTCTGGTTCCGCCTATTAGGCTTGTCAATCCTTTATCTCCGGTTTTTGTATAAATCTTAAACGACATAAAAAATCACTTTATCGCGTGAGCATAGCAGGTTGTTGTGTGGTCATGTCAGACTCAACTACACCATCTCGAATGCGCACCACTCTGTTGGTAAAATTGGCAATATCTTCTTCGTGCGTAACTAAAACAACGGTATTTCCTTGCTCATGAATTTTTCCGAATAGCTCCATGATTTCTACACTTGTTTTGGTGTCTAAATTTCCTGTTGGCTCATCTGCTAAAAGCAAAGCAGGATTGTTGATTAAGGCTCTGGCAATGGCAACCCTTTGGCTTTGTCCACCGGAAAGCTCATTGGGCTTGTGGTTTGCCCGATCTGCCAATCCTACTTTAGCCAATATTTCACGTGATCGAGCTTCGCGCTCTGACTTCCCTACTCCGGCATAAATCAAAGGAAGTGCTACGTTTTCCCAAGCTGTAAGCCGAGGAAGCAAGTTGAATTGTTGAAAGACAAAACCGATTTCAGTGTTCCGAATATCTGCCAACTGGTCATCTTCCATTCGGCTCACGTCATGTCCATTTAGGATGTAGGTGCCAGAAGTAGGCGTGTCTAAACAACCCAAAATATTCATGAGCGTTGATTTTCCCGACCCCGATGGACCCATCAAGGCTACGTACTCATTTCGCTCAATGGTCAATTGAATACCTTTTAAAACCGGTAACTCTTGCTTACCTAAAAAATAACTTTTACGTATGTCGAGAAGGGAAATTACGTCCTGCATCTAAGATCAAAAATAGCAAGAAAACAAAGGCAAAAAGTGGGCTGAAATTTTTGCCTTGACATGAAACGATTAAAATAATGCTACTTTTAAAATCCAACCAATATAAACCAGTCAACTTGATACAGTTTTCAATATTTATGGCTGATAAATGAACTACAAGTAGCAAAAAAATGATTGCCCTTTTAAAATGAAAAAAATATTCTTCCAATTACTCATCATTGGGTTTTATGCTTGTGCTACAAAGGCACAAACAAACAATGAACAAAGTAAGCCATTAGTGATTGGCAATGTAGATCAAATCCATTCTAACATTTTAAACGAAGATAGAGTGTTGAATGTCTATTTACCCGAAGGCTATAAGGCAACAGACACTACGCTATATCCTGTGATTTATATTTTAGACGGCTCTTTAAACGAAGATTTTTTGCATCTCGTAGGTATCGTTCAGTACAATAATTTTTCTTGGGTCAACAGGGTTCCGCGTTCCATAGTTGTAGGCATTGCGAATGTTGATCGGCGAAGAGATTTTACCGGAAATACAAACTATCAAATGGATAAAAAATTGGCGCCTACCGGCGGCGGCTCGACAAAATTCATATCCTTTATTGAAACAGAATTACAACCCTTTATCCATAAAAAATACAGAACAAACAATCATCGCACTATTATTGGCCAATCTTTAGCAGGTTTATTGGCAACCGAAATTTTATTTACAAAACCTTCTCTTTTTGACCAATACATCATTGTAAGCCCCAGCCTTTGGTGGAATGATGGTGCATTGTTGAAAGCTACGCCTGGCATCCTTTCTGCAACATTTAACAGCCCCGTTTCAATATATATTGGTGTCGGAAAAGAAGGGTTAACGCCGGCACATGATCGGGTGATGGAAGTAGATGCAAATTTGTTAGCCGACAAAATAAAACAAGAGAAAAGCAAAACTGTCAAAGTTTATTTCGACTATCTACCGTTAGAAAATCATGCAACTGTTACACACCCCGCTGTCTTTCATGCTTTTCGACAGTTGAATCCGCAAAAGGAAGAGTAAAAAAAAGATTTCAACTACACCTCTATTTTTATACGATTGATTGGGGGTATGACTGAATAGGCTTTAGCTTCATTCAGATCATCAAATTCCATTTCGCTAATTGAGTTTATTTTTGACTTTTTGTACTTATGCTCACCTTTCCTAACGGCAAAATAAATATCGGACTGTTTATTACTGAAAAACGAGCAGACGGATATCACAATTTGGAAACCATTTTTTATCCGGCACCGGTAAAAGACGTATTGGAAATTGTAGAAACAGAACAAGAATCTTCAATGACCATCACCGGACTGCCCTTAAACAATACTATTGCCGACAACTTGGTTTGGAAAGCATATCAACTGTTGAAAGATTTGTTTCCACAACGAGTGTTGCCGATTGAAATTCACTTGCATAAAACAATTCCTACAGGAGCCGGATTGGGTGGTGGAAGTGCCGATAGTGCATTTATGCTCAAGATGCTAAATGATTATTTCAAGCTTCATTTGAGCGTTGAGGAATTGTGTGAACTGGCTTTGACATTGGGGAGCGATTGCCCATATTTTATTTACAATTCGACTCAGTTTGCAACCGGCAGAGGCGATCTGATGCAACCTATTCCATTAGACTTGACAGACTTTCATTTGCAAATCAGATACACCTCAGTGCATGTTTCTACCGCAAAGGCATTTCAATTGATAACGCCCAAACCTGCCTCTTTCGATTTACGAAATTTGGTTCATATTCCAGTCATGGATTGGAAACAAGTTGTGCAAAACGATTTTGAAGAACCTGTTTTTGTGATGCACCCTGAATTAGCCGATATTAAACAACAGCTTTATGATGAAGGAGCTTTATTTGCTTCAATGACGGGGAGTGGTTCAGCATTTTTCGGGCTCTTTCCTAAGCATTAGTTGCTTCCTGTATCCAATGGACAATACACTCTTGAAAAGCTTGTTCGCTATTGATGTTGCTCATAGATAATTCCGACAATATTTTTTCTTCTGCCACTCTTGCAGATGTTGCATTTTCCGGTTTTGCTAATGACAAGGTTTGCAAGGCCATTTTATGTTGCCAAACCCAACGTGTTATTTCGCGTGCTGATAGTTCCGGTTTTCCGGCTAATTGAAGTTTACGAGCAAAACCATTTTCTGTGGCTACGCGATCCAAGAATGATAAAATATCTTCTGTGGTGATGATGCCAAAACCCGCTGCTGCATTGAGGTGGAAGCTTGTTTCTTCGTCAAACATGCAAAGAATCCACCAATTTTTTTGAGCCGCATCAAAAATTCCACTTCCTTCTACTAAAACCAAATGCCAGATACCACCGGCAATTTGGATGTATTTTTTATCGGTAACACTTTTCGGGGCAGAAGTTTCTGAGGTTGATTTTTTCTTTGCCTTACCTGCCTTTTCCCATCGTGTGTTGGCGCGCTCTCGTTCCAGATACACCATACCATCGCGATAGACTCGTTTGATTTGTTTACGTGTCCATTCGGGGTTGGATTGCAATAAAAGTTGAAGGCAAGTATCAAAATCTCGTTTGCGGTCGTGATGAATCAATTGTACAAGAGCCTCATAAACGATATAGTCTTCCACTTCGGGCTTTCTGGGTTTGTAGCCATAAGTTTCTTCATCAATACCCACAACAGCACAAGCTTGAGCGGGCGTTAAAGTAAAACGCTTGATTAAGGCAGCGACTATTTTTTTAGAAAAGCTTTTGTCAGTGTCCACCGTTGCCAAGGCTGCAACCAGCATTTTAAATTGCTCACCATTTTCGGTAGCATAGCGTTGCAAAACAATACCTTGCTTGGAAGCTGAATCTTTTTCATTCTCCGAAAAATCGGCAAATTCTTCTAACCAATTATAAAGTGTAGCACGAGATATAGATGCCTCTTTACAAATTTGTTTAACTGTTTTTACGCCATTCATTTTATCACGTACCCATTCCCGCCTTCTGGCTTCATCGTAACGATGTGTGTTCATGCCTTACAAATGTAATAGGGACAAGAGTTTTGACACAATTATTAAGTAATAGATTTGAAAACTGTATATCGTAACAGCATTTCTAATCCTAAAAAAACAATTGCTAAACAGGCAAAAGGAAAAAACAATTCAGCATAATGTTTATAACTGCTGATTTCAACTTTTGTTTTTTCAAGCTTGTCAATATCGTTATAAATATTTTTGAGCGAAGCATTGTCTGTTGCTCTATAATATTTTCCACCCGTTTCTGCGGTTATTTTTTGGAGCAGGGGTTCGTCAATTTGCACTTCCTGCATTTGCTTTTGTATGCCCATTGGTGTTTGCACGGGATAAGGAGCCATTCCTCTGGTTCCTATACCAATCGTGTAAACTCGTACTTTGTAAGCCTTAGCTACTTCCAAAGCCAACTCCGGCCCGACTTTTCCTATATTGTTGACTCCATCTGTCAATAAGATAATTACTTTGCTTTTTCCGTCAGACCTACGTATTCTATCTACGGCAGTTGCTAATCCGTCGCCAATAGCTGTTCCGTCCAGCAGCACACCACTTTTTACGCTATTAATTTGTTCTTCCAACACATCGTGATCTATGGTAATTGGGCATTGCGTAAAGCTTTCACCGGAAAAAATAACCAAACCTATTCTATCAGTTGGGCGTTTTTCCACAAAGTTTATGGCTACCTTTTTAGCTGCTTCTATTCGATTGGGTTTAAGATCTTCTGCCAACATGCTGCCCGAAACGTCTAAAGCAAGGACTATATCAATGCCCTCGCTATCAATATTCTCTGTTACGTTGCTTGATTGTGGCCGAGCAAGCGCAATGATCAACATACACAAAGCAAGCACCCGAAACATTGGCATTAAAAACCGATATCGAACGCGCCACGAAGGGGTTACTTTAGAAAAAGAATCCGTAGTGCTTAGTCGAAGCGATGGATCCAAACGTTGAGCACGTTTTTTCCGCCACCAAAGCATCAATGGAATCAAAGCAAACAAGACAAAAAAAACAGGATACGCAAAGCTGAGGTGTTTCCAATCCATCAAGGCATTCATGGCTTAGCGTCGGGATTTGATAAAACAATGAAGGGTGTATTTTTCACAAATGCTTTCGATTGCTCCATGGCATTTAAGTGTTCTTGCGGTGTTGGTTGTGCTTTGGCAAATTTAGCCAGATCAGAAGTGAATAACACTGAAGTAAGTGCATCATAATAGGTGCGCATTTCAGGATGTAATCTGGCTTTTGCTAAAATCTCATCGGTTGTAAATTCTAATGCCGGAATCTTAAATCGTTCTTCTAAATAGCTTCGTAAAATATCACTCAGTTCAACATAATATTCCTTTTCCTTGCCGGACTGCCATAATTTCCTTTGCTCCAATTCTGAAAATAGGCGCAGTGCTTTTTCTTGCACCGTTTCAACAGGTAGGTTTACCGGTTTGGGAATATCCACTTTTTTATGTCTAAGAAAATAATAAACGACCACTGTTATTAGCCCTAAAAGCAAAACCCCGCCTACAATCCACCAAATATAATCTTGCCAAGTGTGCTTCACAACCATGATGTCTTTAATACCTTTGAATGGTTGAGTTGTATCAACAGGAATAGTTTGAACCCAAAGTTGAAAACTATCTGTTGTTAATAAATAAGGTGCTCCATTTTTAGGTATAATAGAAAATTGAAACGCAGGAATTTTAAAACTACCACTGTCAAAACCGGTAATTAATAATTGTTGCTTGTAAATTGTTTGATTTGTACTAGACACAGTGTCTATTTTACTCCTTTGCACAACTTCCAACGAATTGAACGTATCTGGAATATTAGCCCATTGCAATGTATTTTCATTTGCAGCATGGGTAGCTTCAATCCATAAGTGAACCTGATCGCCAACGGTAATTTTTGAAGCATCTATCCTTGCCTTCACGATAGCATTTTGCGCCCAAAGAGAATACGGAAACAACAAAAAGCTCAAAAGTAAAAAAGGGGTTCTTGTCAACTGCTTCATTCTGCTATCTACCTTTAAAAAAGCCTTGTAATTGTTTGACATAATCTTCATCTGTTCGCATAGAAAGGAGCGATGCGCCAGTTTTCCGAAATGCAGTCTGTGCATAAAGACGATATTGATCAAATGCTTTGGCATATTCCATACGCACTTTTTTATCATCCGCATCTATCCAAATTTGATTGCCACTTTCTGCATCAGCCACTTGCAACAATCCTGCTGCCGGCAATTCTCTATCTGCCCGATCATAGATGTGAACTCCTATCAGATCATGCTTTCGAGAAGCAAGTTGCAATGGTTTATCGAAAGGCTTACTGATAAAATCACTCATCAAAAAGCTAATGGTTCGTTTCTTCAGCATATTGTTCAAATATTCTAAGGCAACTGAAACATCAGTGTTTGAGGTATGGTCAGCGTCTAATGCTACTAATTCCCGAATGATGCGAAGAATATGGCTTTTTCCTTTTTTGGGTGGAATAAATTTTTCCACTTTATCACTAAAAAGAATGATTCCTACTTTATCGTTGTTGGTAGCAGCCGAAAATGCCAATACTGCACTTATTTCTGTTATCAGCTCACGCTTTGACCGTTGGTGTAAACCAAATAAAGAACTACCGCTCACATCCACCAAAAGCATCACCGTTAATTCACGTTCTTCTTCAAAAACTTTGACAAAAGGATGAGAAAAGCGAGCTGTTACATTCCAGTCAATAGCTTTCACATCATCGCCGGGCGTATATTCACGTACTTCGCTAAAGGACATGCCTCGCCCTTTGAAAGTAGAATGATACTCTCCGGCAAAAATATGATTGCTGAGTCCGCGTGTTTTGATTTCTATCCGGCGAACACGCTTCAGGATTTCTGATGTTGTAAGCATGAAGATGCGTCAGACATTTATTTTCTGTTGACAAATGTAAATGATAGCAAAAGGAATAGACAACGATACCAACTTAAAGTTTTCTGAAAATCACTTTGAAGCCTTCTGCTCTTCCACCTTTGAAAAAATATTTTTTCGTTGAGCCATAGGTTTCGTTAAAAATCTTTCATAAAACAAAAAGTGCCAATCGGTTTAAATAAATTTTGTCTTAAAGCAGATTCAATCTATCCAATTCAATTCAGATAGGCATTCAAAGTTCCGGCTTAAAATTATGGACACGTACCTTTGCACAAAACTCACTATAATGAAAAATCTTCATCGTTCCGCAACAGTACTAACAGGGCTTGCCATTATTCTTACATCTTGCAGTCAAAACACGGCAACATCTCAATCTGCTACCAAAGAATCTGACTCTACCAGCGTTGCGTCCAAAGCACCAATTTCTCTTGAACCAGTTGTTGACATTGCCTTATTTCCCAATGCGCAGTTAAGTATGAATACACCCACTACTATACCGAATGGTGACAGTGCAAAAATCAATTTTACTTTCAACGTAAAAAACTACAAATTAATGGGTCAAACTACGGATAGCGCCAGTATGCAGTGCAGCAATTCCAAGCAAGGACAGCATATACATTTCATTCTTGACAACAAGCCTTATGCCGCCCTTTATGAACCGAAACATGAAGTTACTTTATCTAAAAACAGCGAACATTATTTGATGGCATTTTTAAGCCGGTCTTATCATTTATCGCTCAAAGAAAAAGGAGTCGCTGTGCTGTATCATTTCAAAGTAGATGCACAAGGAAAAATTCAAAAATTAGCCGATCCTACTTCTCCGATGCTTTTTTATAGCCGTCCGAAAGGTGATTATATTGGCAATGATGTAAACAATGTTTTGTTAGATTTTTATGTTTGGAATGCTACCTTGGGCAACGATTTCAAGGTAAAGGCTGACATTCATTCCGTAAATGCTGACACTACCTTTACCATTTCTGAATGGAAACCTTATTTCCTCAGAAACTTACCCATGGGCAAAACGACCATTCATCTATCTCTACTTGATAAGGCGGGCAATCCAATTATCGGTGAGAATACAACAGTAAGTCGCGACATTAATTTAGCTCATCAAGAACCCTTGAAATAATCCTGAACTCAACCTATTCTCTACTTTTTATGGCAGAAGACTTAATAGTCGGACAAGGAAACAAGGAAGAACAATATCTAACCCTGCTCCCTCAAATAGCAGCTTTGATTTCAGTAGAAACCGACCTGGTAGCTAATTTGGGCAATATTGTCGCAGCCTTAAAAGAGCAATTTAATTGGTTTTGGGTAGGATTTTATTTAGTTCGGCGGGATGAATTAATCTTAGGTCCATTTCAAGGCTCAATAGCTTGTACTAGAATAAAAAAAGGGAAGGGTGTTTGTGGCAGTAGTTGGGTGCAAAAGCAGACCTTGATTGTGCCGGATGTGGAACGATTTCCGGGTCATATAGCTTGTTCATCTCAATCACGATCTGAGATTGTAGTACCGATTATTCGAAAAAATGAAGTAGTAGGTGTACTGGATGTTGACAGTGAAAAGTTAGATCAATTTGACCTAACCGATCAAGTGTATTTAGAAAAAATTGTCGCGCTCATTAACTTATCATGAAGCGCGACAATTCTATTTTGAAAAGCTGATAAAACTATCCTTTAAAATGTTTTAAAAAGATCACTTCTTTTTCGTTGAGAAAGCGCCATTTACCGCGCGACACATTCTTTTTGGTCAATCCAGCATACATTACCCGATCCAGCTTTTCTACCACATAACCCATGGATTCAAAAATCCGACGAACGATGCGGTTTTTCCCGCTATGAATTTCTAATCCTATTTCCTTTCTGGTTTCAAGATATGCTACCTGATCTACTTCAGCCCGTCCGTCTTCCAACTCAACCCCCTTTACGATTTGCTCATAATCGGTGCGAGTAAGATTTTTATCGAGTGTAACATGATACACTTTTTTGACGTTATAGCTTGGGTGGGTTAATTTATTTGCCAATGTACCATCATTGGTAAGCAGCAATACACCAGTGGTATTTCTATCTAATCTTCCCACAGGAAACAAACGATCTACTTCTGCATTTGCCACTAAGTCCATCACTGTTTTTCGATCTTCAGGATCTTCTGTAGTTGTAATAAAACCTTTGGGCTTGTTGAGCAGAATATAAACCATGTTTTTTTGTGGTGTCATCTTCTTTCCTTGCAGCGTTACGGAGTCACCCGGAGAAACCCTATAGCCTGGATCCAAAACCAATTCTCCATTGACTCTTACTTTTCCTTGTTTCACCATTTCGGCTGCATCTCTACGACTACATTCACCACTGTGGGAAATGTATTTGTTGAGCGTCATGGCTCCATTAATTTCTTTAGTTTCCGAATCTGGATACCATTTTTTGGTACGTTCTGTTTCTTCTAATCCTTTTGAAAAAGTAACTTCATCAGCCTCGGTTTGTTCAGGCGATTTGAATCGAGGCTTTCTATCTTTTTGTTCCCATTTTCCGTTTTTAGCATTTGGCTTATCATCCCCCTTTTGATCTGAATTAAAATTTCGATTGGGTTTAAAATTCCGTACTCCATCAGATTTAGACTTGTCTATTCTTGGTGAACGATTTCGATCAAACGGCTTTTTCCTTTCGCCATCTTCACTATCCGACTGTTTCCTACTCGGTTGAAAATTATCCCTATCAAATTCTCGATCAGATCGGTTTTTTGAAAATGCTCGACGTGGCTTTTTATCGTCCTTAGAATATGACCCTTGTTCGCCGTCGTTTTGCGCATCGTTCGACTCAGGCTTTATTTCTCTATGTTTTCTTACTGCTTCACTTCTGGGTTTAAATTCACGTTTAAACGAACGATCCTTATCGCTTCGCTCTCTGTTGTTATTCCCTTCGCCATCTTCACGTTTTTTCCGAAAACCCTCACCGGCTTCACTTCTGGGCTTAAATTCACGTTTGAACGAACGATCCTTATCGCTTTTCGCGTTGTCATTATCGCCCAATCTATCCTCTCGTTTCTTTCGAAAATCTCCTGTTGGCCTTTCGCCGGCACCTTTACCATTCCTCATTTTTCCGGCACCATTGGAGCGAGAAGAAGGCTCATTTTTTCGCGTCATACATGAATCAAATAGCCGATAAAGGTACAATCTTCAAGTGAAGCTCCATTTGTTTGTTTCAAAAGAGTATCGAGAAAGGCTATCCTTAAAGTGGTATTCAGCTTGAACATGAAGCGTAAGTTTAATTCTATAAAAGCCTAACCGCATTCAATTAGTTATGCGCGTAAAAAGGCACTCAGGCTGTCAAAAATCTTCGACTAATTTCTTTTACAAAGGGAATATGGTTCTTAGAATGATACTATGAATCCTATTTTTGCACCGTTCAAATGAAATATTTTTTCAAGAAAGGAATTGTTGAAGCCGGATGCGATGAAGCCGGTCGTGGATGCTTAGCAGGACCTGTTTGTGCTGCTGCAGTCATTTTACCCACAACGTTCAGACACCCTTTGATCAACGACAGCAAGCAACTCAACGAACTGGAAAGAAACACGCTACGACCTATTATTGAAGAAAAAGCACTTGCATGGGCTGTAGCCATGGTTGATCATCAAGAAATAGACAGGATCAATATTTTGCAAGCTACCTTTAGTGCTATGCACCAAGCTATTGATCAATTGATTATTCGCCCCGAATTACTTTTGATTGATGGCAATCGTTTTGCACCTTACTTTGGCATTCCGCATCAAACTATTGTTCAGGGTGATGCACAATATGCTTCTATTGCCGCAGCCAGTATTTTAGCCAAGACCCACCGAGATGAATTCATGATGAATCTACACAAACAATACCCTCAATATGACTGGCATCACAATAAAGGATATGGCACACTTCAGCATCGTAAAAAGATTGCAGAACATGGATTTTCATCCTTTCATCGTATCAGTTTTCGTGTACAACTTCCGTCTATTTGAAATCGGTGTGTGGGCAATCCTCAATCACAGTAAAAAAGCAACCGTTTCTTTAGAAACAATTTTCAATTATAAGGCGGATACTAAAAAGTAAATGGGCTAAAAAAAAAATTGGGCTACTTCGCAAAAAAATTTGCAAAAGTGATTTTGTTATCTACCTTTGCAATCCCAAACAAAAAAGGGAAGTTCTTTATAAGCAAGTGTACAAGCCACTTTAGCTCAGCTGGTAGAGCAACTGATTTGTAATCAGTAGGTCGCTGGTTCGATTCCGGCAAGTGGCTCTTTGACTTAGTCAAAAGATTGAATGGAATGATTGAAGAAGCTTTCCATTTTTTATTTTTCACTGAATTGGGCAGATACTCAAGTGGCCAACGAGGGCAGACTGTAAATCTGCTGTCTTTCGACTTCGGAGGTTCGAATCCTTCTCTGCCCACCCAAGAATGCAATATCGAAATATTGGAATATTGATATTGCCTATTTGAAAAGTCAAAACAAGCGGGAGTAGCTCAGTTGGTAGAGCGACAGCCTTCCAAGCTGTAGGTCGCGGGTTCGAGCCTCGTCTCCCGCTCTTGTTTTTATCGTGCTTTTCACGAACTTTTATTCGTTTCACTTCGCCAAATGGCTTTCCTATTTTGTTCCGGTAAAGGATAATTATCATCTTGTTTATGGCGATCAAATTGTCCATTCATAATTATAGTTATCAAAAAGAAATCCCAAAAAAAATTGGGTAAATCAAAAAAATTGGAAATAAATTTTTTATTGCGTAAATTTGCGCCCTTAAATTAAGTATGCAGAATTTGCTGTTGTAGCTCAGTGGTAGAGCACTTCCTTGGTAAGGAAGAGGTCGGCAGTTCAATCCTGCTCAACAGCTCCACAAGATCAGTTTAAAACAAACAATTAAATAAATCTCTTAAAAACAATAAAAAAATGGCAAAAGAGACCTTTAAGCGGGAAAAACCCCACGTAAACATTGGTACTATTGGTCACGTTGACCATGGTAAAACAACCCTTACTGCAGCGATTACGACAATCTTGGCAGCAAAGGGAATGGCGCAAAAGAAAGGATATGATGAGATTGACGCGGCGCCTGAAGAAAAAGAGCGTGGTATCACTATCAACACAGCACACGTTGAGTATGAAACAGTAAATCGCCACTATGCACACGTTGACTGTCCTGGTCACGCTGACTATGTAAAAAACATGATTACCGGTGCTGCACAAATGGACGGTGCTATTCTGGTGGTTGCGGCTACCGATGGTCCTATGCCACAAACAAGAGAACACATCCTATTAGGTCGTCAGGTAGGCGTACCTCGCATGGTGGTTTTCATGAACAAAGTTGATTTGGTTGACGATCCTGAAATTTTGGATCTTGTTGAAATGGAAATCCGTGAATTGCTTAGCAAAAATGGATATGACGGCGACAATACACCTATCATCAAAGGTTCTGCAACTGGAGCTTTAGCCGGCGATCCAAAATGGGTGGCTGCTGTTGAAGAATTGATGGCTGCTGTGGATGAATATATTCCATTGCCTCCTCGTCCAATTGATCAACCTTTCTTGATGTCTGTAGAAGACGTGTTCACAATCACAGGT
>JAFDXP010000094.1 GCA_018267875.1 Bacteroidota bacterium | reverse complement strand
TCAGCAAATCTATTTATAAACTCAACATCAACAGCCAATGGAAACTATCTGAAATCACAACCAAAAATGCAGACCTGTTCAAAAAACTAAAAATAGACTACCTAATTTAGCGGAGTTAGGGTTTAGACCAAGACGACCCGAAAGTGCAACAATACATGACACAAAACTAAAAGAACGCCTGTCTATCAATATTTACCGCGTTGATTTTATCGCTACCATAAAAACAGAAACAGGCGAATACAAAAAAAGTTTTAATCGAAATTCAAAAAGCAAAAAATCAAATTGATTTAATGCGTTTTCGTAGATATTTGGGCGAGCAATACAAAAAAGAAGACCAAATAAGAAACGAAAAAACAGTTTTGCCAATTACCACGATTTACATTCTCGGTTTTACGCATCCCGAAATTGAAACCGCCTGCATCCGTGTAGAATGAAACTAAAAATACCTAATCAATAAAATCATAATAGAGAAGAAATCAGACTTTGTAGAAAAACTGACACACGACAGCTACATCGTTCAAGTAGATAGAATTACTAACCGCTTTCAAACGCGCTTGGACAAACTATTGAGTGTTTTTGAACAAAGTAATTTCATTGATGACCGAAAAATCATCAAACAATTTCCTCACCCAACCGATACGGAAGACGTTAAGATTTTGACAGATATTTTACATCACAGCGGTTCAGACCCCGACGAACGCAAACGTATCGAAGATCAACAAGAAGCGTGGAGAACAGTAAATTCAATGTTTGAACATAGAGAGGAAGCATTCCTAAAAGCACTTCAGGAAAAAGAAAAAATTCTACACGAAAAAGATAAAGCACTTGACGAAAAGAACCGATTAAATGCTGAGCAATTGCAACAACTTGAAGAGCTAAAACGCAAATTGGGCGAGAGATAGCAGTACAAGCAAATTTCAAAGCTATGATTCTCAAGCCCAAATTCAGAAGATTGATTTTTTCAGCTTTTGAAGTAATCGCTGGAATACAAATTACAAGACGAGCAACAACTGTTTTGATTTTCGTCTGTTGACAATCAAGTATTTTGCAAACAGGGTGTTTCTTTCCAATATCTATAGCAGCCGACAAGTAGTTTTGTGATTTACAAATGATTAAGCACTACATTTAACTAACAATTTATTTTACATGACCCCTCGTGTTTGTATAGTTTTAGCATTAGTCAGTTGCTTCTTTTTTTCGTGCAAAAATGATTCTGGAAAAAACATCAAAAAATTAAAACGTTTTACACAAAGAGATCAGACTATCACACCTGAAAATGCTTTTACGGACTTGTTTCTGGACAGTATGAAATTGGAAACGTTTATCCAATCAGAACATCTTGACTCTTTTGATGCACAGCATATTCGTAGTTTCTATAACAGTAGAAACTATCAATTTGCATGGTTTACAAAAACAGGGCTCAATGAGCCTGGGCTTTCATTTTGGAATTTGCTGAATAGCTTTATTTCTTTATCAAAAGACAGCTTTCTATTTGATAAAAAATTGGCTAAAGTGATGACTGAGTTTGTTGGCGCTGATTCGAGTTTACAGATGAGCAAAAACACGCTCATTCAAACGGAGTTAAGCTTAACTCGACAATTTTTCATCTTTGCGAATGTAGCTTATGCAGGTAGAGTTAATCCAGAAGAACTCCAATGGTTTATTCCCCGAAAGAAAATTGATGCCTTGGCATTGTTGGATTCTATGGTGAGCCACAATGGGAAGTTTAATGAACAATGGGAACCGGTAAATGCGCAATACCAAGCACTAAAAAAGGAGTTAATTCGTTTTAGAAATATAGCTGATAAAGGAGGCTGGCAGCCCATTTTATGGGAAAGTAAAAAGACAATTAAACCCGATGTAGAAGATGCTGATATAGAATGGCTGAAACAACGATTGTTTATTAGTGGAGATCTTGCACAAAATGACTCAACCAAAGTGTATGATTCTTCGCTGCAACAAGCTGTAAAAACAGCACAACGGCGTTTTGGTTTTCGTGAAGACGGCATCATCAATGAGTCATTGATAAAGGAGTTGAATGTGCCGGCAAAGTTGCGTATTGAACAGATATTGATCAATATGGAACGAATGAGGTGGCTACCTGAAACGGCTGCTGCTAATCGGATTGTTGCCAATATTCCTGAGTTTAAGCTTCATGTTTATGAAAATAACAAAGAGGCTTTTAGCATGAATATTGTTGTGGGCAAAGAAGGAACGGGCACTGTCATTTTCAACGATATTTTGAAATACATTGTGTTTAGCCCCTACTGGAATGTACCAAGCAGTATAGTTAAAAAAGAGATTATGCCTGCAATGCGTAGAAATCCCAATTACCTTGCCCGAAATAATATGGAGATAACCGGAAAGTCCGGCAGCATACCGATTATCAGACAAAAGCCTGGTGGTAAAAACTCATTAGGTCGTGTCAAGTTTTTATTCCCCAACAATTATAATATTTACTTCCATGACACACCGGCAAAAAGCCTTTTTAGCCGTGAAAAGCGTGCATTCAGTCACGGTTGTATGCGCTTGTCGGAGCCAAAGAAATTAGCTATATATTTACTTCGAGACCAACCAGAAT
Source organism: Bacteroidota bacterium (assembly GCA_018267875.1). Lineage (GTDB taxonomy): Bacteria > Bacteroidota > Bacteroidia > Chitinophagales > Chitinophagaceae > JAFIGV01. The sequence continues at coordinate 17,613 of JAFDXP010000094.1, read as the reverse complement.
GGACAGAACAAAGAATAGATTCAGCGATGAATCTTCACAAAGAAAAATGGGTAACCTTGAAAAATCCACTACCTGTCTTTGTTTCCTATTTCACGGCTTGGGTGGATAATGATGGATTGCTGAATTTTAGAGATGACATTTATGGGCACGATAAAAAAATGGCAGATCGTATGTTTGTACAATCTGCCCCTTCGTCCAATGATAGCACGGTTATCCAGCGTTAATATTCAGGAAGAACTGGTTTGGTTTGCATGATGGTTTCTATTTTCTCCATCACATCTTCTGTTAGTTTAGTCAACACATCAAGCGACTTAAAATTATCTTGAAGCTGTTGAGGTTTTGAAGCTCCCAAAATGGCACTGGTTACGTTTGGATTTTTCAGACACCAAGCGATAGACAAACAAGCAGGTGTTGATTCTAATTCTTGGGCTAAGGCACTCAGTTTTTTTACCCTTTCTATGCGATCTTCATTCAATGTTTTATCACGCAACCAGCTAAATCCTTCCAGTCCCATTCGAGAATCAGTTGGAATTCCATTATTGTATTTTCCGGATAACAAACCGGAGGCAAGTGGACTCCAGATGGTTGTACCCATGCCAAGATTTCGAAAGATTGTATAGTAATCCACTTCCATTTTATACCGTTCGAATAGATTGTATTGAGGTTGTTCCACTGCAGGCGGTTCTAACCCCAATTGACGGGCTATCATGTGAGCTTCTACAATTTCAGCAGCACTCCATTCACTGGTTCCCCAATATAAAATCTTGCCCTGTTGTATGAGTGTGTTCATGGTTCGAACAACCTCTTCCATTGGCGTGTTTTTATCGGGGCGGTGACAGTAGTATAGATCGAGATAAGAAAGTTGAAATCGTTCTAAAGCTTCGTGGCAGGCTTCAACAATATGTTTTCGACTTAGTCCTTTTTCATTGGGTTTGTTTTCGGGTCCATGCCAACCAAAAAATACTTTGCTGGAAACAAGATAACTGCTTCGATTCCAATTTTTCTTTTTCAGAATACGCCCCATCATTTTTTCCGATTCGCTTCGAGAATATACTTCGGCATTGTCGAAGAAATTGATGCCATTTTCATGAGCTATGCCCATCAATTCATCAGAAATCTTATCGTCCACTTGTTTGCCAAATGTTACCCAAGACCCTAAAGAGAGGGCACTGAGTTGGAGTCCCGTTTTGCCCATTCTTCTATATTCCATAATAGTTGTTTTTGTGCTGGTGAAAGAAGGAAGATTTATTTCGGTTAAATTAGGTAAACCACAAGCCCATCACGGAGTTTGGGTTCAAACCAAGTGCTTTTGGGAGGCATTACATTTCCACTGTCTGCGATGTCAAATAGTTGTTGGATACTTACTGGAAAGCAAGAAAAAGCAACCACCATATTCCCTTCGTTAACACGCTTTTCTAATTCACCCAATCCACGAATCCCGCCAACAAAATCTATTCGCTTATCCGTGCGCGGGTCGTTAATTCCAAGTATTTTTGATAAGACTTTATCTTGCAAGATGGTTACATCTAAAATGCCGATTGGGTCATTAGAAATGGCTGTTGGTTTTGCCGTCAGTTTATACCAAGTTCCAGATAAATACATGCCGAATTCATGTGCTTGCTGTGGCTTGTAGGTTGTTTTGCCAACTTCAGAAACATCAAAGTTTTCTTGAAGAGCAGAGAGAAAATCTTGATCATTTATTCCATTTAGATCCTTTGCAACCCGATTATAGTCCATGATCTTTAGTTGGCTTTCCGGAAAAATAGCTGTGATGAAATAGTTGAATGATTCGTCGCCTGTAACTGACATGCCTGCATTTCGCATTTCAGTACACACTTTAGCGGCAGAAGCTGCACGATGGTGTCCATCTGCGATGTAGGTTGCATCTACTTCTTCATTGAAAACTCGAGTTATACTAGCTACTTTAGCATAATCATCCATCACCCAAAAGATATGCCTGATGCCATCTTCAGCAGTAAAGTCATAGGTTGGCATGTGTTCAGCCTTCCAGTCATTTATGATAGATTGGGCATCTTCATTATCTCGATAAGCTAGGAATACTATGCCTGTTTGAGCGCGTGTTGTACGTATATGGTTGATACGATCCAACTCTTTTTCCGGTCTTGTAAATTCGTGCTTTTTGATAATGCCTTCAAAGTAATCATCGCATGAAGATCCGCATATCAAACCGGTTTGAGACCTACCGTCCATAATCAGTTCATAGATATAATAGCAAGGTTCTTTATCTTGAACCATGATGTTTTCAGCTATCAATTGATCCAAATTTTCCTTTGCCTTTTCATATACTTGTGAACTATGAACATCAACAGTTTCAGCTAAATCAATTTCAGATCGGGTTACGTGGTAAAAATGAAAAGGCTCTTTTTTATATTGCCTTGCTTCTTCTACACTCACCACATCATAAGGCAGTGTTGCCAATCGGGGTGCAATACTTTTTTGGGGTCGTAGTCCTTTAAAGGGGATAATCTTGGCCATACTTTAATTTAGTGGCTTACAACTGCATTGATTGCAATGAGAGCCTGTTTAGTTAACTATATATTCTTTCAAATTCTTGCATTACGGCAACTAAGGTTTTAACGTTTTCCAATGTGGTAGCATTATACAACGATGCTCTAAATCCGCCTACACTTCGATGTCCTTTAATTCCGGCAATGTTATTGTGTGTGCAAAAGTCCGAAAATTCAATGGCAGTTTTATCATCTTTTGTTCGGAAGCATACGTTCATCAGGCTACGGTCTGATTCGTTGGTCACAAGAGGATAAAAGAGGTTGTTTCTATCTATTTCATTATATAGTAGTGCTGCTTTTTTAAGGTTTTCTTCGTGCAAAACAGATAGTGATTTATGCTTAATCCACCTCAGCATCAACAACGAAATATAAATTGCATAAACTGGAGGTGTGTTAAGCACAGACTGTTTTTTGGCATGAGCGGCATAGCAGAGCATGGGAGGCAAAATACGTTTGGTCTTTTCAAGCATTTCCCTTTTTACCACAACCAAAGTTACGCCGGCTGCACCGAGGTTTTTTTGTGCTACTGCATAAAATATATCGAAGTTGCTAAACTTACGAGGAAGTCCAAATATATCGCTGCTCATGTCGGCAATCAATGTTGTGTTATGTGTAGGCAATGTATGCCATTGAGTGCCGTAAATGGTATTGTTTGTTGTTAGATGCAGATAGGCTAAATGGTTGGGAATTGAGGTTGGGAAAATAGGTAACGTACAATAATCAACATTTTTCGAGCTGCAAATAGACAAAGCATTTCCAAAATGACTGCCATATTTCATTGCATCATGCGCCCAATGACCGCTGTCAACATAACCTGCGGTTTCATCATCTCCCAAAAAGTTCATGGGAATCATACAAAATTGCATTCTCCCTCCGCCCGGAAGCCACAATACTTCATATTCATCAGTCAGGTTGCACAATTCACGAACTAAAATATTGGATTCATCTAATATGCTTTGAACAAGTGAACCTCGATGCGGAATTTCTAAAATAGATAAACCCGAATTTTGAAATTCGATTATTGCCTTGCTTGCTTCTTGTAAAACCATTGCAGGCAAGGCAGCGGGACCAGCACCCAAATAAATTTTATGGTTGCTTATGCTTTCTTTCATGATGCAGATGTTTTTCTTCTTCTGTTGTGGTGATGCCCCCACTCACTGCAAATTTCATAGCTTCGGCTGCATTCATTTTTGTTACTTGGCGTACATTTTTTGCGTCCACAATTATTACATAGCCAGAGATAGCATAAGAATGGGGTAAATAGACAGCTACTTTTCCGTTCATGCCAAGATAGGCTAAGTCTTTCTGTGTCATAAAGCCAATTCGCCACACTTCAGGGTTCAGGTTGGTGCAAACCCACACCGGATTATTAAATCGTTTTTTATCTCCCACAAAAGAATCCATCACATCTTTAATGGAAGAATAAATGAATCGAATTCCGGGAATATGATCCATCAAATAATCAAAAGCATCAAATAGAAGTCTGCCGAAAAAAAACCGTGTACCGGTATAGCCGATAATTGTAAGGGTGCTAATGATAATAACAAACCCTAATCCTCGAGGCACCCAAGGTATTAAACGATCAACACCATCAAAAATCACATAGATAACGTAGGCTGTCAGTGCAATAGGGCTTAGAATCAATAAGCCTTGAATAAATGAGCGAAATAAAAGTGCAGCTAACCGGCGCATGTATGAATAAATACGATTAATGAAAACGAAGATACAGTCTTTAAAGACCAGAACAGCATTAATTAGTTGTTGTATTTTTCGGCGTTAAAATGATTCGGTATATATTTTTCCTATTGAATTTTTGCTTTGTTCAAGTTGCCTATTCTCAGCCTACCTCAAAAGGTGCGGGACAAGGATTTGAAGTCAATTTTTGTGGTGGCAAAATCTTCAAACACACCAAGAACTTTAAAGCACCATTACCTTCATTGGCAACAGTAGTTGAATTAAACTACTTAGTTCAAACAAATGGGCGAAAGGAATGGCAGCAACGTAGAAATTTTCCTTTAGTAGGATTTGGTTTTGCTTATACTAATTATGGTATTGATTCTGTTTATGGGAAATGCTATTCTGCTTATCCTTTTATTCAGTTGCCCATCCTAAAAGGAAAGAAATTTGAATGGACTTTTCGTGCCGGCTTTGGTATTGGATATGTAAGCAAATTCTATCAAAGGGCACCAGTTTGGGACACGCTCAACAATGCTATTGGAAGCCATGTAAACAATTACACTATTCTCAGTTCTGATATTCGATATCATGTCAACGAGCATTGGGATATTCAAGCAGGTGGCAACTTTTCTCACATTAGTAACGGAGGATTTCGCTCTCCCAATCTGGGTGTTAATGTATATGGCGCACACCTTGGCTTTCGATATTTTCCGGTGAGTGTTAATCCTACTAAAACAATTCGCTCCTTATCTCATTTAAACAACAGGTGGCTTTTTCATGTTCGTCTTGGCTTTTCTGCAACCGAAGACAAGGAGCCTGACGGAGCATTATATCCCGTCTATATTGCCAGTATCTATACAAGTAAACGATACCATAACCTAAATAAAGTCATTGCCGGCATTGATTATTCTTATCATGAAGCGATTTATGCCTTTTTAAGAAATAATGAAGTAGCACCAGGGCATGAAAGAAATTACAGTTGGAAGAGTGCTTTATTTATAGGAAACGAATTTTTGTTTGGTCGGATAGGAATTTTAATGCAGTTCGGTTGGTATTTACGCCGCTCTGCATTGCCCAATTCCCCTTACTACGAAAAATTAGGTGCTAATATTTATCTGTCTCAGCATGAAAAGGGGTTGATTAAGGAAGCCACTGTGGGTGTATTTTTAAAAGCCCATAATGCTCAAGCTGAATTTGCAGAATTAGGCTTGGGGTTTGCTTTTTAGCCTTCTTTTTTCTTGAACAAGGTTATGCCGGTTTGATATACATACCCAGAAAACGGAGAAGAGGCGGTAATGAAAACAGACAGCTGTGCCTGATCAAAACCCTGCGGCACCTGCATGTATAAAGCATAACGATTCTTCTTTTTTGCTTGTACTAATGGATTGGAAAGCCTTGCCCGAGCTACTTTTGAAGAGTTTTTTGATTTTAAAACTACAACCCAATAACTATTCCATAGTTCGCTTTGAGATTCAATGATGGTTTCAATTTTTATCCAATCTCCGCCTTCTATTTTTATGGGCTGAGTTGCGATGAGGGTTGGCAATTGGGGCTTAACTATGACAGTTGTATCCTTTGTAAGTAGAATGAATTTTTCTTTTTCAAAATTCCATTCATCGTAAAGAAAGTCATTGTTATCAAGCAAACTCATGTCTTCTGGCTGTGGGTTTGGGTTCAAAAATATCCGACCATAGTAACGCCTATTCATGTCGTTGTAGTGAAGTATATTGAGATGATATTGTTTGGTTTGAAAAATGTTGATCAACACCAGAAAAATGCCTACTGGAAGCGCAACATAACGCCAACGACCCAGAAAGACTTGATTCAAAAATGCAGCAAAAGCAAAAGCAAAAACCGGATAGCTCTGTACCAATGCACGTGTAGAATAGGATCCGCCATATCGCCAATCGTCCCAAGAAATAATGATCCAAATATTAAGCACACAAAACCAAAGAATGGCATTTTTGAAAGGGAATTTTTTTAGAAAAAACAACCCGATTACAAAGAAGATAGTTATTGGAGTATAAATAAACCAACCTTTTTCCCAGCCAAAAAGTACACGAAACCAAGGGTTAAGAAAAACCCATTTGCTGCCTACATCATAAATAAACGATCCAGTTGAATATTTCCAATAAATAAGTTGAGGTAAGATGCCCAAAATGCCACCCAACAATGCTATATAAATATGACTTTGATTTCGTCTTACTAATTGCCACTTTCCCAGAGCAACTGATTTTCCGTTTGTGTTCCACAATAAGGGTATCAAGAACATGATAGCTTCTGTAGGACGGCTCATAGTTGCCAGCCCTACAATATAACCTATTATCAAGGCTAATAAGGCTTTGGGCTTTTTGTGCCAAGCATGAGATGCAGCCAAGATTATAGCGTAGAGCAAAAAAATATAAACATGACTTTGTCCGTTATCGTCCGCAGCATATTGCATCAAATTGGTTGCAAGAGCTATGAGCAAAAGTGTGAGTGCAACTATAACATCATTAAAGTAGGAAAGTAGCGTTCGCCTAAGAATGAGTAAGCCTAATAAGCAGTATAAAATTGCTCCATAACTAATGGCATATTGATAAGGGGGTGAAAAGCCATCTTGTGGGTAATGAAATAATTGTGCAAACCAATGACCTACAAAAAATAATGGCATTTGCATGAGGGCAACACCACCTAAGTATTTAAAAGTATAATTGCCGTTTTTTAACTTTTCTGCTTGCCAACCATCACCTCCGGTTACATGATATTTTCGATCTACAGAATCAATCCAGGAAAGGCTTTTGGCATCTTTATAAATAAAAAAAGAAGGTAAATAAGCATAATATCCGAAAGCATCCCAAGTAGTTACAACCAATGGGCGATTGTGTGGAATACTCCAATTACGATATTGAAAAAAACTGAGTGCAATCAGCAAGCAAGCAAGGATAGAATAAAAGGAAGTTCTCCAAGATGCACTTAATTTTTCCATGTAAAAACCTTCATTTTTTTTTGAAGCAAACAGCTTGCAAGATGTTCGTAAAATTGCTTATTTTATTTTTGCGTTAGGGAAAGTATTTGAATTTGCATTTTTCGATATTATGCTGTTACTTTTGCATCAAAGAAATGTCTATGAAAAAAACAACTACCCTCCTTTTTTTACTTTTTGTAGGATTAATAGCTAAATCTCAAATCTTAACAGAAGATTTTAATTATGCAGCCGGACAGCTATCCGCAACAAATAGTGGTGCCAATACGAGTAATGGTGCTTGGACACAAATCCCTTCAAATAACAATTCTGTTATTCAGTGCGTAACTGGAAATCTTACCTACAGTGGCTATGTTACGTCTCCGGTGGCATCAAGCGGAAGAGCGGTACTGACCAATTTCCCTGTTTCTAATTTAGAAGATATATCTCGTCAATTTCCGGCAGCTCAAAACAGTGGATCTGTGTATATGGCCTTTGTTTTAAAGTTTAATACAGACAGTTTGAGTTCAATGCCATCTAATATTTCTAACTCACCGAGCAACTATTTTATAGGACTTTCACCTTACGCCACAGCCAATTCATACCCCTATCGTTTATATGCTCGTCAGGGATCTGCCGCGGGCAATGTCAATTTTGGTATCAATTATGGCTCTACTACTTCTATTTCGTGGTCGAGTGATTATGTGGCTTCCAATAATTTTTTGTTGGTTTTGTCTTATGATTTTGTAAGCGGTGTTAGTAATGATGTGATCAAATTGTGGGTTAATCCAGCTACTCCTTTTAGCACTCAGCCGACCCCAACACTCACTGTTACCAATACCGGTACAGATGTTTCGGATATAGGAAGAATGTACCTGCGCCAGTCTGACCGTACCACACCAGTTGTAGAGGTGGACGCTATCACCGTAGCTACCAGTTGGAGTACCGCTTTGTTTACTCACTTAGTTTCTTTTGATGCAAAAGCTGCTGATGGAAAAGTAAACTTAGCATGGGCTACTGGTACAGAACAAAATGCCAGCCATTTTGAATTAGAGTTCAGTAATGATGCACAATCCTTTGAGAAAATTGCAACCATCAATGCACAAAACAACCTGAGTGGATACCGTTATTTATATACTGATAAACAACGCAATAATGTATCTTTTTATCGGCTCAAAATGGTGGATCTGAATGGCGACTTTGTATATAGTAAAATGGTTTCGATCATACAGCCTTCATCACAAATTATTTCAGCTTCGCCAATTCCTGCTACAACATTATTGACAGTAAGACATTCATTTACTTTTGACCAGGCAAACGTTAGTATAATCGGTTTAGATGGTCGTAAACTGTTTACTCAAAATGTGGCTTCCGGTGCTAAACAAAGTTTTCTTGATGTGGCCCATTTGCCTACTGGAGAATACTATATGGTTTTCACGGCAGACAGCAAAACACAAGTAATTAAGTTTGTAAAATTGTAACCAATACGATTGAATCAATTCTTAAAATAGAGGCTGCCCAAAGACAGCCTCTATTTTATTCAACTCCTTCTTTATTACGCCAAAAGTTGCTCTATTGCTGTATCATACGCTTTTTTCCAATCGCTGATGTGCCCCCAGTTGCTATCATCAATTCGCACTTGACCATTGGCTTTTACAATTCCTATTTTTGAAAATGGTTGTTTTCCTAAGGACGCTTCAAAAGATTTTTGCTTAGCCGGTTTTACGCTCACAACTACGCGACTTTGCGCTTCACCAAACAAGTAAGCATCTTTACGAATTTTGTAGTCAGCAGTTATTTCGAAGCCCATATTTTTAGCCATGCAACTTTCAATCAGAGCTACAAACAATCCACCTTCTGATAAATCATGTGCAGAATCAATTGATTTTTTACTACACAATTCGATTACGGTTTCTTGAAGCAGAAATTCTTCCTCCATGTCAAAATGAGGCGCGGGACTTTGCTTTACACCGATGATATGGTGCAAGTATTCCGAGCAATTAATGTCATTGTGTTGTGTTCCCAACAGATAAATCAAATCACCTTCTTCTTTGAAGAACATGGTCATTTTTTGATCAACCGAATCTAAAATCCCTACCATTCCTATGGTTGGAGTAGGATAAACTGGACCTTCTTCACTTTGGTTATAAAAACTTACGTTACCACCTGTAACCGGTGTTCCTAATTTTTTACAAGCTTCACCCATTCCTTTGATAGCATGAACAAACTGATAATACACTTCGGGGTTGTAGGGGTTCCCAAAGTTTAAACAGTTTGTAATAGCAACGGGGGTTCCGCCGCTACAAACAATATTTCTGGCTGCTTCACTTACTGCCATCATACCGCCTTTGTAAGGATCGGCATAAACATAACGACTATTGCAATCGGTAGTACAGGCTAATGCTTTTTGAGTTCCATGAACTCTAACAACCGGTGCATCACTTGGTTCATTTGTGTGTGTATTTCCGGTACCGACCATGCTGTCGTATTGTTCATAAACCCAACGTTTGCTAGCAATGTTTGGCAACTTGATCAAATCGAAAGCGATAGCTGTTAAATCTGCCGGTTGCGAAATGTTGGATGCATCAAACTGTTTGATTTCTTCAAAGTATTTTGGTTCAGCATACTCACGTTCATAAACAGGCGCACCGCCACCCAACACCAAACTTTCAGCAGGCACTTCGGCAATGAGTATATCTCCCATATAGTACTTCAACGTCTTTTCTGCCGTTACGGTTCCTATCTGTACACAGTGAATATCCCATTTTTCAAAAACTTTTTCAATTTCTACTTCCCTACCTTTTTTGACCACAATCAACATTCTTTCCTGGCTTTCGCTCAGTAGCATTTCCCAGGGTTTCATATTGGCTTGTCGAATAGGAACTTTATCTAAGTGAATAATCATTCCGTGTTCACCCTTAGCACTCATTTCACTGGTTGAGCAAGTGATTCCGGCAGCACCCATATCTTGCATCCCTACAAGAGCACCAGTTTCAACGGCTTCTAAACAAGCTTCTAATAATTTCTTTTCTTCAAAAGGATCACCTACTTGAACGGCCGGCAAGTCATTCACGCTATCTTCACTAATATCTGCCGAAGCAAAAGAAGCTCCGCCAATTCCATCTTTTCCCGTGCTGGCACCCACAATAAATACCGGATTTCCGGCTCCATAACTGGTGGCACTTACCATTTTCCCGGCTTTTATCACGCCTACACTCATGGCATTGACAAGTGGATTGGTTTGGTAGCAATGCTCAAAATATATCTCGCCGCCAATCGTTGGTACACCAAAGCAATTACCATAGTGACCAATCCCTTTCACAACGCCTTTCAATAGCCATTTTGTTTTAGGATTATCCAACTTTCCAAAGCGCAAAGAATTGAGTGCAGCTATCGGACGAGCACCCATAGTAAAGATGTCTCGATGTATGCCACCCACACCGGTTGCCGCTCCCTGAAAAGGTTCTATGGCACTGGGATGATTGTGGCTTTCTATTTTAAATACACATCCCCAACCGTCGCCAATATCTACTAATCCCGCATTTTCCTCTCCGGCTTTTACTAATAATCTTTCCCCATCACGAGGCAAAGTTTTCAACCATTTAATAGAATTTTTGTAGCTGCAATGCTCGCTCCACATAACCGAATACATCGCTACTTCATTGAAATTGGGAACACGACCCAAGATTTGCTTTATCTGCTCAAATTCTTCTTCGCGTAAACCCAATTTTATGGCTTGTTCTAACGTTGCTTCTTGCGGCGTGTGCGTGTTGGTAACTGACATAAATAAAAAAAGAAAGCGCAAAGCTACCAATTTCCCTGCCGTGATTTTAGCTTTTCATAGAATGGGTTTTTACACGCTATACTCTAACAACTTGTTACTTTTGTAAGATGTTTCGTTTTGCTGAGGTTATTTTACCTCTTAATTTACCCAAAACGCTCACCTATGGCATACCTCTTGAAATGCAAGATGTTTTGCAGATCGGAATGCGTGTGGAAGTTGCCTTAGGCAAAAACAAACTGTATGCAGGTGTAGTTGCCGATTTGCATAACCACCAACCGGATGCTTTTCAAATTAAGCCTATTAAAAGCATTCTGGAAAATCAACCTTCGATTTCAGAAAATCAACTTAGGTTTTGGCAATGGGTTGGTGAATATTACCTTGCCTCGCCCGGCGAAGTAATGCAGGCTGCCCTGCCGGCACATTTAAAACTGGCAGCCGAAACACGATTAGTATGGCTTAGCCCAGATTATGAAGTGAATTGGTCGCCGGAAGCAGAACTTGCCGTTGCAACCTTACAATTAAAAAATGAAATTACCCTTAATGAATTACGCGGTATTGTTGGTGCCAGAGCCTTTGCACAAGTTGTTGAGGAATTGATTGAGCAACAAGCGGTATTGATTAAGGATGAATTAGAACCAACCTACAAACCCAAAAAGGAAAAGTTTATTTCGTTAGCAATTGCCTATCATAAAAATGAAGAAGCTTTAAGTCGCCTGTTTAACAGTTTTGCCAAAGCACCTAAACAAGAAGCACTTTTACTTGGCTATATGCAACTCTCGCATGGCAATCAATTTGTTCTTCAAAAAGAGCTTTTGGAGCGCACCCAGGTAAGTGCTGTTGTGCTAAAGATGATGGTAGAAAAAGGCATTTTTGATGTAGAAGAAATGGAGGTTGATCGGTTACTTTTCAAACAAAACATTTCGTCTCAAGAATTTGTTTTAAGCACTGCACAGAAACACGCTTTTGAAACCTTATCTGAAAGCCTTCTCCAAAAAAATGTAGTGTTGTTGGAAGGTGTAACCAGTAGTGGCAAAACCCTAATATATGTTAAAAATATTCAATCGTGCCTTCAAGAAGGAAAACAAGCTTTATTCTTATTACCAGAAATAGCCCTTACCACTCAGCTCATGAAGCGTCTGCTTGGCTTTTTTGGTGATAAGCTCGGAGTATATCATTCTCGATTTAGTAATAATGAACGGATTGAAATTTGGGAAAAGGTAAGGAAGGGGCAATATCAAATTGTGGTTGGACCGCGATCTGCATTATGGTTGCCGTTTTCATCGTTAGGTTTGATTGTGGTAGATGAAGAACATGATGCTTCTTACAAACAAAAAGACCCGTCGCCTCGTTTTCATGCAAGAGATGCAGCTATCTTTCTTGCTTCACTATATCAGGGAAAAGTTATTTTAGGTTCTGCTACACCTTCTGTGGAGAGCTTATACAATGCCGAACAAGAAAAATATGGTTATGTGCGATTATCAGAGCGGTATCAGGGCGTGAAAATGCCTACCATAGAAATTGTTGAAGCGAAATCTACCGAGGTGCTAAAATCACAAGGGATCAAGATGATGACCCCTAAATTGATCGAAGCAATGACTACATCCTTACAGCATCAAAAGCAGATCATTCTTTTTCAAAACCGCCGTGGTTATGCACCTTTTCAGTTGTGTTTAGTATGTGGATGGGTTCCACAATGCAAGAATTGTTCTGTTTCATTAACGTATCATAAAAGCTCTGATAAGCTGCATTGCCATTATTGCGGACTGAAAGCTGCTCCCTTACATACATGTGCTTCTTGTGGAAGCAATCGCCTGCAAAGCAAAACATTTGGCACTGAAAAAATTGAAGAGGAGGTAAAACAGATTTTTCCACAAGCTACCGTAGCAAGAATGGATGTAGATAGTATGCGAGGGAAAAATACGATCAATGATTTATTGGAAAAAATAGAAAAGCGAAAAGTTGATATTCTGGTAGGAACGCAAATGGTTGTAAAAGGCTTAGATTTTGCCAATGTAGCCTTAGTAGGCATCCTAAACGCTGATAGCCTGCTCAGTTTCCCTGATTTTCGAGTAAATGAACGTGCATTCCAGCTTATGGAACAAGTAAGCGGGCGTGCCGGTCGAGCTGACGGAAAAGGCCAAGTGTTGATTCAAGCATATAACATAACTCACCCTGTTTTACAGTGGGTAAAAGAACACAATCTTCAGGCACTTTATAAACATGAAATTACATTCCGTGCACATTTAGGGTATCCTCCTTTTACGCGTCTTATAAAAATAGCTGTTAAACACAAGGACGAAATAAAATCCATGGAGGCCGCTACAGAATTAGCACAGGCGCTGCAAGGAATGGAAGGTATTATCGTTGCTGGACCAGCTCCTGCCTTAGTAAGTCGAATAAGAAATCAATACATCTACGAAGTTTGGCTAAAATGCCATAGAAATGCAACAATCTTAGCTCAGGTTAAACAAAAACTTCAAGCTACTCAACAAAAAATAATCAGTCAACGTAGTTTTGGCAGTGTAATTTTTGTTTTTGATGTGGATCCAATTTAGCTAAGTTTATCTTTATTGATAATAATTTAAAAAACATAACACAATGTTTATTATATTATGTATATTTGTCAAAATTTAGTCTTACATTTTGTTTATTTGATTTTAATTTCTGCCTGCACGTCAATCCTGAAACCACTTGTTCTTTCAAAAAAGGCTTTTCTTTCGGCTGTGTCAATCACGGTAAAATTTGGGTGCTTTCTGTTACACGCAAAAGCTTTTTTATAGCGAAAATTAGAAAGGTCGTGATTTTCTGAAATCAACTTTATCGTGTTTTCTAATTGTCCCTTTGCATCGGAAATCCAACCGCCTGTACTTTGTTTTTTCAACTCCACTAAATACAAACTTTCAGTAAAAGTCAGCATACCGTCACAAGAACTTTCTTTTTCCTTTGTTCCTGCTTTATAAACGATTATGCAATTGTCTATGGCTGTAAATGAGATGTCAATTTCATCGTCATTTGTAACTTTTACAATCCATTTTGTATCATCTGCTGTGTCTGTGTATGCTTTTGTTCCGTTTTGGTCATCACATATTCCAAACTGCTTTTCGTTTCTTGAAGATTCTTTGCAGTTTGTTTCAAAAAAATTCACGCTCATAACTCTTGCTCAATTTCAAGTAAAGAATCAAAAAGCAAGTTGCTTTCCGCTAATGTGTCGTTTAGGAAATTTTTGTCGGAAGGTATCCCGTCAATAGTTTCTAATTTTTTAATGCTCCCATCTTTTTCGTCTAACTGATATACAACTACATTGTTGGCAGGAATCAATGAATCTTTTGGAACGAACTGATACAATTTGGTCAATAAAATATCTTTATTTGATGATTTTCTGATTTTATTATCCAAATATTCGGCTTGAATGGCAATGCTTAAATAATTGATAATATACGGACTGTGTGTCGTCAAAATTAGTTTGTTGCCTTTGTTCATTGAATTACATTTCAATAAACTTTGTAACATATGCCATTGCGAAGTTGGGAAAAGATTTTGTTCGGGTTCTTCTACAATATTTATGAAAGCTGTCTTATTGAATTTGGCTGAAAGAACGGACAAGGCAACTCTTTTTTGTTCGTCAGTTAAGTTGTTATTGTTCCAAATTTCTTCAACACCTTTTTTGAAACGTTGCATTTCATCACTGCTCATCATTTCTTTGTTTGTTTCGCTTTGTTTTTTTACAGATTTAGCCAAATAACTTGAAACTAAATACAACGGAACAAGAGATTGAAAACCGCTGGATGCTTCGGTTAATTTCACTTTGTAGCCTTCTCCTTTTAGGTTCAAAGTGCCATTCAGTTTGTCGTATTCTACATCAACATTATTTACAGGTAGATTTTCCAAACCTTTCATTTCATTTTTTGCGTTGTCAAACTCTGTCAGAAATTCCTTTAACGTATCAGATGAAAGTTTTAATTCCTTTGGCGTTTTAACGTAAGTAATAAAATTTCTTTCGGCAGGCACATACATAATTTGTGGAAGTGGGTACTCCTTGTTATGCATTTCGCTGATTGTCAAAGAGCCATTTTCATAAACAATAGAAAACGCATCTCCTTCATATTCAAGCACAGTTTTATCAACTCCATTTATTCTGAAGTAATTTTCAAGGCGATGATAGTTTAGATATTGGTTTTTAAGTTTGTTTTTTCGCTCAAACCATTTTTTATTGTAATCGCCTCTGACAAGAGCTTTTTCAATCCATGTAAAAGTAGAAATTAATTTTGCGACTGTGCTTTTACCCGCACCTTGATTGCCGATAAAAACAGTAACCTTTTTTATGTCAATCCAACCGTCATTGCTTGTAAAACCCTCTTTGATTGGTCCAAAATTTTTTATTTTGATTCTGCTCATTTGATAAAAATAAGTAGGGGAAATTAATTTTGATTCTTCAATTATAGCTTTATAGGCAATGAAGCTAAACGCAATTGTATTTATCTCAGATTTAAGCTAAAGTTTTTTTTCAAAGGTACAATTTTACCTCTTTGCTTAATTTTTTGTTAGTACAACTACATTGATTTGACTTTCCAATTCTTAACGAACACGATAATTTAATATGTTATATGTTTTATATTATTTACAATTAAACATGTGTTGTTCCGACCGATAAAATAGCATTTAAAAAGAAGAATGAAAATAATATTACAAACATAGCAAAAGAAAGAGCCGTGAGTAATGCCATTTTCAACAAAGTCTTTCCTATGGATTGCTTATAAAATCGTCGCATTGCTAAAAATAAATAAACAAAAGGTATTGTTACAATTAACAAATTTTCGATAAAGCTTAATATAGAATTATCTGTGAGGTCAAATGGCGTTATGAAAATTAGAAATAAATACATAGCGCAATATAAATGCATGGCAAATACACCATGAGCTACAAAATAATATTTTTTTCGTTTTCGAATATATAAAAGCCACAATAGAGTAGCAAATAAGGGTACGGAAATAAAAAGCATTTTAGGCAGTGAATGCTTAAAAATATTTGTGCTTTCATCTATCCAGATTGAAGGGCGTTTTTCGGCATATTCGAGTGAGGCAATTTTTCGTCTCACGAGTGCATGTTTCAGCCAACCATCTCTTAAATTTGGTTTAATATGACTTTGTATAGAATCATATTCTGCAACAGTTTTAGCTTCTCTATCCTTTTTAATTGAATCTGTAGCTTTAGGAACTACAAAAGATATAGTATTTGGATTATTGTGTGCTGTATCCTTTTTACTTGTATCAGAAATAACGTGTTGATTATTTTGAATACTGAATGCTAATAAAAAAAGCACAAAAGATAGAAACAAATACATACGAACCGGATGTAAATAACGAACTCTTCTACCTTCTACATATTCTTCTGAAAGGAAACCAGGTTTGGTAATCAACAATTTTATAGTGCTGAAAAACTTTCCATCAAAATGAGTTATATCATTAAATACATGTCCTAATAAATGCCACAAACTTTCTTTTGGCTCAACATTTTCTTGTCCACAATATTGGCAATAGCGATCTATAAGCGCGGTACCACAGTTGAGGCATATTTTTTCTTTTCTTTCGTGAGAATGGGACAACTTATTACTGTTTTCAACTACTAAAGTAAAAAAAATTGACAAAATCAATTATTTCTTCAAAATATATTTTAGCAACTGATAAATGCGAATTTATTTATCATTATCAAAATAACAGACAACAGAATTTGTTGCATATATGTTATATAAATGGTAATTATAGCCTGAAAGTAAGACTGAATTTTATAAAAATATCATACTGTAAAACTTTATTCATAAATCATTTGACATTAATATCAAATTTAAAATAAAAAAGAGGCTGTTTCTAATATTGAATACAGCCTCTTCTATTATGAAATATTTATACTGCAATTATTGCTTCAAAAATTTGACTATTTGCCGTCCTCCATTTTGATCTGTTACTTGAAGAAAATAAAAACCGGATGCTAAAGTTGATACAGAAATTTTATCCCCTTTCCCGTTGAGCCAAAGTGTAGAAACCCGCTGACCCTGAAGGTTATAAATTTCTAAAGTGGCATCAGAAGGTGCGTTTTTAAGGGTGATCTCATCTGTTGCTGGATTGGGAAATACTTCCATTTTTTCGGTGTTTTTCGGATCGTTTATACCCAATGTAGTATTAGTTACCCAGTGGCAAATAGAATTGCTGCCACAACCGTTCACGACCGTAACACAAATAGGGAAATTTCCTTTTGATAGATAGGTATGAGAAGGACTACTTGCACCGTTAACGGTTGTGCCATCACCAAAAGTCCACTTTATAGACGTATAGGGCATATCTCCCGTATAGGTTGCTTTATAGTTTTGTCCTCCTGGTGATGGGGTAAGGGTAAACTCCGGTTGAAGCAGGTTGCAGTTGCACGGAGCATTTTGATATTTAGCGATAAAAAAATCATTATAACTAGGGTTTGGATTGGTGTTTAATTTTTGAAGCGTTGTGCTTCCAAATGTTATCTGATTGGCAAATGAGCCACCAATATATACATTGCTATTTTTGTCAATCGCAATGTTGGCAAATGTTCCTAAAATATTGGGGACTATTGTATCTAATTTTAATGCTGTTCCTAAACTCGCATCAAGCAGACCAACATAAAAGGCAGAAGCAGAATTGATTATTTTTGGT
>JAFDXP010000093.1 GCA_018267875.1 Bacteroidota bacterium | reverse complement strand
GTATAAGGCTTAATACAGCAACTTTACATGAACTAAAATCGCATCCTTATATCGGAGAAAAGATGGCGCAACATATAATTTTATATAGAGATGGGCTGGGACATTATACAGAAATAGAACAACTTCGACAGGTTCCATTGATGAATGAAGAAATTTATCGTAAAATTGCGCCCTATTTCGTACTCGAATAACAATTGATATGGATTTCAAACATACAGATACGCAGGTTGAAATTGCAGGAATGATAAAGGAATTTGCCAACAAGCATATTCGTCCGCAAATGATGGAATGGGATGAATCCCAAAAATTTCCGGTTGATCTCTTTCATCAAATGGGAGCATTGGGATTGATGGGCGTATTGGTGCCGACAGAATATGGTGGTTCCGGGCTTAGCTATTTTGAATATGTTACCGTAGTTAGTGAAATAGCTAAAGTATGCGGATCAATAGGATTGTCTGTAGCGGCTCATAATTCACTTTGTACAGGACACATTCTTTATTTCGGAAGTGAAGAGCAGAAAAGTAAATACCTTCCCAAATTAGCGTCCGGTGAATGGATTGGTGCTTGGGGATTGACGGAGGCAAACACCGGAAGCGATGCCGGAAACATGCGCTGTGTAGCTACTCGAGAAGGTAATGATTGGATATTAAACGGAACGAAAAACTGGATCACACACGGCATTACCGGAAATGTAGCTGTTGTGCTTGCTCGTACCGGAGAACCTCGTGCAAAAAATAATGTTACTGCTTTTATTGTAGAACGCGGTACGCCGGGATTTTCTGCAGGAAAAAAAGAAAATAAACTTGGAATGAGAGCTTCAGAAACTGCCGAGCTGGTTTTTGATAATTGTCGCATTTCAGATGCACAACGAATGGGTGAAATTGGGGAAGGTTTCAAGCAAGCCATGAAAGTTTTGGATGGTGGAAGAATTTCTATTGCAGCTTTGTCTTTAGGAATTGCCAAAGGTGCCTATGAGGCTTCTTTACAGTATGCCAAAGAACGCCATCAGTTTGACCAACCTATTGCAAACTTTCAGGCAATCGCATTTAAGCTGGCTGACATGGCTACCAAAATTGAAGTTGCAGAATTGCTTATTTATCAAGCTGCCGATATGAAAAATAGGCACGTGCCCATGACTAAAGAGTCGGCTATGGCTAAATATTATGCTTCTGAGGTTGCGGTACAGGTTTCTACCGAAGCAGTTCAAATATTTGGTGGATATGGCTATACCAAAGATTTTCCTGTTGAGAAATTTTATCGCGATAGCAAACTTTGCACTATTGGTGAAGGCACCAGCGAAATTCAAAAATTGGTGATCTCTCGCGACATTTTAAAGCAATAAAATGATTGGAAATCAAAAAAGCCCCGTTCACAATTGAATGGGGCTTTTTTAGTTCAAATGCTCGATTATTTTCTGTGGTATTTCAATAATGTTTTCCCTATTGGAGAAGAAGAACCATTTTGCATTGCTAAGGTCATATCATAAACTCCTTGAGTGGTGCATAAAGCTGAAAGGAGTTGAGTTGAGTCTGAAACTATTGTTACTGTTTTGGTCACTTCATCTACTTTCCATCGAAATTCAGAACTAAGGTTGAATTTACTGATCTTAATGTTGGCTACCCCTTTTCCATCAGCTTGAAAAGTGGTAAATAACCCCAGTGAATCTGGCATGATCATTTGCACTTCATTGCTATCTAATGTGCCATTTCCGTTTAGGTCAGATCCCATAGATTTTAGTTGCCAATTGCCTACCAAATAAGATTGAAGGCTACGATTTTCTACTCGAACACAAGAGGCAAGGAGTAAGATGCCTGATGCTAATAATAGCTTTGATTTCATAGAAGTAATATTTAATCGTTGCAAATTTACGATGCTTGTTCTTCAACTTCTCCTTTTGTTGCATTTTTTTCAGCTTCAACTTGTGCTATGACGGCTTTAATTTCCGAGAAGCTGCAAGCTTCACCGGTTAATTCTCTGATAGCACTTGATTTTTCATTAGGAGCTTTATTGATGGCTGCCCGTATAATCATTTCTTTTTCCGGACTAACTAATTGGCTTAATAATACTTCTCCGGTAGGGATGAAATGTAGTAAATGACCTTCAATCGTGCTACGAACTAAATTGCGAGCAGTAGCAATAGAAGCTATGTCTTTGCCTTCCAAAAACAATTTTAAACTTATGGTTTTGGTGTCTTCGGGTTTTATTTTTGGTGTTGAGTTGGCTTTGTTTTCTTTTTTGTCAACATTTTCCTTTATCCCTGAAGGTGTTTCTTGGTAAAGCAATACAGGCGGAATATTCTTGTGCGTATTTTGAAAATGCTCTAATAAATGATGGATGTTTTTGCCGGTAGCTAAGCCTTCAGCCAAAATAGAAGCTTGCTCCATTTGCTGTTTCTTTCTAAGCAAGAGCGTATAAAGTGGTTGAAGGGATTGTAAGTATTTTTTAGTCTTTGTTTTGATTTTCGTATCGTCGAAATGTTTTTGCCAAGATGCTATCAGTTTGTCTGTAATGGCTTTGATGAAATAAGAAGTTGCAGATTGTGTTCGTTCAAAAAGCCGTTGATAATTTTCATGATTTTGGGGATCCAATAACCAGTTTAATTCGTGTAAAAATTTATCGCTAAAATCTTTCAAAACAACTATTTCGTCTATCATGTCTAAACACCATTTCAGCGATTCGACTTGATGTGGCAAACGAATATTTCCATAATTGTCAAAATGCTCCTTGTAATAAAGTAAAAGCTTGTCCCAGTTGAAAGTTGCAAATAATTTATTAGTTAAATAGTGTTGTTGCGCTTCGTTTAGTATAGGAATAAGGGACTCTGTATTAGTTTTGTTATTGATGAAATCGGTTATCCGATGTTCTGTGTGAATAGCTGCTGACGTTATAGGTGATGCCAAAACCAAACCGCTTAAAGAAGTAAGTCTGCTTAGTGCCACGTACACTTGTCCGGGTGCAAAAGATTGACCTGCATCAACAATAGCTCGCTCAAAAGTGAGTCCTTGACTTTTGTGAATGGTAACTGCCCAAGCCATTCGGATAGGGTATTGAGTGTATGAGCCTAACACTTGCTCTTCCACTGTGTCTGCCAGCTCATTATATTGGTAACGTATGTTTTTCCAGGTTTCTTTTTCTAATTTCAACTCTTCCGATTCATTTGGGAATTTAATGTAAATATCCTCTCCGTTGATGCGAGAAATAGTCCCTATTTTCCCATTATAGTACCGCCTATTTTCACCTTTGTCGTTCTTAATGAACATGATTTGTGTCTCTACTTTCAACGTTAATTCTTTATCAACCGGAAGCGCATTTTCATTGAAGTCACCGCTAAGACTACCTGTATAATGGTGTGGTTTATTTTGAAGTCGTCTTAAAGCATCTTGGTTTATTTTGTCTGCTTTAAAATTGTGAGAAGTGAGAATGATATACCCCTCGTCAGGCTCGGGTCTGAAGTCAGGGTCGTAATGCTTTTGCAGCAACAGAAAGTCTTCTTCTGTTACGTAATTATTCCTAACATGGTTTAGCAATTCAATAAATCGCTGATCACTTTGTCGGTATATTTTGTCTAATTCTATGGTCACACAAAATGCTTGGCTCATTACGACCGCATCAAAAAAGAATAAGCTTCGATAATATTGATTCATCATTACCCATTCTTCTTCTTTTACAACAGGAGGTAATTGAAAAAGATCGCCAATAAACAACATTTGAATACCGCCAAAAGGTAGATCTGGCTTTCTACGGATATGGCGCAAAACATGATCTATAGCATCTAAAAGGTCAGCACGAACCATTGAAACTTCATCTATGACCAATAGTTCAAGTTCTTCGATCAATCGGCGTTTTTGCTTATTGAGTCGGAGGTTGCTTAATAAGGCGGATCGATCAAAGGTAGAATTGCTATAGGTGGAAAATCCACGAGCATGGACGGGTAAAAATGAACCAAAGGGCAATTGGAAAAATGAGTGTATGGTAACGCCACCGGCATTTATGGCTGCTACACCTGTAGGAGCCAGAATAGCAAAATTTTTTGCTGTATTTTCTTTTACAAAACGAAGAAAGGTTGTTTTTCCGGTGCCTGCTCGACCTGTTAAAAAAACATGTTGTGAAGTATGTAAAACAAAGCTTTTTGCAATCTCTAAAATGGAAGATTCAGTAGGTTGGTTCATTAGAATACAATTTTAGTTTTCAAGACCCTTTTATGATTGAATAGTATAACCGAGATGCTACAAATTGCAGCAAACCAAAATGGTAATTTACTGGATAAAGTTAATTAGCCGAAAAGTGATCTATTGTACTAAATGATAAGCCAGAAGCGAGTCTCGATATATTTTAGAATAAACACCGGCAATGCTAATATTCATGTCTTGCTTAATAATACCTATGCCTTTTACAAACCAAACTTTTATGGTACCTAAATCACTGTAATCAGTAGAAAAAGTAAGTTTGCCTTGAACCGAATTTAGGGTATGATAAATGCCGGTATAGGTATGCCCGTTAATGGTCATTACACCTCCTGTATCCACAATTTTACTGTTTATCTTAATGTCAAAGTTGAAGATTTGGTAAGCGTATTTATCTTGGTTAGACCATTCTTCTCCGATTCCTACACTGTCTTTAAAAAATATGACGGTGATATAACTTGTCATTGATCCATCCATATCTATCAATGTTACATAGCTGTTTTTATTTTTGCCATAAAATTCCGGTGTTATATAGCCTGTTGCAGAAGTCGTATCTTTCCTTTCGTAGTAGCTGAAAAAAAAGCCCTTAACTGTTGAGTCGCGACCGGTGGCAATACGCCGCGATACACTGCTGTCCGAGCCGCCATAAATCCACCAAGATCCAACTTCGTTAGTCATAAGATCATATTTTCGTTGGTTTTTGGGATCTAAATTTTGGTTTTCCCCTTTATCTTTTTTACAGGATGCAAATGTTATGCAAAGTGTAATTAACGCGGCGATATATTTCATTTGTGAAAGCTTTAAACGAGCTTTAAAAGTACATTTTTTTACATTGCTGCTAAAACTAAGTACGACGTTTATTTTTGTTGTGAATGGCTCGGATTCAAAGTTTAATATTGTTTTTGTGGGTCGTAGTTTTTGTCGGTTGCCAAAAGGATAAAGTCCATTGGCAATTGGTGCAACGTATTGAAACCGGTAACAGTCAAGATCGCTTTAACCGAATTTTTTTTATCAATGATTCGATAGGCTTTGTTGTAGGTGGTTCAAGGTTTGATAGAAGCACCATTTTACGAACAAATGATGGGGGACAAACATGGCAAACCAAACATATTGCTGAGGCACCAAAAGGGTTGTATGGTATTTGCTCTTCGTCAGATGATAAATTGTTTGCCATAGGGTTTGATGGTAAACTGCTTCGATCAAATGATCTTGGAGAATCATGGGCATTGTACCAATTGTCCTATTTGCCCTACAAAGATGTGTGTATGCTCAATGCTAAACAAGGTCTTGCGATTGGTGGAATTAGTTTTGTTACCGGCTATATTACTCGTTTCGACACGTCAGGTTCTTATTCAGCTTTTGATTCATTGAGTTATGAACTGAACGATATAGAAATGGTTTCTGAAGTTGTCGGTTATATAGCCGGCAATAGCTCCATATTTAAAACGAACAATGGAGGGCAAAATTGGATACCACAAGCTGTAAAAAACGATGACTTTACATCCATTCATGCTTATCCCGATGGAAATGTATGGACTTGTGGTTACAGTGGCAGTATTTGGAACAGTAGTGATTATGGCAAGAGTTGGAATTGTGTCCGAAATGGTAATAATTTTCTATTGCCACGTTATCATTTGTTGGATATTGTATTTGCTAATTCTCAAATAGGTTTTGCGGTAGGTGAAAATGGAACCTTCATAACAACCGATGATGGAGGTCTGCATTGGATGGAAATGGATAGATTTACCTCAGAAGCTTTGCGCTCAATTTATTTAACGAAGCATGGAGATTTGTTCGTGTGTGGTGATTCCGGAGGGCTTTTTCGTATCAAGCCGAAATTATTTTAGACTATAAGCATGGACTACTTTTTGTAAAAAAGCAATTGGGTATAGTCTTCTAATGCAAATAATTGCAAAAGCTATCAGGATAGTTTTGTTGGTAGTCTCCGAAGTAAATTACGGTTGCAGTAAACTAACTGAAACTATATTGAACTTGAAATATAAAAACGGGTTGACATTTTTGCCAACCCGTTTTTTAAATAAAAAGAACAGTGGTTATTCTTTTATCAATTTGATATTGACAACCGCTCCTTCGCTAAACACACGAACGGTGTATGCTCCTGAAGCAAGAGAAGTAACATCAATTTTTGCATTTGCTATGCCAAGTGTTTGTTCTTTCAGTACTCTTCCATGAATATCTACAATTTGCATTGAAGTGTAATGTTCAGAACCCTTGACTATAAATATTCCATCAGTAGGGTTTGGAAGAATAGATACTTCAAACTGAGGCGTTCCAAATCTTAACTCAAGAACACTACTGTAACCTTCCAAGCCATTTATGTCTTTAAGCTTTAAGCGATAGAATAGTTTTGAGCCAAGACTTGCGACATTTTGATCAATGTAGCCATAATGATTAGGCGCATTTCCATGTAATGCTACTAAACTGACAACCTTTGTGAAGCTGCGCCCGTCAACGCTTCTCTCCAAATCAAAACCTTCTGTATTTTGTTCTACACCGGTTTGCCAAGAAAGGTTTGCATCTTCATGTTGGGCAATACCATTGAAGGTTAACAATTCAATTGGTAGAGGTCCATTGTTGCCGGTAAATCCGCCACTACCGCCACTAAAACTGCTAACGGTAAATTCAGCACGATGATGGTTTTTACCAAGATTGGTATAAGTCCAAGTGGTGTTGTTAGGAGATGCGCCATAAGCAATTGTAATGGGTTGTGCCGTAGCTCCGGACCAGTTGGTTGTAGGATTAGGATTGCCATTTAACAAGTGATAGAATACTAATTGTTGCATGGTTTTACTTCCTCCAAATGAACCGTTAGCATCATTAAAATCGGCTGTATTATAGTAGAATCGCACGCCCACATTCGTTGTTGGTTGTGTATTGGGAGTTACTTGCCAGTAGCGTCGCATAGTATAATATCCACTAAGATTTGACATAAGCGGATTGGTTATCTGTACGCCTGTTCCACTGCCTGCTCCGGCGGTTGCAGCATTTGTTACAGAGAATGCCCCTGCTCCCGTTGTGCCAATGGCATTGCCATTTTTTTGTAAGGATAAGAGTAAGATGTCATCACTTTTGTCATTTGGTGTGTTGTTGTTGTTGTAATAGTTTGTCCAACCGGTTATAGGATTAGTTACTTCTACGTTGGCAACTAATGTTAGGGCTCCAGATGCAGGCAAAACACTGTCTTGTGCTTTTATGACAACATTTGTAGGTGTTCCTATGCAGCCGAATTGAGAGGTTGCTGTAAGCGTTGCATAAATTTTTCCCGTGTCAGGTACAATCACTGTTAGATTTCCACTAAATCCGTTTTGTGAAGACCACCAACTATATGTCCATCCTAAAGTTGCAAAACCCGTTGTGTCACGAAGGTTTTTAAGATTCACGCTTTCACCAAGCCAAGCAATAATACTGGTATCCGCGCCTGTATTAGGTTTAGGTTTTGAATTTAACGTAAATATTGTAGTGTCTTTACAGCCTTGTGTATTGGTAACAATCAAAGTGTAAATCCCTGCACCAACATTAGTGGGTGTTGCTGTTCCAATCCATTGGGTAGTCAAGCCGGTTGTGTTTTTGAAGGTAGTAAGATCTACTGTGTTTCCCACGCAAACATTAGCTGTTGTGTCATTACCCAAGTTTGGTTTTGGATTGAGGTTGATAGTGATGACAGCGGTGTCTTTACAGCCTTGTAAGTTCGTAACTATTAAGGAATAGATGCCTGCATTAGCATTAGTTGGTGTTGCTGTTCCAATCCATTGAGTAGTCAATCCGGTTGTGTTTTTGAAGGTAGTGAGATCTGTTGGGAAGCCC
>JAFDXP010000092.1 GCA_018267875.1 Bacteroidota bacterium | reverse complement strand
CAATCGCAATGTTGGCAAATGTTCCTAAAATATTGGGGACTATTGTATCTAATTTTAATGCTGTTCCTAAACTCGCATCAAGCAGACCAACATAAAAGGCAGAAGCAGAATTGATTATTTTTGGTAAAAGAAGTGATCCCCATTTTAAAGTATCACTATAAGTACCTGTAATAGCAAGGATATTGTTTTTAAGTGCCATTGCCTCTAAATAATAGGAGGAGTTGCTTGGAGAAGCATAGGTTGACCATAATTTTTTACCATTACTGTCGGCAGCCATAGCAAAAAGAATTCCCTTAGAATATTGATTAGCATTAGAATTTACCACAGTATCGTTAAGAAAAACATTGCCCACCAAGATACTTCCACCAAGATAGATCATACCGTCATTGTCTATTATCGGCTTTAATAACCCAAGATTTTTATTGGGTAAGCTGTGCTTCACCCATATATTTGTGCCAGAACTATTGAAAGCTGCCAGAAAACCCATTTTCCCGGCTCCGGTAGCTGCCAAATTAGTAGTGCCGATAGTAATGGAACCAACACCTGTATCTAAAGATCCAATCACATATATTTTCCCATTCTTGTTGTTGCGACTAAAATCCATGTTGTAATATGCGCCTTTACCGCTTATGGCAAGTGGTGTGAAATTTTGAAATATTCCGGCAGCATCATAACGCATGATGCCATACTTAGGTGTTGTAAGTGTGAAAGCATTTCCCGCATAACTTCCGGGCATTAGGTATGCCATCCAATAAGCATCACCCTTGGGCGTAACAGATAGCGACACACTAATTGTTGAGTCTATTGAATTAGATGTGCGGGGTATTCTCAGCCATTGAAATACGCCGGCACTGTTGTACTTAAATAGAACGAGGCTATTTCGACTATTTATTATAGTGGTGTCGGCATCTAAATAAACGGAGTCTGTTAGGAGTTGCCCAGCCACATAAATACCCTCTAAAGTATCGGTTGCTATTATAGACCATGCTATTGAATTCGTATTTTTTATACTGCCAAAGGTTTTCATCCAACGAAAATTGCCATAACAGTCCCAACTGGTGAGCGAAACACCCGCACTCGAGTCCGGCGCAGCGGTGTGACCATCTATATTAACTACGCCAATATTGTTAGATATCATATAACTATTCCCATGCTTGTCTGTTGTCATGCTTATCGCTATATTCGTTGCAAAGTTTTGGCTATTAATAGCTCCACCTCTCTTTGCCCAATCGGGGTTGAGGTTTATTTGTGCCCAAACAGGTGCAATATAAAGGGTACATAGGATAACGGATGCTATGCACCATGCTAAATGATTTAATGTCTTCATGTTTTTAAGTTTATGATAGTTTTAAGGAAGAATAGAAAGAATATCAGTTGCAGGATCATATTGAACAGTTACTATCCCATTATTATTAGGTGCACAACCTTTACAATACTGAATTTTATCTGTAAAGGTACCCGGGCTACAAGGTGCGGGAGCCGATGGGTTGCTGCCATCTACCCGTGTGCAGGGGATGGCAGGTGGCAGATTGTCCGGGCAAATCCCGTTTGGAGTTTTCCAACAAACTCTAAAAATAATAAAGTTTGCACTACTGGTTGGACAGGGCAATACTGAAATAGATCCAGGTGTTCCTGCAAAGAAAGTTTGTGTAAAGCTGGATACTAATGCGCATAAATCATAGCACTCCATCGTTACAGTTACATCACATTTTGTCTTGTTTTCAACTTTTCGCATTTGTGATTGCGCCATCAATTGCATACTCAACAGTACACAAGTTGCTAATAAGGTAATCTTTTTCATGTTGGTAGTTTATAAAAAGTGAATAGAATAACCAAATGTAATAAGGACTAATTACAAAAGCAAATCATAGCTAAGATTGATCGGATATGGTTTTCAAAGGACCTATTAAGAACCCTCAAATAAAACCTTTATGGCAACACAGGCATAGATTTGACTGTTCGATACCCAATGAAAAGGAACGAAAAGCACCACTTAAATGGCTTGCCAAAATTGAAAAAGGAAACGAATAATCACCCCTTGAAAGCGATAGAAAAATACTCCGGCAATGGCTACAAACCGCTGATGCAAATACCCAATGAATAGGGCGTGATGGGTGGGCCTGCATTGGCTTTATACATATTGTTCAGATTGTAGGTACCCAGCAAGGTAACATTACCCCAACCAATACGCACGGTTCCGGCAAAACGCCAGTTCTCAAGAAAGCGGCGCGAATCTTCTTTATCTATAATCTTTGTTCCATCTACTGAACGGCGGCCTTTGGTATGTGCGCCTACCAGCGTACCAATACGCAAACCAATAGCAGCTTTAAAACCACGGTTTCGGTTTTCTTTATTACCAAAAAAACGAAGTTCGAAAGGGGCTTCTAAGTAGGCAGTGGTAACTTTATACTTTTTATAGTCCATTGTTTGAGGAATAAACCTTGCTTGAGCGGAAGATCCCGTATCATTGAGTGCAATTTCTTGCTTGTCAAGATAAATATTGGATGTGCCTATACCTATGCCCGCAGCAAAACTAAAATTAGATTTGGCAATAGGAAAATCATAGCAGATATAGCCGTTAAATCCGCGTCCGAAACCGGTTGTGCGAATGCTGTCCGGCTTGTTCCAACCTTCGTATGTAAACTGGAGCATTACAAAATCACGAGAAGGCTTTGAAAGAATGGATGCCTTTGCAGCTGTCTTTTCCACATCTTGTGCATGGAGAAGAAAGGTGAAAGAAAACATCGTGAACAACAGAGCAAGGCCACGCTTCATACGGAAAAATTAAGAGCGCAAATATAGCAGGATGAGGACTAAAAATTGTTAAAACTTACTTGTGGCGGCAATTTGAACGAATCTAAAAAATTGCCCAATAACTATTTGAGATGCCAAGCTTAGGGTAAGAGACACAAACTCCGCCAAAAAAATCTTTGTGCAATCTGCATTCATTCTTCTTTTCTTTCCAAAAAAAGCCATTATCTTTGCACTCCCATAAAACGGAGGTATTAGCTCAGTTGGTTAGAGCGTCGGATTGTGGTTCCGAAGGTCGTGGGTTCGACCCCCATATATCTCCCCATATAAAATTTGAAAGCACCTGCATTTTGAGGTGCTTTTTTTTTACATTTACCGAAAGAAAGTCTATCTTTCCAACGCAAATCAGTTAACAATAAAATAGACATATCATGAGTTTAGAAATCACAGGCAAATTGATCGTGAAATACGACACACAGCAAATCAAGGACACGTTTAAAAAGAGGGAGTTTGTGTTGGACATTTCCGAAGAAGTGAACGGTACGGTGTATAACAATTATGCAAAATTGCAGCTTACTCAAGCTAAATGTGATACGCTGAATGAATTTAACGAAGGAGACATATTGAAAGTATCTTTCAACATTCGAGGAAACCGTTGGGAAAAAGAAGGCAAGGTAAACTACATAACCAGCTTAGATGCTTGGCGCGTAGAAAGGGCAACAGATAATTCACAGCCAGTACAACGCAATCCGGCATACACAAATACACCTAATTTTCCTCCAACCGCTAATCCAGCTCCCGCAACTGCAGGTTTTTCAGCTATGCCAGCCGAAGGTAGTGATGGTTTGCCATTCTAATCAGGATGTGCAAAATTAAAGGTGTTTTATCATAAATGAATCTTGAAAAGAGGTAGTTTCTAAAATTGAGGCTACCTCTTTTTATTATGATTTACTCTTAAAAAAAGGAAAGCTTGAGAAGTAAAATTATTGAGTTGAGTTAAAGGAAATTTCAAACCTAAGGTTCATTTTCTTCTGTCTATTTTGATGTATTGAGAAGGAAAGGTTTGGATTCTCGATTTAAGTATTATTTTTGAAACGAAGGATATTCGTCAGTTCAATGATTATTTTGAACTTGAGTTGTTAACTTTTTTTGTAAACTTGGTGAAATTTTTTTCGATGCGCAGATATAGCCTGCTTGCTACTCTTGCTTTTTCATGCTTTGCCTTTTCGGCTCTTCAAAGTTGCAAGCGTTCTAATGGCATAGATAATAATTCGGTAATCAAAACGCCTTATGGCTTGTTGGTAGGGTCAAATGCCGGTGCTTTGCTCAATACAAATGATGGCACAAACTACACAATGTTATTTCCCAACGATCGTTTCCCATTTAGGGCAATTACTACTTCTGGAAGCAACATTTTGTTTGTAAAATCAAATGTGCATTTAAGTGAAAATAACGGACACAACTTCAACCCAACTTATGTTGGATATGTCCCTCCTTCTGCCCATTGGCAAAACGTGATATGGACAGCCGAAGATCAAAGCAGAGTCTATTTGTGCAGCACAGAGCCTTCTTCTAATGGCATAGTGTATAGTGAAAATGATGGTAAAAAATGGAAAAACGATGCTTGGGATCAAGGTACAGCAGGCGGAATGATTACTTCTATCACACAATTGAAAAACGGTACCTTATTTGCCTTTTCTGATATCAATGATTCGCTTTATCGAAAAGACAATAAAACTGCAAATTGGACCCATACCATGCCGGGTGTACAAATGCCTGCAGGCACCAGTTATCTCAGCCGATTTAACAATACACTTTTATTAACGGACTATCTTGGTGTAAACGGTGTACAATATAGCAACGATAACGGACAGACTTGGTCAAAATACATGGGGACACCGGTCAATGCAAAATTGCTTTGCACCAATGCACCTATGGATATGGTATTGTTGGTAGGAACCGATTCTATGGGTGTGTATCGGCTTGAAAATGGTGTTTTTGTACAGTCGAATACTGGATTGGAGAACAACACATCTGTTTATGCTATTGCAGGAAAAGCAGACATCTATAAAAACGACCTTACCAAACGCTATATTTATTTAGCTACCAACAAAGGTGTATATCGTAGTGAGGACGGAGGTTTCAATTGGGCATTAATGTTAACAGGCGACTTTGGTGCGCTTTATTAGTCTTCGTCTGATTCATTGTTTAAAAGATCATTCAGGTCGCGTCGTTGTTTTTTACTCGGGCGACCTGTTTTGCTTAATCTCTTTCCTGTAAAAAAGCTCTCACTTACATTTTTATTAAGTTGCTTGTCTTCATCAGAAGTAAGATCGGCATAGTTTTTCACAGCTTCTTCATAGCCTACACGATTTTGAATAAGCCCAATTACTTCAATAGTCCATTTGCGTGCCGGCGTTTTGATATCATAACGATCACCAATACCAACTAAGCGAGAAGCTTTTACCGATGCACCTTGAAGTTTAACTTTGCCATCTTCAATAGCGGAGGTTGCCTGTGTACGTGTCTTAAAAATGCGAATAGCCCATAGATATTTATCGAGCCTCAGTTTGTCAGCCATAGTTATGCAATCATGAGCAAATGTAAATACAGAGTAAGGTTAAATATCTGTTTTCATACAACAAAAGATTGATTGTTTACGGCTTCTGCTACTTTTGCATGCAATATGCACTCATTAGTCATCTTTGCATCAGGCAAGGGAAGCAATGCTCAAGCTATAATAGATTATTTCAAAACAATTGGTGGTGCAACCGTTACCCTGATTGTTTCAAACAAAGAAGATGCAGGTGTACTTGATATTGCACGAGCAGAAAATATTCCTTTTTTAACCGTTGATAAACAAGTGTTTAATGACCAAAGTCTGGTAAATAAAATTGCACAATATAGCCCAACATTGATTGTGCTGGCGGGGTTTTTATGGAAAATTCCGAAATCAATAGTAACAGCATTTTCAAATCAAATCATCAACATTCATCCGGCACTTTTACCCTTGTATGGTGGCAAAGGAATGTATGGTAATCACGTACATCAAGCAGTGCTGGCAGATGGGAAAAAGGAAAGCGGAATTTCTATTCACTATGTCAATGAAGCATACGATGAAGGTTCATTGATTTTGCAGGCTCATTGTGCCATAAAAGCAGAAGATACCGTTGATAAGCTGGCTGAGCGCATACACAGATTAGAACACTATTATTTTCCGCGTACCATTGCATTTCTGCTCAATCAACTTTCTGAAAAATTGAATTAATGAAACAATAGAACAACCTACTTAGGCGTTAAATTGGCTTATATTTGATGGATTACTCTACTATGCGAATTTACATTAGACTGCTACTTTTATTTCTGTTCTTTTGCCAGGCTAACAGCCAAGCACAAAATATGCCCATCGGCTATTGGCGAAGCCACATGCCTTTTACGAACGCCATAGCTGTTGCCACAGATGGTGTTACTCTTTTTAGTGCTTCTGATCAAAGTTTTTTCACTTTCAATGCAGCTACCAAAGAGCTTTCTACATACAGCAAAGTTGAAGGCATGTCGGATGTAGGTATTGCAACACTCGAATATGATGCAGTAACAGGTTTGACGGTAATAGGATATACCAATGGAAACATAGACCTATTCAAGAACGAAACTTTTTTCAATATTCCTGATCTGAAACTAAAAACAATTAGCCCTAAAACCATCAATGCTATTTATACCGAAAATGGATTAGCCTATCTCTGTACTAGTTTTGGTATTGTCGTGCTTGATCTGAAAAAAAAGGAAACGAAGGAAACCTATAACTTTTCAATAAACGGAAAGTCGTTTGGCGTAAAGAAACTGGTGGCATTAGGAAGCTATTTTTATGCCATTACGGACAGTGGTATTTATCGTACAAATAAAAGCAATCCGAATCTTCAATCCATAGCTGTATGGCAACGTGTCAACAAACATATTGCTCTTGTAAGTGCATCAAGTTTTGCTGCCAAACTATTTCTGGCTACCAAAGATTCTCTTTTTGTGTTGCGTGCCGATACGCTTTTGGCGCTTTATAATAGCCCCTATCAAATAACCAAGCTGACAACAGACAGTCGTGGTGTGCTATTGAATGAATACAATACAACAAGCTACAACGGCGATATTAAGATTTTCGACTCCACTGGCTTAATACTCGACTCTTTCAAAGTACGAGGAAATCCTCAAGGTGAAGTCAAATTATCAGACAATACTTATTGGGTTGCCGATCAAATCTATGGTTTAGGACAACGAAATAGCAACAACACTTTAGACTATATTCATCCGGAAGGCCCAGCAGCGGCAGGCAGCTTTGATATATTGCCTTACAACGGCGATGTGTGGGTGGCTCATGGCGGTTATGACGAAAACTGGACTTACACTTACAATACATCCGGCGTTTCTCATTTTAAAGATGGTAAATGGACTTGGTTTAATCAAATGACCGATTGGGGCTTCTTTAATCAACTAACCGACTTTATAGCTTTAGCAAAAGATCCGGTAGATGGCACTGTGTATGCTTGTTCATATCGAAGCGGCTTAGTTGTTTTTAAACCCGATGGCACCAAAGAACTAATTGCAGACACCCCTTTGTTGGAAAGGCACTTTATTGATTTCACTTCATATCGCGTAGCCGGAGCCACTTTCGACTTGAACGGAAACCTATGGCTTAATAATTCAGGAGCTGTCCATGAGTTATCAGTAAAAACACGAGATGGAAATATTCGCCGATATAGTGGAGCAGGCTCTCGACTCAATGCAGCTTATATTCTTACTGACAACAACAACTTAAAATGGTATTTTTTACCGAGTGGTGGCGATGGTGTAGCTGTTTATGACGATAACAATACGCCAGATAATCCTGCTGATGATAGAATGGCAAAAATTTCAGCCTCGCAATACAACCTTAATTCGTACGTAAACTGTATTGCACTTGATCACCAAAATGCAATATGGATCGGCACCAACGATGGTATTGGAGTCATGAACTGCTCGCCAGATCAAGTGTTTTCAGGCAACTGTGAAATTCGAAAACCCATTGTTCAGTTTGATAAGTTTGCCGGTTATTTGTTTCAAAACGAAAAAGTACGAACCATTGCTGTTGATGGAGCAAATCGTAAATGGGTAGGAACTACCAATGGTGTTTGGTTGATTAGCCCTGACGGTGATAAGATTATTTATCGGTTTACCGTTGATAATAGTCCACTTCCGGCAAATGATGTCAGAAAGATTGCCGTTGATCCGGTAACAGGCGATGTATATATGGGTACAGTAGCAGGATTGGTAAGCTATCGAAGTACTGCAACAGAAGGAGGAACAAGCAATGTATCGGTAACTACATTCCCCAATCCTGTGCCAAGTGGATACAATGGTACCATTGCCATTCGTGGATTGGCTGAAAACAGCGATGTACGTATTACCGATATTGCCGGACAATTAGTGTTTAAAACCAAAGCCTTGGGTGGGCAAGCCGTGTGGAACGGAAGGGATTATACAGGACACCGACCACAAAGTGGTGTGTATTTGATTTTTATCACCAATAAAGACGGTTCACAAACACATGTTGGCAAAATGGTGTTTATGGAATAACCATGTTGTATCAAACGAAAGGTATTGTTTTGAGGTCGGTGAAATATGGAGAATCAAGCCTGATTACAACCATGTTTACTCATCAATTTGGTGTACAAGGATATTTGGTGCAAGGTGTTCGTAAATCTGGATCAAAGGCGGGAAAAGCTGGATTGTTACAGCCTTCCGTACTATTGGATTTAGCTGCCTTTCAATCGCCTCAAATATCTTTACAGCGATTACGAGAATTCCATCCTGCTCATATATATCGGAGTATTCAGGAGGATATTGTAAAAAATAGTGTGGCTCTTTTTTCAGTAGAATTATTGTTGCGCCTTCTTCCCGAACAAGCACCCTTGCCCGAATTGTTTAACTTTTGTTTTTCGTATTTTTTACAACTCGACTTGTTGGGACCCTTAGCTGTAGCCAATTTTCCCATATTTTTCATAACTAAAATAGGGAATTATTTAGGCTACTCCTTAAGTGGAAATTATTCGACTGAAACACCTCATTTGAACTTAATAGAAGGTAGCTTTACCACACATTTACCACCTATTCCAATTGAAGTTAGAGATACGGATGCTCGTGCACTCCAATCCATCTTAGAGGTAGAAAAGATGGAATTGCTTGCTCAGATTCATATCGGGTCTGATGTTCGTTTCCGATTATTAGATTGGTACATTCTGTTTTTACAACAGCATACGCAGCATTTTAGCCCCATAAAATCCTTGCCAGTACTACGAGCTATTTTACATTAATTGCTACAACTCAAATATCGAAAAATAGTTGCCCCTACCGTTAGCCATAAAATTCCTTTAATTAGAAAAAAGAGAAAACCCGCAACCCCTAAACGTTTAAGCCACTTAAACCGACCTGCTTTTGAAGCTTTTGTGTTTCTGTTTATTTGTGAATCCATTTTATTAGCTCAAATGACTGATGTGTTTTGTTGGGCGTTTACGGCTGATCATCTATTTAATTTTTACATGCTCACCAACAAAAAATGTTTGTTCTGCTGACTGTAATTTTTATGAGAGATACAAAGCTATGCGAATCCATTTACTGCTGTTAATAAAAAAAATAACCGATGCTCTCTACACCGGTTATTATTTCTCCATGCTCCAGAACTCTGGTAGTTTTACCTTTCAGCCTTCGACATGATGGCGGAGGCTACAAGCATGAGCAAGAATCCAATTATTCTTTTCATACTCAAAAATTTATTGGACTAATTTACACAATAAATACAAGGTTGGTAATGTTCTCTTGAAAATTATTTCTTTAATTTTTAAAACAATTTCTATAGAATAATTTCACTAAATTACCGATAGATAAGATTGTGAGATAAAAATTTGCAATCAAAGCCGTTTTTTACAATTTGCATCTACCTTCGTTGGGTGCTTTAATATTAAATAGACGCTAAAACCATTGTTATTTTACGCTTTTATTTCCACTAACTTTTTAAGAAATACTCAGAAATTTATTTTACAATGAAAAAAGTTTTTTCCGTTACCATAGCTGCATCGTTATTTCTACATGCTTGCAGTTCAAACAACAATCAATCATCGGATGTTCAAACTTTTTTAGACCACTATACCACAGAATACGTTAAGCTTTATACCCAAAGCAGCGAAGCGCAATGGAAAGCCAATATTGAGATAAAGACAGGTGATAGCACCAACGCTACCAACGCTCAAAAAGCTGATGAAGCAATGGCTGCATTTACAGGGAGCAAAGAAAATATCTCTCAAGCCAAAAAATATCTCTCAGACACAGCTAACCTGACTCCAATTCAGAAAAAGCAATTAGAAATAATTTTGTACGCCGCCGCCAACAACCCGCAAACCATTGCTGATGTGGTAAAGCAACGTATCAAAGCAGAAACAGAACAAACACAAATACTATACGGCTATCAATACATACTGGATGGGAAAAAAGTAAGCACAAATGAAATTGATGACTTACTAAAAAAAGAAAATAATGTAGGTAAGCGTCTGGATGCCTGGAATGCCAGTAAAGAAATAGGTAAAACACTAAAACCCGGCTTAGTAAATCTTCGTGAACTACGCAATAAGACCGTTCGTGAATTAGGTTACAATGACTTTTTCAGCTATCAGGTTTCGGACTACAATATGAAGACGAACGACATGATGCAGACTATGGATAAGTTGATGAGAGAACTCTATCCTTTGTATCGTGAATTGCACACATGGATGCGATATGAGCTTGCAAAACGATATGGCGTAAAAGAGGTTCCCGATTATCTTCCTGCACATTGGTTGCCCAATCGTTGGGGACAGGACTGGAGTAGTGCCGTAACAGTTAAAGGTATTGATCTTGACAAAGTGTTAGGTACAAAATCTAAAGAATGGATAGTTCACGAAGGTGAGAAACTATATACCAGCATTGGTTTCCCAGCTCTACCGGAAACATTTTGGCAAAAATCCAGCCTTTATCCTTATCCACCCGATAGCAGTGTAAAGAAAAATAATCACGCATCTGCTTGGCACATGGATTTGAACCATGATGTTCGTAGTTTGATGAGTATTGAGCCCAATGCAGAATGGTGGGAAACAGCTAATCATGAGCTGGGGCATATTTACTATTATCTTACATACACCAACAAAGATGTGCCACCACTTTTGCGTGCAGGTGCTAATCGTGCATATCATGAAGCTATTGGCACTATGATGGGATTGGCTGCTATGCAAAAACCTTATTTGATAGGTCGTAGATTGATTGCTTCAAATGTGCAGACTGATAGCATACAGTCCTTGTTGAAAGAAGCACTAAATTCTGTTGTTTTTATGTTTTTCTCTTGTGGCACGATGAGCAATTTTGAAAAAGAAATGTATGCAGATAATCTATCGCCAGATCGATTCAATGCACGTTGGTGGGAATTAGCTAAAAAATATCAGGGCATAGTGCCGCCCAATGTGCGTGGTGAAGAATATTGTGATGCGGCAACCAAAACGCATATCAACGATGATCCGGCTCAATATTATGACTATGCCTTGTCTTACGTAATTCTTTATCAACTACACAATCATATTGCTAAAGAAATTTTGCACCAAGATCCCCGCTCAACCAATTATTTTGGTCAAAAGGGAATTGGGGATTTTCTGAAAAAAATCATGTATCCGGGAGCATCAAAAGACTGGAGAGCAGTGCTGAAAGAATCAACCGGCGACGAGCTGAATGCAAAGGCAATGCTTGATTATTTTCAGCCTTTAGTTGAATGGCTAAAGCAGCAAAATGCCGGTCGGAAATACACCTTGGAATCTTTGAATTAAAACGGAAATTTTGGTATAAAACGCTTATGAAAGTTTTTCTTTTCCAGCGGCGTAAATTTTTTCAATTATTTCTACCACTTTCAGTCCTTCTAAGGCATTAGTAGTGATAGAAGCTTTGCCGGAAAGAACATCTACTACATTTTGGATTACATAATGATGGTTTGCTGCGGATCCTTTGTAAGCACCATAGTCGTTGCCCGGATTCGTAGGAGCTAATTCGGGCATAGTGTAGCCTTTAATGTGGCAATATTCAACTTTGTCCATGTATTGTCCACCAATTTTTACTGATCCTTTTTCAGCAATAATGGTCATAGAGCTTTCTAAGTTTTGATCCCAAACGGAGGTAGAAAAGTTGATGCACCCCATTCCTCCGTTGACAAACTCAAAGTTTACAATTCCTGAATCTTCAAAGTCAGTCAGTTGATGATGGTTAAAGTCTTTGAATCGAGCCATTATGTTTTCAACATCACCAAAAAGCCAGTACATGATGTCAATAAAATGAGAAAACTGAGTAAAGAGCGTTCCGCCATCTAAGTTCTTTTTTCCATGCCAGCTATCTGCTGTATAATATCTGTCGTCTCGGTTCCAATAGCAATTCAATTGAACCATAAAAATTTTTCCGAGCTTTCCGCTTTCAACTAATTCTTTTATCCATACACTGGGTGGTGAATAACGATTTTGCATTACGGCAAACAAATGCTTATGGACATGCAATGCTTTAAAAATAACCTTTTCTGCATCCGATTTTTTAAGTGCAAGAGGCTTTTCTACTACAATATGTTTTCTTTCTTGGAGGCATTTTAGAGCTTGGTCTGCATGAAATCCATTTGGGCTTGCAATAGAAATGACATCAATTTGGTTGATTAATTGATGGTTGATTAATTCCTCCAGGCTTGAGAAAAAAGGCACATTAAAATTGGAGAGTTGCAGCTGAGAAGGGTCTTTTATATCAACTAAAGCTACTAACTGTGCATCTGTATTTCGCTGAATCATTTCTGCGTGGCGTTTTCCTATATGCCCACAGCCTACTACGGCAAACCGAATTTTGTTGCTCATGCTATTGATCAAATAATTGAATGACTAAAAGAGTATTTGCCCAAAATAATAATGTCTAATTCTAATTTTGAACCCGTATGGATTAATTTCTGTAAAGTTCGTATAATATTTGAGCTCAAAGAGTGAATTTGTTTTTACAATTGTATATCGTAGCATTGTTCCCAAAGAGCTATATTATAAAGTCTCCACTCAAAATTCCGATCATTCGTTTGGCTAATTACATCTTTATACAAATGCCTTAATAAGGCAGAATTGTTGATGATATGAAGAATTTGATTTCGTTGTGGTAACCAAAAATTGATAGGGCTGTTAAAACCTATTTTCTTTCTACGCCATGTAATCTCATTGGGAAGCACTTTTTCCATGTTTTTTCGAAGTAAGTATTTTGACCAGCCATCAACAATCTTAAAATTGTTGTTGAGTGAGAGTGCTAATTCTACAACTTTATAATCTAAAAAAGGGAGGCGAGTTTCGATAGAATGAGCCATTGAATTTTTATCTTCCCATTTTAAAAGTTGAGGAATCTGCGTTTGTAGAATTTCCATGTGTTGAAGTGCAAACAAATCTTTAGATGCAGCCCGTGCCATCTGTTTTACTGTGCCAAAATCAACTGCTGTAAGAAACTTTTCTTTAACTCCTTGAAGGCGGTGACGTATTCTACGTGAACGTATGGTAGCATTTGAAAAGTAAAAGTGGTTTTTTATAACTTCTGAAACTGATATACCGTATTGAGTTTTACATTTGGTAATAAAAGCTGGAAGTTCATACCAATTAAGCCCTCCAAATTGTGTAGCTATGTATCTGGGATATCCAAGCAATATTTCATCCGAACCTTGTCCGTCCAGCAACACTTTTACGCCTGATTCATGAGCCAATTTCATAACGAAGTGCTGCATGAAAATAGAAGGTGATCCAAATGGTTCTTCATGATGTTGGATAACGGGTAATAATGCTTTTTCAAAGGAATGAATGTCGGGTGTGGTTAAATGCCAATCAAGGTTGCAATGTTCAGCAACTATTCGTGCATACTGCGTTTCATCGGATGCAGCATCTACAGAACCGGCTGTGATTGCGGTAAATTTTTCACCGCTTTCTTTAGTATATTGTTTAGAGGCAATGGCAGCTATATAAGAGCTGTCAAGTCCACCACTTAGGCAAGTTCCGACCTTAACATCAGAACGCAAACGCCAGTCAATTGATCGTGCGAATTCTTTTTCAAATAATTCAATTGCATCTGGAAGCGAAACAGTTGAAAATTCTTGGTGTTGCTTTAAAACATAATACTGATGAATCTCCATTTTATTTTGCAAAAGATCAAAAGTCAAAGAGTGCCCGCCTCTAAGTTGTCGGATATCTGCAAAAAAGGTTTCGTCAGTATTATCGCTCATGTTGTAGGCAAGAAACGACATGAGCCGAGTAATGTTTGCTTTTTTAGTGTCAATAAGCTTAAGAATGGCTTTTATTTCAGAGGCAAAAATGAATTGATCTTCATTTATGAAAAAATAGAAAGGCTTTATGCCAAAACGATCCCTAGAACAAAAAATCTTATTTTGTGTACGATCATAAATGGCAAATGCCCACATTCCGTTAAATTGATGAACACAAGCCTCTCCCCAATGTGCATAAGCAGCTAATAAAACTTCAGTATCGCTTTCTGTTGAAAACGAATATCCTAAATGGCGTAGCGATTCTCGAATTTCTATATAATTATAGATTTCTCCGTTAAATACTATGACTAAATCATTTCCATGAAACATAGGTTGTGAGCCACTATCGCTAATATCAAGTATGGATAAACGACGATGGCCTAATCCAATATTTTTTTCTGTAAAAATTCCCTCACCATCAGGTCCACGGTGTATAAGTGTATCGGTCATTTTTTTTACACTTTCGTGTGTTACCGATTGTCCTTTTTTATTGATGATTCCAGCTATGCCGCACATGTTGTTCTGAAGAGGAGATTTTAGTTATTTAAGAATATTCAAGTGGTTTAATTTCAATAAAAATGTTTAGTTAAGAATTTCATCTACAATCTTGTCATAGTCCAACATTGTTTCTGCAACTTGATATGCTCGTTGTTTGATTAACGAAAGGTTGGGGTCATACAATAAAGTGTAAATTTTTTCTGCCAATAACTCAAGTGCCATCTGTCCATTTCGAATAATCTGTATATTGTCCTTAATATTTAGGTAGTCAACATCATGGCAAAACTCGTTACCAACCTCATTTACATAAGCCTCGCCTATAATTAATGGAAGCCCCATACCGATCGATTGTTGCCATAATACAGTTTGGCTTGCCGGAAAAACGGCGATATCGGAAGCATCCATATAATAATAAACTTCACTCGAGTTTACCCAGCCTATAAAGTGAATATTCGAGTTTCCTTTTGCTGCTATTAAAACTTCTTCTTCATAGGGATCTCCTTTTGTAAATTGACCTACGAATAACAAATGAACATTAGGGTCTTGAAGGGAATTAACGGCTTCAACAAGGAGCTTTGATTTTTTAAGCCGAGTCAGCTTTCCACCATTGAAAATAACTTTTGCATCAGGTGGAATATTTAATTTGCGACGAATTTCTACTCCAGCTTGTTTTTCTTTTACCTCCTTACAAATATTTAAGTCCACTCCAAGTGGAAGCAGTTTCATTTTTTGGCGTGAAATACCATAAACTTCATTTAGAAATGTAGCACTGGATGGAGTTACAGTATATATTTTATCAATATAATTAGCAGCTTTTTTATAAATCCAAGCCCTAAAAACCTTATGTAAAACAAATAATGAGATTTTGGAACGGGCAGAATTACTGTAGTCTGAATGATAATCAACCACTATCTTTCTATGAGGATAATGTTTTTTGAATCGGACTGCTTCGGACAAATCGGGTAGAATTTGATGTACATAGATTAAGTCAGGTTTTATTTGATTGAGCAAAGAATATACACCCTTCAATTTTCTAATTTTTCCAAAACGATTATATTGAAATGGCAGCTTAATTATCCGTGCACCGTCAGCTAAGATTTCAATAGATTGTTTGATGGGGGTATATTTATCGTTCATGTAATCAAAAACATTCTCAAAATTGCCAGCTAAGACAACAACAGTATGTCCCTTTCTTGAAAAATAGCGTGAAAGCAAATTCTCTTGATATTGAAGCCCTTCAAAATAGGCATCACAGAGCATTACAATAGTCATATTTAGAATTTTGTTTTAGTTTCTGTAAAAGATAATAAAGGGTTTATTAAGAGTTATTTGAATTCATTTCAAAATTTATTTTCAATATTGTATTAATACAAATATACTATACATTCTTCTTGTTCAATTCTTTTATGATTACACATATCTATATTTTACAATACACTATATATATTTCATAAGTGTAAATCATCACTTTAAACGTTGAACTATTTTTTTATTTATCAATTTGGATTAGTACATAATTATGTTACAAGTTTGTTATTCTTATGTTAATACAAATTATGTATAATGAAAGAAATGTTTTTTAATAAGTAAGTATAGTTTCATTGAATAAAATAGTAATAAATAAAAACAAGTCGGTATCCTTTAGTTTAAAATAAATATTATCTATTATTTCAAAAGCTTATAGCTCCAAAATATTTGAAAACAGTTGAGCGAACACAAAAATAGGGAGTAATAAGTAAGTGCGATCAATCCATTATGCCATAAATTAGCAGTAATCACGATAATCAAAACACCAACAATAATATTTAAAAACTGAAAAGCGAAATACGACTTTTCACGTTGTAAAACTAAAAAAGTACTATTAAGCGGAAAAGCAATAAACTCCGAAAACAAGACTAAAGACAGTATTCTTCCATAGTCACCTGCTGGTATCCATTGAGAACCAAAAATCCATCCAAATAACCAAGGAGCTAATAAGGCTAAAGCTGAAAAAGGAATCAATCCAATAAAAAAAAGCTTTCGAAAAGTTGAAAGGAATAGCTGGCGCATTTTTGCTTTATCATGCGAAACAGAAATAAGATCATTACGATATACTCCCCAAAAAGCATTTGCAACAACGATAGAAGGAACACGCAATATCCTTAAGGAAAAAGAGATGTAACCCACAATAGATGCCGGAAATAGGATGGTATAGATAAGTGGCAAAAATTGTTGACTTAGTAATAATAGAAACTCTGATGGCAACACAAAAAGTGGATATCGCTTATGCTTCATTAACGAGTTCTTCAGCTGGAGCTTAGTAAAAGAATATCGCTTAAACAAACCACTTTCTTTCATCAAGATACTGAGTATAATTACAGCTACACTTTGCCCAACAATATATCCATAAACTAAACCGAATTGAGAAGTGGAAATCAAGCCGAAAGTGATACTAGTTCCAATAGTAGTCAAGGATTGAAAAACACCAACAATACTGGATGTTTTATAGAATTTCTTACGCTGAGTCCATAATTGAAAAAAGGAAAAAACACCAACTTGTAAAACCACAATTGGAATTAAATACAATAAAGAACCGGTTTTAGAATCCCATCGAAGTAGGGTTTGAAAAGGGGACTGATAGAAGAGAATTACAAAGAGAACAATAAAAGAAAAGGCAAAAACAATCTTGAGTGCTGCATGTAATAATTGTAATGCTTCTTGATCTTCCTTTGGTGCAAATATTGCCAGTTCATATTTTCCGGTTGATAAACAGGCAAGCAAAACAGAAACGGCTGTAAAAACAGAAAGGATTCCAAACGCCTCAGGGGTATATATCCTTGATAGAATAGGACTACTTAAAAAAACAATGGATTGGGCAATTATAGTTCCACCTGATAGAATAAGTATATCTTTTTGTGAAAAGTGCTTGAATAACTTTTTTATGTTCAGCTGCATTATGTTGTTGCGTCAATAAGTAATACTCGTCTAATTTGTCCTTTTCACTTATTCTACCTACTATCTTACGCTTTGAAAAACGTGGTTAAATGAAAAAAAGTCATTGCAACTCTTGAATTTTGAAATAAATTTCATTAAAAGCTTTCAACTTACGTTGGTTTAGCTCTGATGCTAATTTTGTAGCTGCAATTTTCTTTTGTTCAAGTGTTTCTTGGGTAACAGAATCCAAAAAACAATTTACATTTTCATCTAAACTCAACGTTGAGTCAATGATCCAGCCTGCATTTTGCAACAATTCCCAATTATCAGACTTCCGTTCTCCTTGATATAAAAATGCAGAACCGGCGCACACTGAGCTAACGGTTTTTGAAGGAACGGAAACATTGACCCAATCTTTAGTAAGAGAGGCTAAATGAATATCAATATATTGGAGTTGCCCACGTTTTACCGATTCAACAATCGAAATACCCGCTCTACCTTTAGCATATTCCTCTACTAATTTGGCATTAGAACCATAAAGGGAAAGAACAAGATGAAACTTTTCGGGATCAAAATGATTGATAACGGACAATAGGAAATCTGTTGAATGGGCTTCACCTATATTTCCGCAGTATCCAAGATATATTTTATGCCTCTGTTGTGCCCAATCAGGCAAAATCCCGTTTTTGTTTTTTGGATCATCTTTGTCAAATATTCCACAAGGTAAAATAGTGCAAGCTGAGGTTTGGTTAAACTTGTTCTTCAGTAAATCTGATTGAAAAGAGCCAAGTGAAATAATATGTTGCGGAGGATTCTTTTTAAGAATTCGATCAATTAAACGATAAAACAGGTTTTTTTCTGAAACCAATTTTCCTGATATAAACGCTTCGGGATATAAATCCATAGCCCAAAGTATCCATTTCTTATATCTCGGTAATAAAAAAGAAGCCCAAAAATTGAGTAAGGGCGGATCTGTCATACAAATAATTACCGAAGGGGTGTGTTTTCTTGCTTTAAGAACTAAGGCTAAACCTTCATACAAATTCGCTAACAGTCGAAACAGTTTCTTTTTTCCATTATAGAAGGTATGAATTGTATCAACATTGCCAATAGAAGTATCCAGATGGTGTCCACCATCATATGCAGCGTCCACATGAATAACATGAACCTCTACACCGCGATCTGTCAAAAAATGAGCTAAATCAGAAGCAGATTCACCGGTAATTCCCTTACCCGGAGGATAGTTTCGATTTAGAATTGTAACACTTAGTGCTTTTTGTTTTGCCATGCTTGGAAAATCTCAACAAAGGTATCGTGTAGG
This sequence comes from Bacteroidota bacterium, assembly GCA_018267875.1. GTDB lineage: Bacteria > Bacteroidota > Bacteroidia > Chitinophagales > Chitinophagaceae > JAFIGV01. The sequence goes on along the minus strand of JAFDXP010000092.1, from coordinate 12,181 downwards.
CTTTTGGTTATTCCCCATCCCGGATAATGAGCTTTCATTTTAGAGAGGTCGCTATAATAGCAAATATGGTCGCCTATTCGTGCCCTATCTTCGTACTTCCAGCGCATCTCTTTTCCTGAGATTCCTGCAATTATATCAAATGCTTCTAAAATAGAGCAAGTATTTTCCTTACCTCCACCAATATTGTAAACTTCGGCTATTCGGGGTGCATTGATAAACTCTTCTACAAATCGTGCAACATCATAAGAATGAATATTATCACGCACTTGTTTTCCCTTATACCCAAAAATAGTGTATTCTCTACCCTCAAGATTGCATTTAATTAAATAACTCAAAAAGCCGTGTAGTTCAACTCCTGAATGGTTTGGACCGGTTAAACAACCTCCTCTTAAACAAGCTGTTGGCATACCAAAATAGCGTCCAAATTCTTGAACGGCAATATCTCCGGCAACTTTGGATGCACCAAACAATGAGTGCTTTGTTTGGTCAATTCGAAATGTTTCAGGAATGCCATTTTTATATAAAGGATCAGCATAGTCCCAACGTTTATCCAGTTCTGTCAATGCAATTTCATTGGGTGCATCACCATAAACTTTGTTGGTTGATAAGTGTATAAAAGGGATCTCGATAGAATATCTTCTAGTTGCTTCCAGCATGTTAAAGGTTCCGACTGCATTCGTGTCAAAATCTTCAAACGGAATAGCAGCGGCCATATCATGGCTTGGTTGTGCCGCAGTATGAACTATGGCATTGGGTTTTATTTCCTGCACTACTTTAATGATTCCATCACGATCACGTATATCATACTCATGGTGATAAAAGTGCTTGATCTGAGACTGTAATCGGTTTTGATTCCAGCGTGTATCTCCATTAGGTCCAAAAAATGCAGCTCGTTGATTGTTGTCAATTCCATGTATTTCCCATCCCAAATTGGCAAAGTGAACACATACTTCCGACCCGATAAGCCCTGAAGAGCCGGTTACTAATAATTTCTTCATGATTTTGTAACGTGTAAATTCCCTAAAAAGGTTATTCTATTTTTGAGCGTTAATTATGTGCTTTGTAAAAAACACAATTAATTCTCAGAGGCAAAAATAATACGTTTTGTTAACAAAATATTAAGTTGCAAAAAGCATTTAAAGAAATTCTCTTAATAAATAAAATAATTTTTCAAATTTAAGGGTTTAAAATAAAATTTTGACCTTAAATCTAAAGTAACATGTATTTTTACCCACAGTCAAAGCTATTAGCAAACCACTATAATGAACATGAGATATTTGGATGTAGTCCGTAAGGTCTTCTTTTCCCTTTTCCTCTTTATTGCTATTTTTTTATCCAACTTTGGTTATTCTCAAAATGGCGCATCTCAAGATTTCAGTAACATTCATGTAGAAGACATGAGCGATGCTCAAATTAGAGCTTTTATAAAGCAGGTTGAAGCTTCTGGACTGGGTGAAAATCAACTTGACCAAATTGCACAAGCAAAAGGAATGAATTCTACTGAAATTGAAAAATTAAAACTTCGAGTAGATCGTATTCAAAAGCAAGACATTAAAGGAACAAAAAGAAAAGAATCATCTCCTCGCACTGTTGTCTCAAATAAAGAACAAAACAATCAGAATGAAGCAACAAACACTATGTCTAATGATAATAGTGCAATCAGAAAAAAAATATTTGGTGCAAGTCTTTTTGCAAATGCTAACCTAACTTTCGAACCCAATTTACGATTAGCCACACCAGTAGATTATCAACTTGGTCCTGATGATGAAATACTCATAGATATTTATGGTTTTTCGGAAGCAAGCTATCAATTAAGGGTTTCGCCGGAAGGAACAATAAATGTGCCGTTAGTAGGTGTCGTTCCGGTAAGCGGCGCTACTATAGAACAAGCTTCAACTCGTATTCGTAATAGACTATCCACTATCTATCCGGCAATTAAAACAGGTGCTACATCAGTAAATATTTCTTTGGGGAATATTCGCAGTATCCGTGTTGTCATTACGGGTGAAGCAGAAAAACCCGGTTCTTATACACTCCCTTCCGTTGCTACCGTTTTTAATGCGCTTTATGCTTCTGGTGGACCAACAGAAAACGGATCTTTCCGCACCATTCAAATCATTCGAGGAACATCGGTTATTGCTGTTCTGGATGTTTATGATTTCCTATTGTATGGTAGCCTTAAAAATAATTTGCGTTTGCAAGATCAGGATGTTATTCGAGTACCAACCTATCGCACAAGAGTAGAAATATATGGGCAGGTAAAAAGAGAAGGAATTTTTGAAATGATGCCAAGTGAAACCCTTGCCGATTTATTTAGATTCGCAGGTGATTTTACTGAACGTGCCTTTCGTGCTAAAGTTAAAGTATTAAAGAATACAGAAACAGAACGAAAGATAGAAGACATTCAATCTTCCATGTTCAATACTTATGAACCAGCTTTAGGAGATCAGTTTTTTGTTGATGCTATTCTCAACAGATTTCAAAACCGAGTACGAATTAATGGATCTATTTTTCGCCCCGGAGACTATCAATTAACCGATGGTTTAACGCTTTCAAAATTAATCTCTAACGCATCAGGTTTAAAGGAGGATGCCTTTCCCAATAGAGGGTACATTACTCGTCTTAAACCGGATTTAACAACCGAGATTATTTCATTTAATCCGGCAGAAATTGTTAGTGGAAACACAGAAGATATTTCTCTTCGTAGAGAAGATGTTATTACAATTCCGTCAATCTTCGACTTAAAAGAAGAGTATAAACTTACAATAGATGGGGAAGTTAGAAGTCCGGGTACATTTGAATATGCTGATAATACTACCCTTGAAGAATTAATTATAAAAGCCGGTGGTTTAAGAGAAAGTGCCTCTCCTAAACGGGTTGAAATTTCACGCAGAGTAAAAAATAGCAATGCCAACTCTGATACCTCAATCACAGCTCAAGTGTTTTGGGTGGATATTGATCGAGATATGAAACAAGCAAGTGCCTTTACCCTCAAGCCTTTTGATATCATTTCAGTTCGCACATCACCAGGTTACCGCACACAGCAAGTAATTCATATTGACGGAGAAGTTCTTTTTCCGGGAAATTACACCCTTGTCAATAAAAACGAGCGTATTTCAGACATAATTAAACGAGCAGGGGGATTAACACCATTTGCTTACAAAGAAGGTGCCTCTTTAAAAAGAGTTGGCATTAAAAAAACACAAAGTGATGCCGATTATGAAAACTATAAATTGCAGCAACTTCAAGCTCTCCAAAAAATTAGTGATGATTCTGCTAAAATAAACGTATATGATTTAAGCACACGAAACGATTACGTTGGTATAGATTTGCCTTCTATTTTGCATAAACCACACAGAGAAAATGATCTACTACTTGAAAATGGTGATGTAATAAATATTCCTAAACAACTGCAGACTGTAAAAGTAACAGGTGAAATTCTTTCTCCCTCGGCTATTCGATTTGAGGGTTCAAATGGCTTCAAACGATATATACGCCGAAGTGGTGGATTTTCATCTAAAGCACTAAAAAAACGATGCTATATTATCTATGCAAATGGTTCAGTAGCAAGCACCAGAAACTTTTTGTTCTTTCATCATTTTCCATCAGTACTTCCGGGTGCAGAAATATTTGTTCCAACTAAAGCTGAACGAAAATCTAAGCTTTCAACCAGTGAAATTGTAGCAGTTAGTACAGGATTAGCAACTATTGCTACACTGATTTTTACCGTTTTAAGAAAATAGAAATTTCATGGGGCAAACTCAGAACTATAAAGATGAAATTAATTTAAAGCAACTGATTCAAGGGCTAAATAATTGGTATGCTTATCTCAAAATTCGTTGGAAAAGCATTGTTTCAGGGGCATTCATTGTTGGGATTTTGGGATTAGTATTGGCGTTAATTACTAAACCGGTATATGTATCAAACTCAAGCTTTGTATTAGAGAATAATAATAAATCTAAATTGGGAGGGTATTCTAATTTGGCTGCTCAATTTGGCTTGAATTTGCCTGGAAATGCAGGAGGACTTTTTTTAGATGATGATAATATCATAGCCTTTATGCAATCACGAACAATGATTGCACGAACACTTAGAACACAACAAAAATTTGGATCAAAAAATCAACTCATTATTGATCGTTATTTAGACTTTTCGGGTCTTCGAGAAAAATGGAAAGCTCACCCCAAAATAGCAAATTTGAAATTTCATACAGATCCAGCTCAAAGCAGCATCTTGGAAGACAGTATTATTACTATTTGCTATAAGGAAATATTAAAAGAAAATTTTACTGTCGGTAAACCAGATAAAGATTTAAGCATTATTGCTCTCTCAACTACGGCTAAAGATGAATTATTTGCTAAGGCGTTTACGGAACAATTATTAGCAAATGTTACTGATTTTTATATTGAAATGCAAACTAAAAAGTCTTTACAAAATGTATTGATTTTACGTCAGCAAGTGGACTCAGTACGCGGTTTATTGAACAATGCCTTGACAGGTGTGGCAGTAACAAGTGAAGAAAACCCTAACCCAAATCCTGCTTATCAAAGACTTAAAGTTCCAACTCAACGACGTTTGGTGGACGTAGAAATGAACAAAGCAATCTTGGAAGAATTAGTAAAAAATCTTGAATTATCGGAAATGTCGCTCCGGAAAGAAACTCCGTTGGTGCAAGTTATTGATAGCCCTGTTTTGCCTTTAGAAAAGAAAAAGATTGGCAAGTTGAAAGGATTGGTTTTGGGTGCCTTATTAGGCGGATTTTTAATAGCAATTTATTTTAGTTTGAAATTTTATCTTTCAAATATCCTTACAGAAAATAAATCTTAGCTATTTTTCCAATTGTTAGTTCTGGCATACTTTCCTAACATACTTTTATTCTTTCAGAATGGACTAAGGTGGCTTAATTAATCTTTTCTATAAGCTTCAAATCATCTACATCATTCTGATTTACCTGCTTGCCATAGCTGGCTATTAAGGCAAATGATGCCCAAAATTCGTAATCAAATCCTAATGAACCACTTGAGAGTGTAACTACGAAATGTAGCATAGCCAATACTGGAATAATAGAAAATTGGGTTTTCCAAGTGAATAAAAATGATCTAACAGCAAATCGAAGATATAATATGAAAAAGAGTATTCCACCCAATATTCCCAAGGCCATAAATGCTTCTAATATCATATTGTGTGGATATTGACGAGTGAGCTTCTCTTCAATAAATGATCCAACAAATGGTGAGTCAAGAAACTGTGACCAAGCACCAGAAAGTGCCCTGTTCCGGGCAACAGTACTTTGATCACTACTAAAATGTGTTAATCTATTTGATATGATTTCAAACATGAATGATAGGTCAAAATAAACAACGATATATGTTAGGAGACCTATTGCTATACCAAACATTATCAAAGATTTTATTGGAGAAACTTTTAATGATTGAAAAATAAAAAGCAACAAAAAGATAAAACAACCCAACATAGGTCCTTTAGATCCGGAAATTAATAGACAACTAATTCCTAAAAGTAACGATAAAAACGCCATGGGTTTCCATAAAAACATAATACCTTTCTTAAATAGACGTTTGATCGAAATGATCATTAAAGTAGCAGCTATCATGGAAAAGCTAATCTCATTCAGTTTATGGTTTCCCCTAACCCTAGCAACAAACAGCTTCTCAGACGATAATGCATACAAAAGCCCTAAAATACAAAGTATTGTAGTAATGAAATAGATGTTTTTTTCTAATTTTCTTTCATCTATTTTTAATTTGTTAAAAAATGGTAAGGAGCAAAAAAGACTAAGTATTAACCCGAACAATAGGTAGTCAATAGGTTTTTGACCTAAAAATTGTGTATTAAAAGTGGTATCATAAATAAGTCGGGGCGTATAGGCTAACCAAAAACCTGAAAAGAGCCAAAAATCAATAGAAGTGTATAATTGACGCTTTGTAAAATTAAAATATATCAACAATATGGCGTAAATAAGGGTTATTCCCCGCAAGGCTATTGATAAACTATTAGACTGTGTATGTATAACTTCATACACATAAGTAAGTATCGGGAATGAATAAAAGAAGAAGAGAATGTAAATTGTATTCTGTTCTTTAAGTTGCTTCATTTGTTTTCTTTTGCAATATTAAACCCCGATTTTTGTCTGCTGATATTTTGCATTCGCAATGCAAGATAATATCATTTTAGAATCTTTATTGCATAGAAAAATAACAAATCAAATTTTTCACAAACGCAAGTATTAAAGTTGCAATGGGTCATTTCTAAAAAAAATCAAACAGCCAAATAAAAGCTCAAAAGAACATTATTCACTTTTAGCTATCAATTTCTTAGGCTGTTATTACAACAAATTTCTAAATTGAAAAATAAAACTAAATCTTACATAAGTGATTACAAACAATTTTCTCGTACCTTTGTATAAGTTCTTTGAAAGCCATTTTATTGCTTTTAAAAATCGGGGCCGACTGGTTTTGACAGCACAGGGCAGGGTAAGTAAGCATGTCGTGCGTTGTGTAATTAGCACGTAAATCTGAATACACAAACCATAAATGGCGAATATAATTACGCCATGGCTGCCTAATCAGTGATTAAGTAGTCATTTTGGCCGCCGCAACAGTTCGCCTACCTCTGTTGCCGCCGCCTAAATCAAACAATCGTAGGCTAAGCGCTATACCGCTGTGCATTAGCGTCGAAAATCTAAGCAGTGTAGGAAGGAGATAAGTTCGTCCGTCTCTGGTCAACTTCCGAAATCCAATGCCGGAATAAACATGTAGAAAGCTTATTGGGCATGTGTTTGGACGCGGGTTCGAATCCCGCCGGTTCCACCATTTTTGAAAGCGTTATTGATTATTTCTAATAACGCTTTCTGTTTTACAAAATAGATTGCACAACTTTTCCAAGAGAAGGTAATACCTACAACCTTATCCTTTTCTGGTCTTTTGTAAGTTGATTTTAACTAATCAATTTGCACGCGTTATCTTTGCAGGCAATGTATTCTTTACTTCGAAAATTACTGTTTACCATTCAACCCGAGCGTGTGCATCACTTAATTATGTACAAGTTAAATATCTTGTACAAAATTGGTTTCACTCGTAGTATATTGAAAAAACTATTCTCCGTAACTGACTCTACATTAGAAAAAGAAGTTTTTGGCATCAAATTTCCTAATCCGGTTGGATTGGCTGCCGGTTTTGATAAAGATGCCAAGTACACCGATGCGCTGGCCTGTCTTGGCTTTGGCTTTTTAGAAATAGGAACTGTAACTCCACGACCACAACCTGGAAACCCCAAACCAAGGCTGTTTCGATTGCCCCAAGATCAAGCTCTAATTAATAGAATGGGGTTTAATAATGACGGAGCAACAGCTTCTGCAATTAGATTAAAAAAACGTCGTGAAACTTTAATTATAGGCGGAAATATTGGAAAAAATAAAGACACTCCAAACGAGCAAGCCATACAAGATTATGAAGCAGCCTTTCGTACACTTTATGAGGTCGTTGATTATTTTGTGGTGAATGTAAGTAGCCCAAATACACCCGGATTGCGTGCCTTGCAAGATAAAGAGCCTTTAATGGCATTACTAAACCAATTGCAAACAATCAACCAATCTTTAGGAAATCCTAAACCCATTCTCTTAAAAATAGCCCCTGATCTTTCCAACGAACAATTAGAAGATATTGTTCAGATAGTAGCAACTACAGCTATTGCCGGTGTTGTTGCTACCAACACAACCATTAATCGAGATAGCCTTAATACGCCTAATCAGGAAGTTGAATTAATAGGTGCCGGAGGGCTAAGCGGTGCTCCTGTCCGAGAACGTTCTACTGAAGTTATTCGAATTTTACACACTCGTAGCAAGGGTGCATTTCCCATTATTGCAGTTGGCGGAATCTTCACAGCCAAAGATGCTTTAGAAAAATTGAACGCTGGTGCTTCATTGGTTCAGGTTTATACTGGATTTATTTACGAAGGTCCATCTATTGTAAAAAATATTTGCAAAGGATTGGCATCTTCAGCACAATAGATCTTTCGTGCTTAAACCCCCATTAGTTACAGAAAGGCAACCAAATTGATACACGCAAGGATAGCAGTAAACAACGCTATTTTTACCACTATCTCTGATTTTATAGTCAGAACGATAGGTTTGTTGCTCGATGTTAGTGTTAGTGTTTTCATTTTGTTTTGTTGTTTTAGTCAGTTTGATGATGCAAAGATGCAACGGCAATTGAACCCGAAGGAAACTTTACCCCCTTCTTAACTACTGGTTTGTATCTGCTTAACGAACCGTTTGTATTACACCTACTGGTTTTTTGTGTGCTTTTGCTGAAGTTATATTTGCTATCGTTGAAAAGCACATTTTCCTCGTTGAGTGAATTAAACCTCTTTTAAAAGAGAATGTCTAAAGTGTCTGATTAAAAGAAATACAGCAATTACTCGACACAAATTCAACATGAAAAAAACCGCCTTGCTTCTGAGCACACTCACCATTTTATTTAGTTGTAAAAAGGACAACACCAACCTTACAACAAAACAGTTTACAGACTCTCTCATTACTACCGTAAATAAAAGCCCCAATCCGGGAATCATCTTGTTTTCACCCTATATAAATGCCACATCCGGACAAATAGTGATTACAGATTATCAAGGACATCTGGTAGCTCAAAAAAACACATCTGGGCCTGCTTATAATTTTCAACGATGGAATATTAATGGAAACATCCGTTATACCTATTTGGTTGATGACCTAAATGGGTATCATATTCCGGGTTATAGTTCAACTATGCCAGGATATGTAATTGAAACCGACGAAAGTTTGAACGAAATAAATCGTTTCTATCTTTTAAGTAGCGGAAATGTGGATACCAGAACGAACAATATGCTTGATTGCCATGATTTCATTTTATTGTCAGACAATCATTATATCGGGCTTGCTTTTCGTGAAAAAGTAGTAACAAATATTCCAGGCGAAAATGGAGATTCAGACAAAGTGATAGCACCTATCATACAAGAAGTAAACAATGGACAAGTAGTATGGCAATGGGAGGCAACCGACCATCCTGAGCTTTATGCCAACAGTGTAGAAGGCAACGATTTTAATACATCAACCGATCAAGATTACCTACATCTCAACTCAATGTATTTAGACCCTAAAGACAACAACCTTATTTGTTCATTTAGAAATGCCAATCAAATCATTAAAATTAGTCGTCAATCAGGTAATATTCTCTGGAAGCTGGGCGGTAACAATAGCGACTTCCCTATTTCTTCCGATCAACAATTTTTACGCCAACACTGCGTAACGCTTCATAATGATACCTTGCTCATTTTTGATAACGGTTTAAATGGTGTTCGAAATAACACCCGAATCGTTGAAATGAAAATTAACGAGGCGGCTAAGACAATTAATTATTTTTCTGCCGTACCGGTCCCGGGTTTGTTTTGCCAGTATATGGGTTCTGTTCAAAAAATAAACGGACTATATTTTGTAGGTGGCGGAACTGTTAATACCATTCTTGAGTTTAATCCTCAAACGGGTGAAAAGACTTTTGAAATGCCTATTTCGGGAAATTCTTATCGAGCACGAAAATATTAAGTATCTCAAAACAGCACGTAACTTGTGGATAGAAAGCTGATTCCATGTCTTATCCGTACCAAATTCAATCATTCGAACAATATCAAAGTGATTATGAAAGAAGCATAATCCATCCCGAAGCTTTTTGGGAATCCGTTGCGCAACATTTTAAGTGGCAAAAAAAATGGGATAAATCGCTTGATTGGAACTTCTCTGAACCGAATGTGAAATGGTTTTCCGGTGGTAAGCTAAACATAACAGAAAACGCACTGGATAGGCATTTACAAGAAAATCCAAACGGGATTGCATTGATTTGGGAGCCTAATCACCCCAATGAAAAAGTGAGAAGATTTACTTATACCCAATTGTATGAAGAAGTTTGTCGTTTTGCTCACATACTTAAAAATAATGGGGTTTCTAAAGGCGATAGGGTTTGCATTTATATGGGAATGGTTCCTGAACTTGCTATTGCGCTTTTGGCATGTGCACGAATAGGTGCCATTCATTCGGTCATCTTCGGAGGATTCAGTGCACACAGTATTTCAGATCGCTTGCATGATGCTAAAGCAACTTTTGTGATTACTTGTGATGGAGCATATAGAGGTGCAAAGGAAATTGCCTTGAAAGATATTGTTGACGATGCTTTGTTGGCTTGTGCTTTTGTGCAAAAGGTCATTGTTCTCACTCGAACACGCACACCGGTCAGCATGATTAAAGGTCGCGATGTCTGGTGGCATGATGAGATGAAGAAGGTATCCGGTGAACAATTTGCACACTTTCCAGCAGAACTAATGGATGCAGAAGATCCACTTTTCATACTATATACATCCGGATCAACCGGCAAACCCAAAGGAGTAGTACACACCATTGGCGGCTACATGGTTTTCACTACCTATTCTTTTGTCAATGTATTTCAATACAAACCTGGAGATGTCTATTTCTGTACGGCAGATATTGGTTGGGTAACCGGTCATAGTTACATTGTATATGCACCTCTTTGTGCCGGAGCCACTACGCTGATGTTTGAAGGAATACCTACTTTTCCCGATGCAGGAAGACTTTGGGATATCGTAGATAAACACCGGGTAAATATCCTATACACTGCGCCCACTGCGCTTCGTAGCTTGATGAGTTATGGATTGGAACCGGTAGTTAAACATGATTTAAGCAGCCTGAAAGTATTAGGAAGTGTGGGCGAACCAATTAATGAGGAGGCTTGGTTTTGGTTTAATGAAAATATTGGAAAAGGCAGATGCCCAATTGTTGATACATGGTGGCAAACAGAAACCGGTGGCATTTTAATTTCGAATCTTGCCGGAATTACGCCTGCGAAGCCTGCATTTGCAACCTTGCCATTGCCGGGTGTACAACCCATTTTAGTGGACGAACAAGGGAAAGAAATTTCGGGAGTAGGTTCCGGCAATCTTTGCATGAAATTCCCATGGCCTGCTATTATTCGTACTACTTATGGCGATCATGAGCGGTGTCGAACCAATTATTTTGCCGCATATCCCGGTTTATATTTTAGTGGTGATGGCTGCCTTCGCGATAAAGATGGAAACTATCGAATCACCGGGCGTGTAGATGATGTACTCAACATTAGTGGTCATCGAATTGGAACAGCAGAAATTGAAAATGCAATAAATGCGCATACCGGCGTTGTAGAAAGCGCGGTAGTTGGGTATCCACACGAAATCAAAGGACAAGGCATCTATGCTTATGTCATCTTTAAAGATGATTTGGATGATCCGGAATTGACAAGAAAAGATATTGCTTCAACGGTGTCACACATTATTGGTGCAATTGCCAAACCGGATAAAATCCAATTTGTTTCCAATTTGCCAAAAACCCGCAGTGGTAAAATAATGCGTCGAATTCTTCGTAAAGTGGCTGAAGGAGAAACAGAAAATTTAGGCGACCTTACTGCTTTATTAGATCCTTCGGTTGTTGAGCAAATTCAAAAAGGAAAATTAGGCTGAAATAAAATTAAACTAACCGTATAATCTTATTTCGAAACGGATACTCACGCAACGCTTCAAAAGCTTTGCTGGCTGCTAAGTTTCTTAAACCCTCTGCATGTCGAAGGTGATGCATGTCTGTGCCGCAATAGTCATAGAGCTTTTCTGATAGTAATTTTTCTGCTACGTCTTTGATGGAACGTCCATAATAGCCTGTTATAGCCAATGCATTTAACTGTAATAAACAGCCTCGATCTTTGAACTCACGATAGGTTTGAAATTTTTGATGATAATACACATATCGTTCGGGGTGAGCAATAATGGGCGTGTAACCTTTTGTTTGCATGCGAAATAGAATATCGGCAATGTGCATCGGTTCAAACGAAAATGAAAATTCAATCAACACTTCATTATTGTAAACCGTCAGCAAGGAACTGCTATCCAATAGTTCAACAAATCGCTCATCAACATAATACTCTGCAGCAGCTCGAACCGGAAACTGAATATTGGCTTGATGAAGTGCGTGCCTCAATTCTTGCAAGCCATTGTTAATAATAGCAGAATCATTGGGGTAATAATCAGACTTTATGTGCGGTGTGGTAACAATTCCCGTATAGCCCAACTTTTGAAACTCCTTTATTAATTCAAT
>JAFDXP010000091.1 GCA_018267875.1 Bacteroidota bacterium | reverse complement strand
TTTCTTGTATTGCTTTTGTAGGAATTATTTTCTTTCTTTTTCCACCACTGATACAATGGTTTTTTAAAAAGTTTGAGGACAGTGTATCACAATATATTTTTGTGCTGGCAACAGTTTTCCTATCTGCTTTTCTGGCAGAAGCAGCTGGACTTGAAGCCATAATCGGAGCCTTTTTTTCCGGGCTTGTTCTCAACAAGTTTGTGCCTCATCAATCGGCATTGATGAATCGAATAAACTTTGTAGGAAATGCAATTTTTATTCCCTTTTTTCTGATTGGTGTCGGTATGTTGGTAGATGTACAAGTCATCACCAAAGGATGGAATGCATTGAAAGTGGCAAGTGTGATTATTTCAGTAGCGATTGCCACAAAATTTTTAGCTGCTTGGCTTACACAAAAATTGTTTGGAATGTCCATAAATCAACGAAATATCATCTTTGGTTTAAGCACTTCTCATGCAGCCGCAACCTTAGCTATAATTTTAGTCGGCTATAATATTATTATTGGAGAAACAACTACCGGGGAACCCATTCGCCTACTCAATGAAGATGTACTGAACGGAACTATTTTACTGATTTTAATCAGTTGCGCGGTAGGGTCTTTTGTGGTGGAAAAAGCAGCTTCTAAGATTGCTATGGAGGATGAATCGGACTCTGAAAATGAATTCAATGAACAAGAGTCGGATAGGATTTTGGTTTCTCTTCATTCTTCGGAAACAGTTGTGCCCTTGCTTGATTTTGCATTGATGATGAAATCAACTGAAGCAGAAATACTCACCTTGCAAGTAGTGGATGATTCCTTAGAAAATGTAACGGGTCGAAGTAAAAACTTGTTGGACAAAGCAGTAACACATGGTGCAGCCACGGATCAAAAAATCATTCCCCTAATTCGTTATGATGCCAATGTGTCAAATGGAATTATCTATACCATTAAAGAGCAAAATATTTCAGACACCATAGTTGGCATACCTAACAATAAGAAAAAACAAGACTTCATAGAGTCCGGTACACAATCAATTTTAAAGCGAAATTCCGGTGCTGTGTACTTCTACTATCCGGCAAACCCAATCAATACACTTACACACATGGTTGTGGTGGTGCCTGCCAATGCACATTTGGAACCTGGATTTGTCCATTGGAATACCGTTTTGTACAGGTTAGCTAAAGCAAATAGTATGCGAATAGCATTTTATGGGACAATGGCTGTGTTGAATCGAATCAAAGATTGGAACAACCAGTCTGCGGTTCCGATAGAAGCCAGTTTTAATACTTTTGAAAGAGGGGAAGATTTTCTTATTTTTTCCAAATTGCTTAAACGCAAAGATCTTTTAGTAGTCATTTCCTCCAGAAAAAATGGAAGTTCGTATTCAGCAGAACTATCGAAAATGCCATACTACCTTTCGAAATATTTTGAAGACTACAATTTTTTATTGCTATTCCCAGAGCAATTAGATTCCGGTATCAATATGGAAAAAATTGAGCAAGTAGATGGAAAATTGATAGAGACAATTACGGAAAAAATTGAAGCTTTAGGAGACGCTGGAAGGGCTATCAAGCGGATCTTTAAACAAGAAAAAAAGAAATCTTCATGATTCAGATTGTCGTTTCAGAGTTTCTATCATCGCTTTATTTCCCACTATCCAAAGCAAGTCATTGAATTGGATTTTTAAATGACTATCGGGGTTCAAAATTCGTCGCTGATTTCGTTCTAATCCAACAACCAAGCCTTGTGTCTTTTCCCGAATACCGCTTTCCCGAATTGTTTGCCCTAAAAAAGGTGATGAAGCAGGTATTTTCAATTTTTTCAATACAATGCCAGCATCTTGAATGGCTGAATCAGAAGTTGTATCAATCCCGGATTCGAGAAATAGTCTAAACTGCTCTAACTGCTCGTCGGTTCCAATGGCAAAAAGAACATCGCCCGGATAGATTTGCTCAAAACGGGAAGGTGCATTTAATGTATAACTATCTCCTCTTTTTATCATGGCAATATTTACCCCAAATTTTTCTCGGGTAGCTATTTCTTCAAGGCTTTGTGCTGAAATGGGGCTTCCTGAAGGGACACGAAATTGAGCAATGTGTGCATCCCATGGGGCAAGCTCCAAACGGTTTTCTGCAGCTATTTGACGTTCCCTATCATGGTAATTGTCAAAAAAACGCTCTTCTAATCGTACATAAAAAAGATGAATTTTTTTAGAAAAAGCAAACCCTAAAATAAGTAGTAGCCCTAAGCCAATAATGGCTGTTGTAAGGGAGAAAAACAATAAAAGAAAAATGCTGACAAAGGAAATGACTAATCCACCTCGAAGAACTTCTAAAAAAATAAGAGGTGCTCGAAACCTTTTGTATTGCCACAAATTGGCAAATGCACTTGATTGAGATTTTCGAGTTGCAAATGCCCATAGAAAAGGGGAAAGAACGATAAAGCATACAGAAGCCGTTAAGAAATTGGCTGTTATAGCGTTAGTAAAATATTTCATCAATCGAGGGCGAATACCTTCTGAAAAAAGAAAAATGATCCCAAGAATTACTAAAGAAAACACAAAGAGTTGTATGAAAAAACTCCGTAAAACCAATTGCCAATCATTTGCCTGACTGATGGTTTGGGCTCCGGTGCTATATCGAGTTAAAGTTTTGCGCCAACGTATCGGCAATTTTTTTTCGACAAATTTGGAGAAGGTACCGGCTGATCGAATCATGTAAGGTGTTGTGAAAGTAGTGATAGCAGAAACCGCAACAGCAATCGGGTAAAGAAAATGAGAAATCACGTTTAATGTAAGCCCAAGGGTTGCTATAATAAATGAAAATTCACCTATTTGCGCTTGACTCATGCCGGCATGTATGGCTATCTTCAACGGTTGACCGGAAACGAGAGCACCCAGTGTTACCACTAAAGTTTTGAAGAAAATAAATAGCACTACTATCAGCAAAATGGGTAAGGCATAATCAGCTAAAACCTTGACATCAATCAACATGCCGACAGACACAAAAAAAATGGCTCCAAACAAATCTTTTACAGGCTTCACTAAATGCTCAATACGTTCTGCCTGTGTGGTTTCAGCAAGAATTGATCCCATGATGAAAGCACCCAATGCAGGTGAAAAACCAGCAGAAGAAGCAAGCATTACCATCATTAAGCAAAGACCTAATGAAATAATAAGCATGGTTTCATCATTTAGTAGCTTGCTCGTTTTTCTTAAAAAAGTAGGTATAAAAAAAATGCCTGCAACAAACCAGAGTAAAAGAAAAAAACAAAGTTTTAGTACGGACATGACCATCTCCATGCCGGCAAACTGTCGGCTAACGGCAATGGTTGAAAGCAATACAAGCAATACAACTGCAACAATATCTTCAATGATAAGCACGCCAAAAACTAATCCGGCAAAGCGTTTGCTCTTTACGCCTAATTCCTCAAATGCTCGTAAAATGATGGTTGTAGAAGACATGGAAAGAATGCCTCCCAAAAAAATACAGTCCATCATTTTCCACCCTAAAATGTGTCCAATAGAAAACCCTACAACCAACATACAGCTCACTTCTATTAATGCAGTAATTGAAGCTGCACCACCAATACTCATCATTTTTTTGAAGCTAAATTCTAAGCCTAATGTGAAGAGTAGGAAAACGACTCCTATTTCAGCCCAAATCTTGATGTCTTCTCCATCTGTTACATTCGGGAAAAAATGAAAATTTGCACTTACTAAAAAACCTGCCAGGATATACCCAAGAACAACCGGCTGTTTTAGTTTTTTAAAAAGGAGAGTGGTTGTTCCTGCAACTATCAGAATCAAGCCAAGATCGCGTATAATAGGTGCAAGATTATTCATAGTGGTTGTGTTGTTTCCAAAGTTAAGCTTTGAGTTTAATAGCACTTCCATGTAAATAGGCACACAGAGCTATTCTTATAGTCTGTTCAATATTTTACCTTAGTTTCTTTTTCAAAATTTGAATACTTTATGAACTTTTTTAAAAGAGTATTTCTTGAATTTTGAAACTTGATTTCATTATTATTTAATTAAAATACAACATAGTTTTTGCAATTCAATTTTCGTAGGAACTTATTCCTTTCTCGTAACTTCGCTGACTATGTGTACGAATTAATTTGTTCGACTGAGCAAATATTCTTAACCAACAAAACTTGTGGATGTGAAAAAAATCCTTGCTTTCGTTTTCATATTGGCTATGTATTCTGCATCAGCTCAAGAAGTTTATACCAGTAGTGGTAAAGCTCCCGGCGTAAAACGAAAAGAGTTGGAACGAAAAAATAAGAAGAAGGAAATCCATAAAGTAGATGCCAGTCGTTTGGTTGTTGGGGGTACTATAGGATTTGGTATGGCAGATAATGTTATTGCCTTTAATGTAGCACCCATGATAGGATATAGAATTACGGACAAACTGGCTGCCGGCTTTGGTTTTGGGTACCAATATTTCAGGCAAAAGGATGCACTTTATCTTCAAGATTTAAACGGGCATGGTAGCTATTTTGATTTTAAAGCCAATATGATTTCCGGTAGTGTTTGGGTTAGATATTTGATTTTACAAAAATTGTTTGCTCATGCAGAATATGAACACAATTTCTTCACTTTTGACGACTACCGATATGATCAGCAAGGTACCGGTACTATTGAAACTTTTAAACAGCGATTGAATGTTCCTTGTTTGTTGCTGGGTGTGGGGTATCGTCAGCCAATAGCTGAAAATGCTTCTCTTTATCTCATGGGATTTTATGATGTTCTTCAAAGAGATTTTAGCCCCTATCGTGGTGGAATTCAACCTCGAATCGGATTTACGATTGGTTTCTAATGCTATAACCACTATTTATTCACTCAGCTTTGTATGACACAAGGGTGCTTAGTAATTTTGCTGACGTTTAAAATGTAAATGGTCACTCGGTTGAATTTTCGATTTTTTGTGTTATTGCCTTTTTGTATCCTGTTATATTCATGGACGTGGGGGCAAATATTCATTATGCCTGCACAAACAGCATCAGCATTAGCACAACAATTGGTGGGTGGCGGAGTTCAATTTACCAATCCTGTCCTTACATGTGCACCGAATGCAAATGGTGTTTTTACTGCCTTAAATGCTGGATTAGGTTTAGATAGTGGTATTGTATTGACAACCGGTGCAGCTGCTACGAATAAAAATTATGTAGGAGTTAATGGACCTTCCAGTTTATTAGCAAGCACAAATAATAATATGCCAGGAGATGCTATGTTGAATGTGGTTTCCGGTCAGTCAACTAAAGATGCTTGTTCGCTGGAATTTGACTTTGTTCCGAGAGGTGACTCCATTCGTTTTCAATATGTTTTTTCATCAGAAGAATATATCAATGCCACATGTGGTCCATATAACGATGCATTTGCTTTTTTGATTTCCGGTCCCGGAATTTCTGGCCAAAAAAACCTTGCTTTAGTGCCGGGAACTAACATTCCGGTTACGATAAACAGTATCAATAGCGGTGTTCCGGGTTCCGGTTATTCTCTTGCCAATTGTACATCTATGGGGCCGGGTTCTCCTTTTACAAACGAATATGTGGATAATACAAACGGCTTATACCTCACCCATAAAGGTCGAACTATGTTGTTGGATGCACGTTTTGGCGTTCAGCCATGCAGTACTTATCATTTAAAATTTGTCATTGCAGATGCGGGAAATTACCTATATGACTCCGGCGTTTTCCTTCGAGCAGGCAGTCTTCAATCGAATGATTTATCCACTTATGTTACTGCTCCACGCACACCAATCGGTCAACAATTTATTGTGAAAGGCTGTGCACCAGCAACTGTTCAAGTTAAGACATCGCAGAGACCTATTCCTCAAATCGTAAAAATGATTTTAGGCGGCACTGCTGTAAAAGGCGTTGAATATACTATTGTTGCAGACAGTTTAATCATACCTGCAAACACCGGTCAAACGAACTTTCTTATATCGCCGTTACAAACACCTAAAAATGGTGTCAAAATGCTTACTATCAAGTTTAAATCCCCTTTTGCATGTTCTAATGAATTAATAGCAGATAGTATTTCGCTACTTATTTATGACAGTATCGCTCTTCGAGTTTTAACGCCTGACACAACACTTTGCGCACGTTCATCTTTTACCATAAGAGCTGTTACGGATTCAATTGTAAAAGTCCAATGGATGCCTTTGAGTTTCTTAAATGATGCTACTATCATTCAACCCGTTTCAACACCTTTACAGCCTATAAAGTATTTTGTAAAAGGGACTGTGCCTGGAGCGGGATGTATGCTTGTACAAGATTCTCTTTCTATTCAAGTTTTGCCTACGCCAACTGTTTTTACTATGGATCAAACAGTATGCAATCATAACGCTGTTACGCTTCAGGCAACTGTTTCACCTAATTATGATCATTATACTTATCAATGGTTTGGTCCGGATAATTTTAGTAGCAAATCCCTAAGCCCATGGTTGAATAGAGTTACACCAAACAACGCGGGGCAATATATTATTCAGGTAAAAACAGATACCAGTAACTGCATAGCTGAGGCTTCGATGATATTAACAGTTGTAGCACCTGCACCACCAACCTTCACTTCGCCTATTGCCTTTTGTCAGGAAAATAAAGTACACAAGCTTTCCATAGCTGGTTCCAACATTGTATGGTATCATATCAATGATACAATCGGTCATACAGATGCACCAACTATAAATGCTGCAACAGAAGGAACCTATCATTTTTTAATTTCTCAAAAAGATAGCAGTTGCGAAAGCGAATTGCTGCCGATTACCATTGAAGTAAAAAGGTGTTGCGAAGGACATGTGATTATTCCATCTGCCTTTTCACCCAATGGAGATGGGCTAAACGATTTATTTAGATTGAAGCCCGACTTTGGCAATACCGTAATTCAATTAGATATTTTTAATCGTTGGGGACAATTAGTATTTCGCACCTTTAATAATGAAGCTTGGGATGGAACCTTTCATGGCGTTCCGGCAGAATTGGGCGTATATTTTTATGATGCTAAAATTGCTTGTGCCAAAGGTGGGCAAATGCGCTACACCGGCGATGTGATGCTTGTTCATTAAATACTTGCCTGTATAAAATAAGTAAAGTCGTTATTTTACGCTCATGAATTCCACCTTGTTACTGGTTATCATTCTAACTTATTTTTCTTTGCTGCTTGGCATTGCATTTTACACTTCTCGACATTCCAATAATGAGTCATTTTTTATTGGAAATAGAAACAGTAAATGGTGGATAGTGGCTTTTGGCATGATTGGAACATCCTTGTCAGGCATGACATTTATTTCAGTTCCCGGAACCGTTGGGCGAGTCGGGTTTGATTATTTTCAAGTAGTGATTGGCTATTTTCTGGGCTATTTTGCTGTTGCTTTTATTTTATTGCCTTTATATTATCGGCTTCATGTAACCTCCATTTATTCTTATCTTGAAGCACGATTAGGAGCGGTTTCATATAAGACAGGGGCTTTGTTTTTTATCATTTCAAGAACACTGGGAGCTACGCTACGCCTATATCTTGTGATAAAGGTGCTTGAAAAATTTGTATTGTATGAATTGGGTATTTCATTTGAATTAACGGCAGTTGTTATACTGGTTCTCATTCTACTTTACACCTATCGAGGTGGTGTGAAAACTATTGTATGGACAGACACCTTGCAAACAACCTTTATGTTGCTTGCCTTGCTGGTGTGCATCGGTTATATTATGCACACTTTGCATTTCAGCCTTAGTGATGCTTGGGCAACCATGCGTTCAGCAGGCTATACAAAGATGATAGGGACAGACCCATTAGCCGCAAATTTTTTCTTGAAGCAAATACTGGGAGGAGCCTTCATTACGATTGCCATGACTGGATTAGATCAGGAAATGATGCAGAAAAACATTAGTGTTACCAACCTTAGAGACTCGCAGAAAAATATGATGACCTTAAGTTTTCTTCAAATGGTTGTCGTGTTTATTTTTTTGTTACTTGGTGGGCTTCTAGCATTATTTGCTCATTCAAAAGGTCTTACTTTATCCGGCGATGATTTATTTCCTGCAATAGCCATTCAAAGCGGCTTACCTTTTTTCATTACGGTGTGTTTTGTAATAGGATTAGTTAGCGCGTTGTTTCCCAGTGCTGACGGCGCACTGACTGCCCTCACTTCCTCCTTTTGTATTGACATGTTAGGTATTAAATCGCGAACAGATTGGGATGAAAAAATGAAGAAAAACGTAAGATTAGTAGTTCATAATGGCTTTGCACTTATTTTTTTAGCGTGTGTATTTTTCTTTCGTGAGGCAGATAACGGTTCTTTAATTCAAACCTTACTTGTTGTTGCCGGATATACTTATGGGCCACTTTTGGCTTTATTTTCTTTTGGTATTTTAACACGTAGAAAAGTTCGAGAAGCCTTTGTACCGGCTATTTGCATGGTTTCTCCAATAGTATGTTATGTGTTAAAAGGACACGACAAAGCTTGGCTTGGAGGGTATGTAATCGGAACGGAATTACTCATCATCAACGCCATGCTAGCTTTCTTATTGCTTTGGATTACTTCGTTAAAAGAAAAACAACTGCTTTAATTGAAAGGATTTACTCAAACTTTCTGTTTGTAGCTATTTACCTTTATTATACACTAAGCCGTAATTTAGAAAGCAAGAAAAATGCCTTTGTATAATAGCTGATTTTTTTTCTGTACAGCGCATTACGTTGTAATGTGTTTTAGTAGATATCCACAATCATAAACAAATGAACAATTATGAAAGATCAACTAACAAATATTAAGCTTCGAGATTGGACAGAAACTCGTGCCCACTCAAGCTGGCAAGTGTTTAAGATAATGGCTGAATTTGTTCAAGGATTTGAAGCTATGGCTAAAATAGGTCCTTGTATCAGCATATTTGGATCAGCCCGAACAAAGCCCGGGCAAAAGTACTACGAACTGGCAGTAGAGATTGCGAAAAGCCTTGCTGAAGAAGGGTTTGGCGTAATCACCGGTGGAGGTCCAGGTATCATGGAAGCAGGAAATAAAGGCGCGCACATAGCCGGTGGGCGTAGTGTTGGATTGAATATTGAACTCCCTTTTGAGCAACATTTTAACCCTTATATTGATGGCGATAAGAGCCTGAACTTCGATTATTTTTTCGTTCGAAAAGTGATGTTTGCCAAATATTCACAAGGCTTTATCATGATGCCTGGCGGGTGGGGAACTATGGATGAGTTTTTTGAAGTAGCAACACTTATTCAAACCAGAAAATTTACTCAAACACCCATGATTTGTATGGGAAAAGAATATTGGGGTGGTCTCTTTGACTGGATGCGGAACACTATGTTTGAAAAATTTGGGAATATTAGTTCTGGAGACTTAGATCTGATTCAACTATTTGATACTGCAGACGAAGCTGTAAGTTACCTTCGCGAATTCTATACACATAACAAACTTCAACCAAACTTCTAACTCATCATGACTACTCAATTGCTTTCCAAATCGTTAAATGATTATGCGGAAAGCTTTACTGGTAAAGAATCACCGGTATTGTCACGCCTCAATCGAGAAACGCATCTTAAGGTTGAATTACCTGTTATGCTTTCCGGTCACTTGCAAGGAGCTGTGCTTTCTATGCTCAGCCACATGATAAAGCCGAGACGCATTTTGGAAATAGGAACTTACACGGGTTATTCAGCTATTTGTTTAGCACACGGGTTGACTGACGACGGCTTGCTGCATACCATTGATATCAACGAAGAAATTGAAGCCATGGCTTTTCGTTACTTTTGCGAAGCTGGATTAGAAAAAAAGATATCCCAACATGTCGGGAAAGCAGCATCCCTCATCCAGGGATTGGATGAGGAGTTCGATCTTGTTTTTATTGATGCAGATAAGCAAGGTTATTCACAGTACTACGATTTGGTATTTGACAAAGTGCGTGTAGGCGGATATATTTTGGCTGACAATGTATTTTATGATGGCGAGGTTATTTTGCCGGAGGAAGAAAAAAGCAAGAATGCTAAAGCAATTCATGCTTTTAATGAAAAAGTGAAAAATGATCATCGTATAGAACACGTTCTGTTACCCATTCGTGATGGAATTATGATGATTAGAAAAATTACAACTTGAAAAACAAAAACAACATGAAGCGAACAATTATTGTTTTAATCTGTCTGCTGAATACACTAATGCACGTGAAGGCGCAAAGCAATTATGATTCACGTGTTCGAAATTACATTGATCAATATAAAGATTGGGCAATTGCCGAACAAAAAAGAAGCGGTGTTCCTGCCTCCATCACTTTAGCCCAAGGCATTCATGAAACAAGTGCCGGCAATAGTGAGTTAGCACTTAATGCCAATAACCATTTTGGCATAAAATGTAAAAAAGAATGGACAGGTGAAACCTATGCTTACACGGACGATGCACCCAACGAATGCTTTAGAAAATACCCGTCAGCACTCCAATCCTATAAAGACCACTCTGATTATTTAAAGGGCAGTAAACGATATGAAAGTTTGTTTGGATTATCTTGTTTGGACTATGCAGGGTGGGCAATTGGCTTAAAAAGATGTGGTTATGCTACCAACCCAAAATATGCTCAAATTCTGATCAAATTAATTGAAAATTATCAACTGCAAGAATTTACTGCTGCTGCCTTGAATGCAAATACCGCACAAAAAGTTAGCCAACCTCAGCCTTTGAAAAAAGGTACCGTAGGTGAAGTGGTTCCTGAAGAAGATGCAAAACCTGCCCTAAATCGTACTTCATCAGAAATTCCTCCTTCTCAAAATCCCTCATCAAAACGGACTTCACTAACCGGGTCCAATCCTTCATCAGGACATGGGCCTAACGCACCATCAGAGGATGATTTCGGATATGATCCACAAAACCCGGAATACGGAACATTAGTCAACATTAATGGATTAAAAGCCTTTTATGCCAAGAAAGGAACCGTATTGCTTGAAGATGCTTTTCGGTTTGGAATTCGTTATGCAAAACTTTTGGAAATTAATGAATTACCCGATCTTCCTTTAGAAGCAGATATGTATATCTATTTAGAAAAAAAAGGTACAAAAGGCATACATGCTACTCACTTAGTTCAACCCGGCGAAACCCTTACCCAGATTGCACAGGCAGAAGCAATACAAATGAAGTATCTGAAATACTACAACCGAATCAATGCAAATGAAGAGCCTGAATCCGGTGCTGTTTTACAATTACAACAATTTGCAGAATCAAAGCCACCAACAATTGCAAAAAGCATCACAATAAGAAATGAAGGAACTTCCTTTGTAGGAAGCAAACCACAGGCTATCCCACAAGGGTCGAGCCGAATGAGGGTTGGGTATATAACTAAAGCACAAATAGCAGAGGCTGAAACAAAATCCATTGCTCCCATATCATCCAAAGTTAAGGCTGAGGAAAAGCAAATTTCTGAGAAAATAACTTCAAAAGAGAATGAAAATATCAATCAGAATATTGTTGCTAATACAATAGATAGCTTAAAAAATAAGCCTCAAGAAGCACTTACTAAAAAAGAAAAAATTGAGCTAGTTTCAATTACCAATAAACCTGATTCTGTTCATTTAGAACCTATCGAACCTATTGCTGACACCTTATTTAAACCCGCTATTGTCAAGACTGAAAGCGTTGCAGAAGAAAAATATCCTGTTGCAACTAAATTTATTACAGATACCGTTATCGCAAAAAAATCAAACCAAGAAGCTAACACTCCTAGTATAAAAACTGTAACAAAAGATAGTACTGCAATTGAAACAATATCTCCCGTTGATTCGATTAAACCAACTATTGCAAAGGTCAATTTGGATGATGAACAAAAAGAAAAGGAGACATTGACCACTCAAACAGAATTGTTGCCTTCAGCAGAAAAGATAAACCCCGCTATCCAAAATGATGACATGGGGAAAAAAGAAGTTCAAGTAGTGAAAGTTGGCGATAGTATAGCTTTTGAAATTAGTCAGCCTTCACCCATAATTGAAACAAAAACTAATCAATCGGTTGATAACGAACAAATGCTTCCCAAAAACGAAGTGATATCATCCATACATAGTTCTCGTGCTCAAGTTCGTGCCATTCAACCAACTATATCTACCCCCAGTAAAGTTGAAGTACCAACAGTGCCTGATGAACCTAAAGATGAGTATGCCCGTTTGAAAGCAAGATTAGACAAAGTAGTTTATGCAACTAACGAAACACCAATTGAAGCGAAGCAAAATGAACCAAAACCTACTACGGGAAAGAAAGCTGTTGAAGCGACAACCGGAAAAATGTACACAGTAAAAAAAGGAGAAACAGCCTTTAGCATTGCCAAAAAAAATGGCATTACGATGAAGCAACTAAGGGAATGGAATAGCCTTGATTTTAAAGAAGTAAAAGCTGGGCAACAATTGCGTGTAAAACCATAATTATGCAAACCATTAGGGTACATGACAAAACGTTTAAGCCATTTATTGACGCGACAACCATAGCAAAACGTGTTCAACAAATCGGCAATCAAATTGATCAAGATTATCACAGTAAACGACCTTTATTTCTTTCTGTTTTAAATGGCTCTTTCGTATTTGCTTCTGATTTGTTTCGGTCGCTTTCCATTGAAGCTGAAATCTCTTTCATCAAATTAGCATCCTATAAAGGAACCACTTCAACCGGCAATGTGGTAACGGCAATTGGGCTGGAAGAGTCTTTAAAAGAACGTCATGTCATTTTGCTTGAAGATATTATTGACACAGGAAAAACTATTTTTTCTTTCTTGCCCGAGTTGCTTTCTCGTCAACCAGCTTCTCTTCGCATCGCAACCTTCCTATCTAAACCTTCGGCCTTAAAATATGATGTGAAGGCAGATTACGTTGGATTTGAAGTGCCCAATAAGTTTGTGCTGGGATATGGACTTGACTATGATGGATTAGGGCGCAATCTTCCTTTTTTATATGAACTTATAGAAGAGTAGGATAAGGTACAATCATTACATTTACCGTCGTTTTTAAAAATCTTATGACAAAAACAATGCTACGCCCCATTCGCGTGTTAGTAGCTAAAGTAGGCTTGGATGGGCACGACCGAGGAGCTAAAGTAATAGCCACAGCTTTGCGCGATGCAGGTATGGAAGTGATTTATACAGGGCTTAGGCAAACGCCCGAAATGGTTGTCAATACTGCTTTGCAAGAAGATGTTGACGCTATAGGAGTCAGTATCCTAAGTGGAGCACATAATACTGTTTTTCCCAAAATACTTGCTTTGATGCAGCAGCATGGATTATCCAATGTGTTATTGACTGGTGGTGGAATTATCCCTGATGAGGACATGGCTTTGTTGAATAAACAAGGTGTAGGCAAATTGTTTGCACCCGGAGCACCTACATCGGATATTGCACAATATATTTCAACTTGGGTGCAAGAACATCGAAGTGAATTATTCTAATCTGCTACAAAATAGTTTTTTAAAATTTCCCAAACATACATGTACCAAACACTACTTACCGATCTTCAAGACGGAACGTTTATTATCACCATTAATCGCCCTGACAAACTCAACGCCTTAAATAGAGATGTTATTGAGGAATTGGGACAAGCGATCAACGAAGTTTACAACAATGAAGCTATTAAAACAGTCATCCTTACCGGAGCAGGTGAAAAAGGTTTTGTTGCCGGTGCTGATATTTCTGAGTTTACAGCTTTGGATTCAGCCGGTGGTGCAGCTTTAGCTAAAAAGGGACAAGATCAAGTTTTTGATAAAATAGAAAATTGTCCCAAACCAGTCATTGCAGCGGTGAATGGTTTTGCCTTAGGTGGCGGCTGTGAACTGGCAATGAGTTGTCATTTTCGAGTAGCAGCTGAAAATGCCAAATTCGGACAACCGGAAGTGAATTTAGGATTGATTCCTGGATATGGCGGCACGCAACGTCTTACACAACTAATTGGCAAAGGTAAAGCCATGGAATTGATGATGACGGCAGACATGATTGGAGCAGAAGAAGCTAAATTGCTCGGGTTGGTAAATCATGTATTCCCACTGCAAGACTTGATGGTTGAAACAAAGAAATTAGCACAAAAAATTCAAACAAAAGCACCCATTGCCATCAGCCAAATAATTGCTTGTATTAATGAGGCAGCAAAAGGGGATTCTAATGGATTTACCAATGAAATCAAGCGTTTTGGACTATGCTTTAGTACCGCGGACATGAAAGAAGGAACTGCGGCTTTTTTAGAAAAACGCAAGGCAAGTTTTGTTGGCAAATAAATTTATCTATCTTGTAGGCTTAATTCTCGTTTTTTCATGCGGAAGACATTTATCCGAAGCATTCTAACTTTAGGCATCAGCTTCGCTTCATTAGGTGTTGTCAATGCTCAGTTAGGTGTACCAAAGGAATACATTGAACCACCGGGTTGGAGCATCGGTACTAGTATTGGACTGTCTGATCTTTGGGGTGATGTAGGAACGAAGTCAATCATTTCACACTATGCCAATGATAAGTATTGGAATGCACCACACTTTATGGGTGGATTATTTGCTCGATATTCCAGTTCTCCGGGATTTGCAGTGCGGTTTGGTGTAAATTATGGTTCGTTTTATGCCAATGATAATTGGAATGCTTCAAAAGCAACTTCAGCCACTAATTCGGCTGATGATGCCTATCAACGCTATATGCGAAACCTAAGTGTGCGTACCAACATTTGGGAAATGAGCGTCTTAATGGAATTAACGCCTAAGCGATTAAATTTTGAAAGTAAAGGAGCCAAAAAAAGATTTCAACCCTATTTATTGCTGGGCGTAGCAGGTTTTCATTTTAAACCAATGGCAAAATACATAGATCGAAATGGTAATGATAGAGGCTATGTAAATCTGTATGACTTGAATGTGGAAGCCAATGGAGTTTCTACTGATTTATATAAAGATGCAAAGCCAAAATACAGTTTATGGCAAGTAGCTGTTCCGGCCGGAATAGGAGTTCGTTGGGATATCGGACGCCGCTTAGCTTTAGGTGTTGAATGGATTTATCGCCTAACTTTTACGGATTATTTAGATGGGGTTAGCAACAAATATGTAGATCCTGCTTTGTATGCAAAAATGTATCCGAATGACCCTAATAAGGCAGCTTTAGCCGCTGAAATGCAAGATCAAAGCTATTTAATTGATAAATCTTACAGCCATAAACCAGGAGATAATAGGGGTAATGCTTCTAACAAAGATTCCTATTCTTCTTTTGGGTTAACCTTTATTTTTAAAATACCAAGCAAAAAGATGCCTTGGTGGTACTAATTTTTGCCTTATATTCGTATTTTACAGGGCGGTATGCAACTTAGCATACCGTTCTTTTTTAAAAAATACCGGTTTTTTAACGCCCCAAATAATATGTTGCCCCTATGTATGCTTTTTTAGACGGAGCATTAGCTTATAAGTCTCCATCTTTATTGTACTTGCTTGTCAATGGTATAGGATATGAAGTGAACATAACCCTTCAAACCTATGACAGAATTCAAAACTTAGACTCGTGCAGACTATTTACCCATCTGCAAGTACGTGAAGATGCTTGGGTGCTGTATGGCTTTGCGGATGAACAAGAGCGTACTACATTTCGTCAACTTTTGGGCATTAATGGCGTAGGAGCTGCAACAGCTCGAATAATTTTATCCTCTCTAACACCTGAAGAATTAGAAAGAGCCATTGCAACTGAGGATACAAAGACATTAGAACGGATCAAAGGAATTGGTGCCAAAACAGCCCAAAGAATTGTTCTTGAACTAACAGGCAAACTAAAAACAGTAAGAAATAATTCAACCTCAGACGTGCAGCACAATACTACGCAAGAAGATGCGTTAATTGCGTTGGTGAATTTAGGAATCGGTCGTAGCGTGGCTGATTCCGCAATCAAAAAGATAAAAGATGCTTCCTCATTAAGTGTGGAAGAATTGATAAAACAGGCACTGAGGGCTTTATAAAGTTGGTGTGATTGAAGCAGCAAACAAACTTTGGATATAAATTTTTGCTTTGTCTTGTGGCTATTGGAGCCATAGTGCATGCGGCTGCTCGTGGGTTTCATTTCCCAACGGATTATGACCCTGATCCCAAACCCGATAGTCCTGCAACTACAATAGATTCTCCCCGGCTCCATTTTCCAATTCACGACCGAATTGGTGATCCACTTAACGACAAAGGAACTTCAACTATTGATTTGAAAGACCCTTCAAACGTTAAGAAATCAATTGACTACGACCCTGAAAGCCAACGATATTATATTACTGAGAAAATTGGAAATGAATACTATCGAAGCCCAACCTACATGACATTGGGTGAATATCTCAAGTATCAAGGTCAAAATGATGAGCAAGCTTATTGGAAGCGTAGAATGGATGCCCTGACCCTTTTCAATAAAAAACCCACCTTGCCTACCATGTATAAAGAAGGACTCTTCGACAGGATTTTCGGAGGAACTTCTATTCAAGTTCGCCCACAAGGTAATGTGGATGTAACAATCGGTGGAAACTGGCAACATATCAAAAACCCAACCTTAGTTCAACGCGCTCAAAAATATGGTGTATTCGATTTCGATATGCAGATGAACATTAATCTGCTAGCAACAATCGGAGATAAAATGAAGTTGAACATTAGCAATAACACAAAGGCTACTTTCGACTATCAGAATATGCAACGCCTCGAATATACCGGCAAAGAGGACGAGATTATTAAAAAGATAGAAGCCGGCAACATCAGTTTTCCACTCCGTAGTTCCTTAATCACCGGCGTACAATCTTTGTTTGGGCTGAAAACTCAATTACAATTTGGAAAACTATGGATAACCGCAGCCGTATCTCAACAAAAATCTAAACGACAAAGTCTAACCATTCAGGGTGGTTCACAAACTCAAACTTTTGCCATCAAAGCTGATGAATATGAAGAAAACAAACACTTTTTGTTAGGACAATATTTTCATGATAACTATAATGAAGCCCTGAAAAAATTTCCTGTACTAACTTCACTGGTTACCATCAATCGTTTGGAAGTGTGGGTAACCAACCGAACCGGTGCTGTAGATGGTGTAAGGGATGTTTTGGGCTTTATGGATCTTGGTGAAAAAACACCATATCGGCAAAATATTATTGGAAGCACCGTTGCCGGAAATGCACCTACCGACAACCGTTCAAACCAACTATACAACCAACTGCTTCAAAACCCTGATGTGCGTACGAACCCAACTGCAACATTATTGGGTTTGGGTTTGCAACAAGGAATAGATTTTGAAAAAGCAACTGCCAGAAAGCTAAATACTTCTGAATATTCTTTTAACCCTCAATTGGGTTACATTTCATTGAATACAACGCTTAACCCCGATGATATTCTGGCCGTAGCTTATCGCTATACCTTTAATGGGAAAACCTATCAAGTTGGTGAATTTGCTGAAGACTTGCCACCGGACTCTTCACACACCAAGGCAATGTTTATGAAGTTACTAAAGGGTACAGCTTCACGACCTACTTTGCCCGTGTGGAAGCTGATGATGAAGAACGTGTATGCCTTAGGTGGAATGGGAGTAAGTAAGGATGATTTTAGACTGAATGTACTTTATCAAAATCCGGGTGGAGGTGAAATTCGTTATTTACCCGAAGGTCCTTACAAGGGAGTACCCTTATTGACTTTACTGAATCTCGACCGACTAAATTTTCAAAATGACCCTCAACCGGATGGTATTTTTGACTTTGTTGAAGGCTTAACGATCAACACACAGCAAGGTAAAATTATGTTCCCGCTTTTAGAGCCCTTTGGACGAGATCTCAATTTTGCAGTAGGTGGGCAACCACAGTTAGAACGAAAGTATCTCTACACAATTCTGTATGACTCTACCAAAACTATCGCTCGCCAATTTCAACAACAAAACAGATATGTCATTCGAGGAACTTATCGTTCTGCTTCATCATCTGAAATCTTTTTGGGCGGATTTAATATTCCTCAAGGATCTGTAACCGTTACTGCCGGCGGACAAAGATTGGTGGAAGGTGCCGATTATCAAATAGACTATGGAATCGGGCGATTGAAAATACTAAACATGGGAATCCTGAATTCAGGTATGCCCATAAATGTGCAATACGAGGACAACGCAACATTTGGTTTTCAACAACAAAATTTTATGGGTGCGCGACTTGATTATTATCTAAACCCCAAACTCTCGCTGGGCGGCACTTTTATGCGATTAAAAGAACGCCCTTTTACACAAAAAACCACTTTTGGAGAAGATCCTATCAAAAATACAGTGCTGGGACTTGATGCAAATTATCAAACCGAAGCACCGGGATTATCTCGTTTGTTGGACAAATTGCCTATTTATTCTACAACGGCTTCTTCCTTTATCACAGCATCCGGAGAGGCAGCAACAATCTTACCAGGGCATCCTAAACAAATAAATGCACTGGACCCTGAAGGTGCAGTGTATATTGATGACTTTGAAGGTACAAGAAGCGGTATTGATATGAGGCTGCCAGCACAATCTTGGTCGCTTTCTTCTGTGCCAGTAAATGCAACAGATCAATTGGGTGCTGAACTGTTTCCCGAAGGTAAATTATTAGACAATCTGGATTATGGAAAAAACAGGGGAAGGCTTGCCTGGTACACAATTGAACCATCTTTAGTTGATGCCATTGGCGGCATTCCGGATTATGTAAAAAAAGATCCCAATCAACACTATGTACGCCTTGTTCAGCAGCAAGATGTTTTCCCAACTAAAAGCCAACAGACCTTACAAAACGGACTGACCACCTTTGACTTGGGCTTTTATCCACGCGAAAGAGGTCCCTATAATTTTGATACACATCTTAACCAAGATGGTACCTTACCCAATCCCAAAGCAAGGTTTGGCGGTATTCAACGAGCCATTGATTACAGCGATTTTGAACAATCTAATGTTCAGTTTTTGGAGTTTTGGATCATGGATCCGTTCATCTATAACAAGAACACCAATGGCGGTCAATTATACATCAACCTTGGTAACGTTTCTGAAGATGTCATTAAAGACTCAAAAAAGTTCTTTGAAAATGGCATCCCATATCCAAAAGACCCCAATAAGTTACAGTCGAGTGTTTGGGGCTTTACACCCACATTGCAAACTCAAATTGTAAGAGCTTTTGATAATGATCCTGCTGCTCGCGCTGTACAAGATGTTGGTTATGATGGATTGGCTGATGATGAAGAACAAGCCAAATTTGCAGCGTATTTAAACACGATTAATGTTGCTCCTGGCGTATTATCCGATATTCAATCAGACCCATCTAACGATAACTATCGTTATTTCCGAGCTTCTGAATATGATCAACAAAATGCCGGTATTTTACAACGTTATAAACGCTTCAATAATTCACAAGGAAACTCTCCGATTACTACCAATACCCAAACATATTCTAACGCAGCAACAAACATTCCTGAGTCGGAAGACATCAATAGAGATAATACACTTAATGAGTCGGAAGACTATTATCAATACTCTGTGGACATTGTGCCGGGAAAAATGAAAGTAGGAACGAATTACATCGTGAATTCCAGTACTCAAAATGTGAAGTTGCCAAACGGAAATTATGAAAGTGAGACCTGGTATCAGTTTAAAATTCCGATAAGAGACGGAAAGAGAATTGGTAACATTTCAGACTTCCGCTCTATTCGTTTCATGCGCATGTTTCTAACCGGATTTGAAGACAGCACTAATCTACGTTTTGCTCGACTTGAGTTAGGAAGAAATCAATGGCGGAGCTATCAGTTTTCCTTGCAAAGCCCGGGAGAAGTCATTCCTGATAAGGATTTACAAACTACTTCCTTTGCCGTTACTTCAGTTAGCGTTGAAGAAAATAGCGGACGAACACCTATCCCTTATGTAGTGCCTCCAGGCGTAGATCGGCAATTAGCGCAGGTTTCCAATGGCGCAAGCATACAATTAAACGAACAATCACTGTCCTTACAAGTATGTGGATTGCAGGATGGCGATGCCCGTGCGGTTTACAAAGAAGTAGGTGTGGATATGCGTCAGTTTGGGAAGTTAAAAATGTTCCTACATGCTGAAAGCCAGGTCAATCAAGCTCCTATAAAAGATGGAGATATTCGTGCAATAGTTCGGATTGGTAGCGACTTCACCAATAACTATTACGAATATCAAATTCCACTCACAGTTTCTCCTAATGGTTCAAATCGCCAAACAGATGTGTGGCCGGAGAAAAACAACATGGAGTTGACTTTGAGCGATTTGGTAGAAACTAAAACAGAACGTCACAGTAAGGGCTTGCCAAGTTATGTACCTTATGCTCGTCAAGATTCTAAAGGCAACACCATTGTTGTAGTGGGAAATCCCAATATAGGTGATGCTAAAACAATTTTGTTAGGCATACTAAATCCTAAAAAAACCAATGCAACACCAGCTGATGATGGTTTGCCAAAATGTGCTGAAGTATGGTTTAATGAATTGCGCATGACCGGATTGAATGAAAAGCCCGGCTATGCTGCAACGGGTAAAGTGAATGTGCAATTGGCAGACTTAGGAAATGTAAAGCTGAGTGGCAGTATGCACACGCAAGGCTATGGTAGTATTGACCAAAAACTAAACCAACGTTCTCGCGATAATTTTTATCAATACGATGCCTCTACCAACCTCAACATGGGCAAACTTATGCCACGAAATTGGGGCGTTCAACTTCCGTTATTTGTAGGTTATAGCCAGTCCGTAAGCAACCCACAATATGACCCTTATGATCTGGATGTAAAATATAAAAGCGAACTAAGTGCTGCTCGAGATAAGGCTGAACGCGATTCTTTGAAAAAAGTAGCTCAAGACTTTTCATCTATCACTAGCGTTAATCTATCCAATGTCAGAATTTTAGGAAACCCTGAAAAACAAAGTACAAAACCTAAACCTTGGGACTCTAAAAACTTTGACCTTAGCTATGCTTACAACCGCCAATTTAAACGCAATCCTACCATTCAAGGAGATGAATTGACCAACCATCGGCTGAATCTTGGATATACCTATTCGTTGAAATCCAAACCCATTGAGCCTTTTAAAAAATTGATTAAAAGCAAATCAAAATGGCTCGGCTTAGTGAAGGATTTCAATTTTACTCCATTGCCTACCAATTTTACTTTCCGAACGGAACTCAATAAAATTATGGACGAAACTAAAGTGAGAAGCGTAGGCGAAGGAGCAATGGACATAGCTCCTACTTACTATAAAAACTTCACTTGGCTACGTGATTATAACTTGAGGTGGGAACTGACTCGCTCGCTGTCGTTCGATTACCATGCAACCAATCACTCACGTATTGATGAGCCGTATGGGCGAGCAAATACGGCTGATAAGCGTGATACTCTTTGGAACCGATTTAAAACCTTTGGCAGAAACACGGGTTACAACCAATCTTTTGCATCCAGCTATAAACTTCCAACTAGCAAATTGCCCCTTATTGATTGGACAAATGCAAACATTACCTACAACTCATCTTACACATATACAGCAGCCTCATTATTAGCTAAATCTTTAGGAAATACAGTCGCTAACACGCAAGGCATTCAAACTACCGGTGAGTTAGATTTTAAGTCCTTATACAACAAACAGCGTTGGCTTCGTGCGGTGAACATGCCAAAAAGCAGACAGCCAAAAGCCATAAAAAATGCTTTGCGAGGCAATAATTCTCCACAAGATAAAAACGATGCTTCTCCAACCGTTGATATGATGGAGAGAAGTAACGATGGTCGAAATGAAAAAGGAACTGATGCAATTGGAGGCAAGAAAAAGGATAGGATGGAAAATGATGTTGTATCAAGCCAAAAGAAAGAAAAGGCTGATCAAGAAAAGTCCTCAACCGATGAAGCCAAAGCTACTCAAGCAGGAAAAAATACCCCAATACTGATAGCAGGAGTTGATATCAGCAACATGACGGATCACCAAATTGATTCATTGAGGAAAATTCAAAAAGCACAAGACGCTGCTCAAAAAAAGGCGGAAAGAGAAAAACGGAAGAAAGAACGAATTGCTAAAAGAAAAGCACGTCGGAATTCTATTCCGGAAGTTAGCGAAGGTGAAAGAATTGCCGGACGATTATTGACCATGTTGAAAAGAGTAACATTCAATTATGGTCAGCAATCAGGTACCATTTTACCAGGCTATATGGATAGCACACGGTATGTAGGTGTCAACAACCTGAATGGACAGCCTGGATTGGGTTTTGCCTTTGGTTATCAGCCCGGAAGACCCTGGTTGGAACAAAAAGGATTAGATGGTAAGTTGTCACATGATTCATTGTACAACTCACAATTTCAACAACAATATTCACGAAATCTTAGCATTCAAGCCACGGTTGAACCTATACCCGATCTTCGTGTTGACCTCACTTGGCAACAAACATTCAGCAAATCGCACAGCGAATTGTTTAAAGATACAGGTACCGGATTTCGCCATCTCAGCCCTTATGAAAGTGGTGCATTCAACATTACAACAATTGCCCTGAAAACGATGTTTCAAGCCTCTGGGCCAGGAAGTGGACCTTTTCAACAATTTTTAGATAATCGCCCTACCATTTCAAGAAGATTAGGAAGCACCAACCCCTATACAAATGGAACCCTTGACCCTAATGATCCCAATTATACAAAAGGATACACTCGCTATTCGCAAGACGTAATGGTTCCTGCATTTATTGCCGCTTATACCGGAAGAAGTGCTGAGAATGTAGCCTTAGTAGATTATAGCAACTCTGAAAGCATTAAGCACAACCCCTTCCAATATTATTATCCAATGCCCAACTGGAGAATGAGCTACAATGGACTCAATAAAATTCCTTGGATTCAAGAGCACGTCAGCAATCTGGTGATCAGCAATGCCTATGATGCACGCATGACCATGAATAGTTTTACCTCATCACTCTTTTATTTAGATGCTTACAATCTGGGGTATCCTTCCTTCATTGATTCAAATTCTGGAAACTATATTCCATATTTCCAAGTGCCCAACATTACGATTACTGAACAATTTGGACCACTTTTAGGAATTGATGCAGCATTGAGAAACAATCTTAGTTTACGTTTTGAATACAGAAAGGCAAGAACAGCAAGCCTTAGCTTGATTGATTATCAAGTAAGCGAAACTAAAAGTACCGACTATACCTTTGGACTTGGATATCGTGTGCGAGGAGTAAAACTTCCCATTGAAATTTTGGGGGTAAGAAAACTAAAAAACGATCTAAATATAAAGATGGATATTGGTGTACGGGAAGACCGAACAACGAACAACTACTTAGCACAAAACACCAGCATCACTTCTCGCGGACAAAGAGTAATTACCATATCTCCATCTATTGACTATATTGTGAATGAAAGGCTAACTATTCGATTGTTTTATGATCGAAGACAAACCATTCCTTTTGTCTCCAGCTCTTTCCCAATGACAACAACAAGAGCGGGCATTACCTTGCGCTTCATATTTGCACAATAGTAGCAAGGCAGATACCGTATATTTGTAAACCTAAAAAAATGTCGAAAATGACCACAAAATCATTTCAAGAACATTTCGATAACCAGATAGAAAATGAAGTGAGCATTGAGCCACGAGATTGGATGCCTGATGATTATCGTAAAACATTGATTCGTCAAATCAGCCAACATGCCCACAGTGAAATTGTCGGTATGCTCCCCGAAGGAAATTGGATCACGCGCGCTCCAAGCTTGAGAAGAAAATGTGTGCTTTTAGCAAAGGTGCAAGATGAAGGAGGACACGGATTATATCTCTATTCAGCAGCAGAAACCTTGGGCATTTCTCGCGATGAAATGATCGAACAACTGCATTCCGGGAAAGCAAAATACTCGTCCATATTTAACTATCCAACAATCACTTGGGCTGATATGGGTGCCATAGGTTGGTTGGTAGATGGAGCTGCAATAATGAATCAAGTGCCTCTTTGTCGAACCTCTTACGGACCTTACGCTCGTGCTATGGTGCGTGTGTGTAAAGAAGAAAGTTTTCATCAGCGACAAGGCTATGAAATAATGATGACGTTGGCAAACGGAACTGAAGTGCAAAAGAAAATGGCTCAAGATGCGCTGAATCGTTGGTGGTGGCCTTCCATCATGATGTTTGGACCATCAGATGCAGATAGCCCACACACGGCACAAAGCATGAAATGGCGTATCAAAAGGTTTTCTAACGATGAACTTCGACAAAAGTTTATTGATGTTACCGTTGAACAAGCTAAACTCATTGGCTTGACAGTGCCCGATCCGAATTTGAAATGGAATGAAGAAACCGGACACTTTGACTTTGGTGAAATTAATTGGGATGAATTTTGGAACGTGGTGAAAGGAAACGGACCTTGCAATAAAGAACGTCTTCAAGCTAGACAAAAGGCTTGGAATGAGGGAGCATGGGTTCGAGAAGCAGCAATTGCTCATGCTCAAAAAAGTAAATTGAAAGCAGCAAAAAATAATAAACAAAAATCAGAGACAGCTTAATAACTATTAATATTTTGATTCGAATTTTAAACTAATTCTTGTCATTAATTATTTTTCGGTTATTGACTACCTTTTCCCGAAATAGTTAAACATATAATGAGCAAAAAATAGCTCCTTAAAAATTATTTTAGTTTATGAAAAACATTTTTCATCGCTACGGCGACTATGGCGATAGAGAAGCAGCCGGTGGAGAAAACACACATCATGATACGTCTAACGAATGGCCTTTGTGGGAAGTGTTTATTAGAAGTAAAGCTGGTTTAGATCACAAACATGCCGGTAGCCTACATGCAGCCGATGCAGCCATGGCTATAGAAAATGCACGTGATGTTTATACGCGCAGAATGGAAGGAGTCAGTATTTGGGTTGTTGAAAGCAAATATGTTCATGCCTCAGATCCGGCTGATGCCGAGATGTTGTATGAACCGGCTAATGACAAAATTTATCGCCACCCTACTTTTTACAACTTACCGGATGAATTAAAACACATGTAGTACGAACCTTTTTTTCTCAAACTACATCTGCTCATATTCTTTAGCCACACCGATAAATAAAAAAACAAAACGATGGCAACCGTTCAAA
This sequence comes from Bacteroidota bacterium, assembly GCA_018267875.1. GTDB lineage: Bacteria > Bacteroidota > Bacteroidia > Chitinophagales > Chitinophagaceae > JAFIGV01. The sequence continues at coordinate 2,753 of JAFDXP010000091.1, read as the reverse complement.
TTGACAATACCACTTTTCAACTTCTACATTTTACTTTGCAATGGGCAGACAATGCCCTTATTAACGGGCACCGATTAAGTGAATGGTGTGGACATGGACCAGTTTTAGAACAGGATATTGCACTCAGTAATATTGCTTTAGACCATATCGGACAAGCACGAAGTTTATATCAATACGCTGCCTCTATTTGCAATAATTTTGATTCGGAGATTAGACAACAACTGTTTGCTTCTACTGCCTTGAATCAAAAAATAAGTAAGGGAGAATTGATAGATGAAGACGATTTGGCTTATCTACGCGATGCTTGGGATTTTAGAAATACGCTATTAGTAGAACAACCCAATTCGGATTGGGCTTTCACGGTAGCTCGTTCTTTCTATTTTGATACCTTCAATTTCTTTTGGTTATCGTCCTTGCAAAGTAGTTCAGATTCAGTAATAGCAGCTATCGCTGAAAAATCTCTAAAAGAAGTAAACTATCATCTTCGATGGAGCAGTGAATGGATTATTCGTTTGGGTGATGGAACTATGGAAAGTCATCAGCGTATTCAAGACGCACTGAACGATCGTTGGAGCTTTACCGGCGAGTTGTTTCAACCCACAGAAGCTGACATAGCCATGTTGTCAATGGGCGTTGGCGTAGATCTTTCAAGAATTAAACAACAATGGTTAGATCGAATTCATGCTGTTCTGAATGAAGCAACTTTAATTATGCCAACAAGTGTTTGGATGCAAGAAGGCGGAAAGCAAACTCGACATAGCGAACATCTCGGCTATTTGTTAGCAGAAATGCAATTTATGCAGCGAGCTTATCCAAACATGCAGTGGTAAACGATATTTGATGCCAAAGTAAAATCATTTTACTCGTGTCTTTTTTTTGTCCACCCATTTTTATTTTAGCAAATCACTTTTCTTTTTGATCAACGAACAAGATATATTCCAAGCTCTTGCCTCCGTTTCAGACCCGGAAGTGCCGGTATTGTCTATTCTTGATTTAGGAATTGTACGACAGGTTTCCGTGCATGAAAATGAAGTCGTAATCACCATTACACCAACATACAGTGGGTGTCCGGCTATGGATGTTATTGCTATGAATATCCGTATGGTTTTACTGAGTAAGGGATTAAGATCCATCAGGATTGAAAATCAACTAAGCCCTGCTTGGACAACCGATTGGATGAGCGATGATGGAAAAAAGAAACTGAAAGACTATGGAATTGCACCACCGATCCGGAAAGCTAATCAAGACTTAGGATTGTTTGAAGAAGATGCTGTTCCATGCCCTAAATGTGGTTCTAAAAATACAGAAATGACCAGTGCATTCGGTGCTACTGCTTGTAAATCTCTTTATCGTTGTAAGGATTGCTTAGAGCCCTTTGAGCATTTCAAATGCCATTAGCTATGTACGAAAAAAAACACCAAAAACTAGCACCCCTTTCTGTATTTTATAAACGAGTGGCTTGGAATCTTTTTATTGCCACTCTTATATTGAGTATCTGTCTGATTATTGGAATTCTTGGCTATCATTATACAGATAATATACCCTGGATTGACTCCCTCCATAACGCCTCCATGATATTAAGCGGAATGGGCCCGGTAGTGGAAATTAAATCAGTAGCCGGCAAGCTTTTTTCGTCTTTTTATGCCCTTTTTAGCGGTGTTGTTTTTATAACTAACATTGGTATTATTTTAGCACCTATGGCACATAGAATTTACCATAGTTTGCATGTAGAAGAAAAATTGTAGAACAATTTGAAGTTCAAAAAAGTAGGTGTTTCAGCAATTGTGTTTAATTTTAAAAGGCTTATTCAGCAATTTAGTAATTTAGACAGAAATAAATATATCACATATAATGTAATTCACTTTTATTATTCTTAGTCATAGTTGTAGTGCTATGGGATTTTTAGTGTTTCAACGACCAAGCTATCCTCCAAAATATTCCTTTGCATTTCCAATTATTCTTATTTACCTTTAGGTTTCATTTTTTCAATTAACCCAAAAAAATCTAGAAAATGAGAAAGACATTAATCAAAATTGCCATGTGGGGGGGGTAATTATGACTACTTCCGCTAATGCCCAAGTGTTTGTGAATCCCGCCATGCCGGACCAAGTCTATTTACCTAATGAGGAGGGAGCATTTCAGATCATAAATTCTTTGGGTGTAAAAGTAGCAGAAGGACAAATGCAACAAAGCACAGGTATAGATGTGCAAAACCTACCATCTGGTGTTTATCTGCTTCGTACCCATAGCCACACATATCCATTCACCAAACTATAAACTAAGCAAGATGAAAAGGCTATTTTTTATACTCTTGCTGTTGACAGGAGTGCAACGGAGCTTAGCACAAGGGACACCTAAATACATGGTAGATATCTACTCCTTAAACCCAACAGGTTCATACTCTGGCTTCTTAGGTGCATGGAGTCATGCAACAAATGCTATTCAATCTATTTATCGGCATACGGATTTTCCTACGATGCCCTTGCAGGGCTTTATCACGGATGTGTTTGTGCGGGGGAGCTATTTAACGCCGGCCGGCTATACTATTCCGGGGCTTCAGATTGAGTTAGGTAAGACTAATTTAAGAAACTATCCTTTTTTACAAGTCTGGGATCAACAATTTTATTGTTCTCTGATTGATACAATGATAAGCACCCTCAAGACTGTTTATTATGACAGTCTTTATACCTTGAAGATCAATTGGGGTGCAGGTCAGTGGTTGAAGTTTCACTTGCAGACACCCTACCAATATA
>JAFDXP010000090.1 GCA_018267875.1 Bacteroidota bacterium | reverse complement strand
AGAAACCACCCGAAAAAACACTTTTTGACATAGATAATTCCAGCTATCAGCAAATTTTACCCCTATAAACAGGGACTTTCAAAGCATTTTAAGCATTTTTGAAAAAACTTTCGGATTGCCATGATGTAAAAAAAAAGAAAGAAATGTTTTTAGCGTTTATTGCTCTTGAAAGGCTTGTAAGGCTTCTCCTACAACAAAAAAGCTTCCACAAATCAACAAGGCATCGTCCGAAGTTAGTTCTGATTTTAATTGGTTGATAGCTGCTTGGACAGACAAATAGACAAAACCATCAAAACCGCTATCTCGTGCCAATTCTCGCAATTCGTGTGCCGGTAAAGCCCTAGGTGTTTCGGCATGACAAAAATGCAAAGTACTGTCTTGTGGCAATTGTAGGATGATACTTTGTAAGTCTTTATCCCGAACAAATCCAATCAAGATATGTTTTGAAGCGGCTGAAACTGTTTGCCATTGAGCCATTGCCTCTTTGATGCCTGCCAAATTGTGTGCTACATCGGCTATCACAAGGGGTTTTCGATGCCACACATCCCATCTGCCGCGTAAACCACTGATTGATTTTACTCGTTCAAGTGCCGCCCATCGTTGTTCTAAACGAGAAGGAAATCCATATAATGCCAAGATATCGCATGCTGCCAGAATGGTGCATAGGTTATGGCTTTGATAATTTCCCAACAAGTCTGTTTTCAATACATATAGCTCACGGCTCCCTGTCTCAACTGCTTTGAAGTATTGAAAATCTGCATCCTGTTTGACTTTTACCAGATCCCATAATGTTTCAGCATAGTGTATGATACATTGCTTATGTATGGATTCTTCAAAAAAAACGGAATCGGTTTCTTCCTGCTGCTCACCTAACAATACGGGAATACCTTGCTTTATTATACCTGCTTTTTCTTTAGCGATTTCAGAAAGTGTATTACCCAACAAGTCTTGATGATCATAACTAATGTTTGTAATGATTGAAAGAATGGGAATGATAATATTTGTACTGTCTAAACGACCGCCCAGTCCGGTTTCTATCACTGCAATATCCACCTTTTGTTCGCTAAAATAAGCAAATGCCATTGCCACCGTAATTTCGAAAAAGGAGGGTTGAACAGACTCAATAAGGGCTTTATGCTTTTCAACAAAACTGACAACCCACTCTTGCAAAACCGGTTGACCGTTTATTCGGATTCGCTCTCTAAAATCAATCAGATGAGGCGAAGTGTAAAGTCCAACTGTAAATCCTGCTTCTTGTAAAATGGCTGAAAGCCCGTGACTGGTGCTGCCTTTGCCGTTTGTGCCGGCAATGTGTATAGACTTAAATTGTTGGTGTGGGTTTCCTAATTCTGCACATAGGGTAGTGATGTTGGTGAGATTTGCCTTTAGGGCTTTTTTCCCCAAACGAGAAAACATGGGCAACCGCGTAAATAAATATTGAATAGTATCCTGATAAACAGAAGGGGCGGTCATGTTACTGAACACGAGTTTTGAAAATAAAAGTTACATCGCCAATTTGTTCAGGTGCGGCATCTGCATTTTTTGAAAACCGAGCCTCACTTAATTTTTGCATAGCAATCTTACTTAGCGTAGAACTAGATGAACGAATCACTTCTTTTGAAATAATATTACCTTCACGATTTACACGAACACGAACAACCACTTTGCCGCCTTCATTAAACTCTGCTACAAATTGTTTGGGCGATATGTCACGCCCACTTAGGTTGTGACTAATGCCACCAGTTCCATTGCCGGGCGACCCTGTATAATTAGATGAACCCGGAACACCTGATGGAACACCTCTATCACCTTTACCAGTGGTATTTCCTTCAGAAGATCCGACTCTGTTGGTTACTGCCTGATTACCCCCTATTCCGGTTGCTCCATTATAGACATATCGAGCTGGTTGTGGCTTTGGCTTTGCAATTGTTGCAGCTGCTGTAACCATTTGATTAGAAGTATGTTTTTCTTTAGGTTTCGTTTCAGGTGTCAGCTTCCTGCTTTCAGTTGGAATATTTTTTGTTATAATCGGAGCTTCCTTTTCATCCGAAGTAAGTATTTCGCGTGGCTCACTCACGGTATTAGCCGAAGCCGGAATCGGATTAGCCTGCACAGCTAAAGCAGCAGGAGCATCGGTTGACAAGGGTTGATCTGTTCCACTTCCGTTATCACTGGTACCTAAGTTTACCTCCATTCCTAAATCTTGAACCGTTTCCGTAGGTGGAACGCTATATCGCACAAACAAGAACAAGAGCAACAACAAGGCATGGACGATTACTGTGGTAATTGCTGCTTTGGTATTTATTGTTTGATTAACGGTCATTTACCTGAATGTCTGCTTAAAGAAAGGAAATGAATTCTTATTGGAATGCTAATGTGCAAAATCTGTTTCAAAATTTTTCATTCGTTCGATGGGCGGATTGTAATAACCAAACTTTAGGTTGGGGAACTCTTCGTGAATTAACTCCATCATTTGCTTGATACCCAGACATTCGCCGGTGTCTGAGATACCCAGTTTTCCAAGATACCAATCCGGATCAATATTGAAATTCCGCCATTGAATCATAGATAAATTGGTAGTACGAATTACTTCTCTTAATGCTTCATATTCTGCTACGCTATCTGTCATACCGGGAAAGGTAAAGTAATTTATAGAAGACCAACCACCGTATTTATTCACAATCTTCAAGCTTTCAATCAAGTCTTCAAACTGATAATTATTGGGTAAATAATATTTAGTGTAAACTTCTTTTCTAACAGAATTAAGGCTGACACGAATGCTGTTCAATCCGGCTTTCATCAAAGTTTCTACTACATCAGGGCGACTACCATTGGTATTGATGTTGATGCTGCCCCTATCCGTATGTTTACGAATTTCTTCAATTGCCGCACGAATAGTATCACCCATTAATAAAGGTTCACCTTCACAACCTTGACCAAAACTAACAATGGGAAATGGTGCTGACTGAAGATGAGGTACTGTAAACTCTACGATTTCTTCAGCGGATGGTTTAAAAGTCAAACGGTCTTGTGCAGAGGTGATTGTTTCAGATTCGGGTTGAAAAGAAATGCACCCTATACAATTGGCGTTGCAAGCCGGTGAGCAAGGTATCGGACATTCCCACCGACCAATAAAATAATTTCGAGCAGCAGGACAATGATAGGTCAAAGCACAAGTTTGTGCTAAATGTTTCACCAAGCGGTTATGTGGATATTGTTTCAACAATGCTTCCACACCTGTTTCGATGGCTACGGCATCATAGCCTGCACACTCTTGTCGAATATCGCGCTCAATGCGAACTGCGGGTACCCAAAAAACATCCCTGAACCATCCAACGGCGGTATAACAAAAGAGAGGTAACGTTTCTGCTTCAGGTAAAGATTCAAAAGCGGCGAGATGAAAACCAGTGTGAGCTGGAGGGATAAATGCTGCAACGGCCCAACCTTTTTCACAAAGTCGCATTTCACCTGTATGCACGTCTAAGCCGATGCCTCGTCTTCCGGGTAATTCATATAATGATCCACCATCAGGAAGGGGAATAAAATCTTCAGTATGGATAGGATGTGCATCCCAACCGGAACGACCCACAACATATAAAGTCTGATCTTCAAAAATATTTCCCTTCCCATCTGAGTATAATAGATAGGGCGTTTGATTCAAGACTGTTGGATTGGCTTGCGACTTTTGCTGAATTTTTCTCATTTTCATTCCGTAAAAAAAACTACACTTACCAAGCGTATTTTGATCGTTCATTTTCACTTTCTAATATGCGCATGTTGCAAAACTGATGCAGCTTTTCTTTGTCATAATCAGTACCACTAATGTTCCATTGAAATAACCTATTGTCACAGCACTCAATGGTCAATATGCCAAAACGCAATAACACTCGTTCTACCTCAGCCCAAGCCAAAAAACGCTTTCGTGAAGTAACAGGTAGTTTTATTCCCCGCTCATTAATATGTATATACAATGTGTTATCAGCAATCCCTTCCCAGTATAAAGCAAATATAACTGCCGTAGATACAACACCATAAATAGCTGCCGGTACCCAAATTTTAAGAAGAGTTGCATACACGGCAAGAAAGATTAAAAGAATCAACTCAATTATTCTAACCCAACGATTAGCAGCTTTTTCTGTCACCCATTTATTTTTCAAAATGATAAAGAAAAAAAGCAACAACCCCAAGGCAAATACACCATAACCCAAGAATGAAGGCAAGGTAAAACCGTGTAAAAAAACTTGCTTCTCAACAGGTACAGATTTCACAAACCAATGTAACATTCCTAAGAAAATACCTGTTATGATCCATGTAAAAGCCACGACAAGATGTAAGGTTAACACCTGTTGCCGTTTTACCTTTTCTTCTACTAAAGGCAATTCAAACATCATGCAACAAAGGTACGATAGGATTGGCGAGAATACAGACGCAAAATGTAAAATCAGACTAAAGTGGGGCATAAAAACCATAGGCGACAGTTATACGAATGAAAGCCTATTTCCATCAGCATCGGCAATATCTGTTCGTTGTGCAATACAAAGGATTCCTTATGTCACAGACTTAGTATAAATGGCAAAACACTTTACAGCCCCCTTTCTAATTATTAGCAGCTTATCAAGAATATCATTCAATATACTTTGACAAGGTTCGAGAGATTGTGAAGGAAGAAAATATAATCACTTTCTTCTATAAGCAGCTCAATAATTGAAACATGGAAATGCTTGAAAGATGAAAACTATTTGACAGGCTTGTATCTCAGCCCTCTTTCAAGAAAAGTTGACAAGGATAGAGTGCAAGAAGCTCATTCAAAATATATAACTATTAATAATGATAAAATCACTAAAAAGCCAAACATATAGCTATAGAATACTCAAGGAATAAAATACTGAAAAATCTTATTGATAGGAGCAATAACTATTATTTGATAGGCACAAAATCAAGCACTGCAGAGTTCATACAAAAGCGTTTGTGGGTAGGTGCGGGACCATCATCAAATATATGTCCCAAATGCGAACCACATCGGCTACATTTAACTTCAATTCGGCTCATCCCATGAGAATGATCGGATATATATGTTGCGCTATTGGGTCGAACAGTTTCAAAAAAACTGGGCCATCCACAACTGCTCGCAAACTTTGCATCTGACCTGAAAAGATGATTGCCACAAACAGCACAATAATAATCTCCCCGTTCATCCGTCTTGTAGTACTTTCCTGTAAATGCCCATTCTGTTCCTTTTTCCCGTGCAATTTGATATACTTCAGGAGGTAAAATCTTTTTCCATTCAGCATCTGAAACGTGAAGTGTTGTGGTATCCGTTCTGTTGTAATAAGGATTCTGTGTTTGGTTGTTCATTTGGCTATTATTGTTTTGCGCTAAGCCACATCGGCAAAGGAAGACCGTGATTGTCAGAAAAAAACCGAGTGAATATAAACGTAGCATAAACCTAAAGTAAAAGTAATGTAAAGGGCGTGAAAGATGTGCTAATGTTCAAACCTTTGAATGGTTCTACGGGGTATTAACGTTTCACTTCAAAATTGTTTCTTCAAAGCGGCTGACTATTGTTAGGTTGTGGCCATGTAAATTTTATTTCCAACTTTTGCAACTTGCATACACTTGTTTGGGTGTGTGTTTTATGGGTGTAGATACAGCGCATGATTGAAAATAAAAACAGTATTGAACAAGAAGAACGGGCAGTGATGGTGGGGCTTGTTCATGGACATCAAACAGAGATCATGGTGAAGGAATACCTCACCGAACTTGCCTTTTTAGCAGAAACTGCCGGAGCTAAAACTGAGAAGTCGTTTATCCAAAAATTACCTCGACCAGATAGCCGAACTTTCATCGGGAAAGGCAAGCTGGAAGAGATTCGCGACTATGTTCAGTCTAAAGGAATCAATCTTGTAATTTTTGATGATGAACTGACTGGATCACAAATCGGTAACATCAGCGAAGCTACGGGTGTAAAAACGATTGACAGAAGCGATTTAATTCTGGATATTTTTGCTCGACGTGCGAAAACTGCACAGGCTAAAGCACAAGTTGAACTGGCTCAATATCAATACATATTACCACGCCTAAAAGGAATGTGGAAACACTTGGAAAGATTGGGCGGTGGTATTGGAACTCGAGGACCAGGCGAAAGTGAAATTGAAACTGACCGAAGAATTGTAAAGGATAAAATAAACCTCCTTAGAAAAAAGCTCGCGGAGATTGATAAACAAGCCATAACGCAGCGAAAAGAGCGCGGCACCTATATTCGGATTGCCTTTGTAGGTTATACCAATGTTGGTAAAAGTACCTTAATGACCCTTCTTTCCAAATCGGAAGTTTTTGCTGAAAACAAACTGTTTGCTACCTTGGATACGACCACCAGAAAAGTAGTTTATGAGCAAACACCTTTCCTATTAAGCGATACAGTAGGTTTCATTAGAAAGCTGCCACACCATTTGGTTGAAAGTTTTAAAAGTACCTTAGATGAAGTGCGCGAAGCAGATTGCTTATTGCATGTGGTGGACGTATCGCATCCGGCTTATGAGGATCAGATGGGAACCGTAAATAAAACACTGCAAGAATTAGGTGCTTTTGACAAACCTACAGTTACCATTTTTAATAAAATGGACTTGTATGAAAAGCAAGTGTTTGACCCTTGGTTAGAGTCATCAGTAAAAGAAGATTTACTGAAGCAGTTACACCGCAGATGGGACAACCTGACACATGGTAACGCTGTTTTTATTTCAGCAACCGAACGCCGAAACATTGATGAATTGAGGGCAACCATTCTAAATAAGGTAAAAACACTGTATCAGGAGCGATATCCTTACCTATCACAATTTTACTGATAGCCTTGCAATGTTTAATAAGGATTAAATTTCTATAAAGATTGTTTGCACAATTGAATTTCATTTTTTAATTTTCTTAACGAAAAAATGAACTAAACATGAAGTGCTATGCGACAACCAAAGACAAGAGAATTGCTCGTTACCACCAAAGCTGCTAAAAGTTGGGATAGAAATTTTGAAGAAAGGGTAGATGAGTTGATAACTATAATCAGCAATTTGGATGATGAAGGAAAATTGCATGAGGCAACTGAGATGCTTGATGTGTATCAGCACAACAATCCTAAGACTAAAACACGTCGCAAGAAATCAATTCAAAATCATCGCCCTTTTGAATTTTTGGTTTTTCGCAATTAGTCTAAAGCCTTGTTTAGAAAATCTACTAAAGGTTTTAAGGCACTAAAAATTTCTAAGTAGGAGTGTAACCCTTTTTCATCGGTCAATGCTTGATCTGGAAGGAGACTAACCGTTGCAAAGTTTTTCAGTTTCAAATATTCAATAGCTGGATTATCAGACGTATATCCTTGCGGTAGTGATTTTAATTTTTCTCCTTCGAAAGCAGAAAAATATTTTTTGAAACTACGAGCCTGAATGATAGCCTGAAACGCTTCAAAGTTGTAATCAATTTCCTGTCTTACTTTTTTTAATAATGACGGTTCAGGCATCCAAAGCCCGCCTCCACCCATACTTTTGCCACCCGCTTCAATGTGTAAATAATATCCGGCACCCGAAAATTTTCTACCACCCCTACTTAGATAAGCTCCAAAATGGGTTTTATAAGGTGTTTTATCTTTTGAAAAACGAACATCACGAAAAATGCGAAAAATACAGTCTTTAGCTTTAACCTCTGCCAATCCAGAATCTATTGCAGCTAAGCCTTCCAAGGTGTTACCAACAAATAATTCAAAATCACTTTTTGCCTGGACATATTCATGGCGATGTGCATCAAACCATGCCTTTTCATTGTTTTGAGACAAGGATTTAAGAAATTCAAGCGTTGCAACTTGTAGCATAAATAAATAATTGTGGGCGAAATTGGCTAAACAAAAATAAGGTAAAGCCTTTTCCATAAGGGCTATAAGTGTAAATGAATTTTGAACAACGGAGAAAGTATAGTTGTTAAAAATGAGTGTCCTTAAATGGAAGGTGCGGTTAGTGAGAAGGATAAAGTACCTTTGCCCGTTCTAAAATAAACATACACGGATGAAGCGTTTAGCCATACTTGGCTCAACAGGATCAATAGGTACTCAAGCTCTGGAGGTAATTGCTGCCCATCCGGAATTATTTGCAGTTGAGGTTTTGAGCGCGCATAGCAATGCTGTGTTGCTGACAGAACAAGCAAAGCGGTTTCGCCCTAATGCTGTTGTGGTAACAGATACTTCAAAATATGAAGTAGTAAAAAGAGCTCTTTCTAATCTTCCTATCAAAGTTTTTTCCGGCGCGGAATCTCTTACCGAAGTCGTTCGTTGGGATTCAGTTGACACTGTCTTAGGTGCTATTGTGGGCTTTGCAGGCTTACATTCTATTCTTGCTGCTATAGATGCCGGCAAAGAAATAGCCTTGGCAAACAAAGAAACTTTAGTTGTCGCCGGTGAAATAGTGATGGCTCGTGCCGCTGAAAAGCGCGTGCGCATTGTCCCGGTTGATAGCGAGCACTCTGCTATTTTTCAATGCTTGGTAGGTGAGGATTGGCACACAATTGAAAAAGTAATTTTGACCGCTTCCGGAGGTCCATTTTTAGGAAAAAAAACTAATTTTTTAGTCAATGTAAAGGCTTCTCATGCTTTGCAACATCCTAACTGGACAATGGGAGCTAAAATTACGATAGATAGTGCCACCTTGATGAATAAGGGATTGGAAATGATTGAGGCCAAATGGTTATTTGGCTTGAAAAATGAACAAGTTGAAGTGGTCATTCATCCTCAATCCATCCTCCATTCATTTGTACAGTTTACCGATGGGTCTATCAAAGCACAAATGGGATTACCTGACATGAAATTGCCCATTCAATTTGCTTTAGGATTTCCTCGTCGTCTTCACAATGATTTCAAACGTTTTAACTTTCGTGACTTCAACAAATTAACCTTTGATCAACCCGATGTGAAAACATTCCGTAACCTTGCCCTGGCTAAAGAAGCTATGGAAAAAGGCGGAAATATGCCTTGCATTCTCAATGCAGCTAACGAAATTGTGGTTCACGCATTTCTTACCAATAGGGTTGGGTTCTTGGAAATGAGCGAAATGATTGAAAAAACTATGGAGAAAATTAATTTTGTAAGCAACCCTTCTCTTCAGGACTATGAACATAGCGATCAAGAAGCCCGTATTTATGCCGCGGAATTGGTGAAAAACGGTCAGTTTTCTATTTATTAAAATTACTCGTCGAAATATACACATGCAACTACAAACCGTCTTTTTATTATCAGGAGGCTGGGTTCAGGCTCTACAATTATTGGCCGCTCTTTCTATTTTGATTTTGCTACATGAGTTTGGCCACTTCTTCTTTGCTCGTTTATTCAAAACTCGGGTTGAGAAATTCTACTTGTTTTTTGACTTTTTATTTCCTTTCCCCGGGCTGCTAAACTTCTCCTTATTTAAAAAGAAAAAAGGAGATACAGAATATGGTTTAGGCTGGTTTCCGTTAGGTGGTTATGTGAAGATTGCCGGCATGGTGGATGAAAGCATGGATAAGGAGCAAATGGATAAACCGCCTCAACCATGGGAATATCGCTCTAAAAAAGCTTGGCAACGCTTGTTAATTATGCTGGGTGGCATCATCATGAATGTGCTGGTAGCTATCTGTATCTACATTGCTATGTTTTCTATTTGGGGTGAGTCTTACCTTACCATGGACAATGCTCGATATGGAATAGTGGCTGATTCGTTGGCACAACAAGTAGGCTTTAGGGATGGCGACAAAATCATTAGTGTCGGCGGAAAAAAAATTGATCATTTCAATGAAATCATGGGTGAATTTATTTTTAATGATGCCAAGACTTTTGTTGTAGAAAGAGAGGGAAAGCAAATGGATATTAATATTCCCGCCGGCACGATAGCTCAAATCATTGAAGAAAGAAAAAAAGGAGGCTTTATTTCCTTGCGTACACCTTTTTTGATAGGAAAAGTGCAAAACGGAACTGCCGCCAGCAAAATGGGTTTGCAATATGGCGACAGCATCGTTTCTTTTAATGGTCAGCCCATAGCTTTTTTCGATCAGTTGGAACAACTTAAAGAACAAGCAAAGGGACATGATATTTCTATGATAGTCGTACGTGAAGGCAAAACACTTACCTTGACCGGACAATTACCCGAAGATGGAATTTTGGGCTTTCATGTAAATATCAATCCCGAACGCTACTTCAACCTTACAACTGTTCATTACAACTTCTTCCAATCAATAGGCAAGGGTTTTGTTGCCACGTTTGAAACTTTTGGAAAGTATATCAAACAATTCAAGTTGATGTTTACTTCGCCGGAAGTGAAATTCTCTAAGAGCGTGGGCGGTATTGTGAGCTTCGGTCAAATGTTTGACCCGGTTTTCAATTGGGCATCTTTTTTACAGCTTACAGCCTTTGTATCTATCATTTTAGCTTTCATGAATCTTTTGCCCATTCCGGGCTTGGATGGAGGTTATGTACTGTTCCTGATTTTTGAACTTATTACCGGAAAAAAAGTAAGTGATACCGTGATGGAGCGTGCAACCACTGTGGGTTTGGTGCTTTTGTTAGCATTGATGGTTTATGCTAACGGAATGGACATATTCAGGCTTTTCGGGAAATAGATTTGCTTATTGCTGCCTTGAGTGCTTCCAGCGTTTGTGAGTCCACAGCCAATTGTCGGGCTGCTGATGCAATTGTGTTTCTACAAATGAAACATAAGCTTGAAGCACGTTTCCTAATTCAACTTGTGAAGCATCATTACAGAATTTGTTGAGGTGGATTTGGTAGTAGCCCCTCCGTATCTTTTTAATTCCGGCAAACACAACGGCTGCTTTTGCTCGTCGAGCCATGTGTTCCGGCCCACGAAAAAAAGGTGCATCCCGATTCATAAATGAAAGCCAAGTGGCAGTTTCTATTTGAGCCGGATTTTGATCGGCGGCCAGCGCTAAAATGTATTGGCTATCCTTAAGCTTTGAAAAACCGCTTTTCAGTGCTTTCATCGAAATCATCTTTGCTCCTGTGCGCGATCGAATTTTCAACATAAAACGATCAACTGCCTTGCTGGAAAGTGGCAAATAAACACAGTTGTATGGCTGAGGCGTATTAAACGGACAAGCTGCATTAGCCCATTCCCAATTAAAGGTATGTCCAAGTATAGCGTATGTGTTTCTACCCTCTTTAGCTAAGTTCTGAAACACGTCCCAATTGCCAGTAAATCGACGATTTAATTCTGATTTTGAAATAGATAATAGCTTAAGTGTTTCAATCCATTGATCGCAAAAGTTATGGTAGAATCTTTTTCGAATAAGCATTAACTCATCGTTCGATTTTTCAGGAAAAGCATGTTTGAGATTGCTCCATACCACTTCTTTTCTATACCTAATTATGTAATAGAGTATTCCATAAACCGCATCAGACAATATATACAGCACTCTCAGAGGTAAAAGCGAAAGTGGATATAGCAAGACTAACAAAAGAAAATACACATCCTAAATTTGATTGAGAAACTAATAGCCGCTATCTTCATTCATGTCAGATGGAATGGCAGTGAGGTCATAGATTTCTTGAATGTCTTTCAGGATTTTCTTAAAATCTATGTTTAAATCCTTGAGCAACCCCGTATGCAGATCAAATACCCATCCATGAACAATCGGATATTCATATTTGATATATGACTTTTGAACTGCCGCAGTTTTGATTACGTTGGTTGCTTGTTCTGTTACGTTTAATTCTACTAATCTGTTGTAGCGTTCTTGTTCATTTTTGATGGCTACTAATTCATCATGGTGCATTCTATAAACATCGCGAATGGTGCGTAGCCAAGGATTTAGAATGCCCATGTCCTTAGGGATCATAGCTGCTTTTACGCCGCCGCAATTGTAATGCCCGCAAACAACAATATGCTTTACCTGAAGATGACGCACGGCATAGTTGATCACCGACATAACATTCAAGTCGGTATTATTGACCAAATTAGCCACATTACGATGCACAAACACTTCACCGGAATCAAGCCCAATGATTTCATTTGCAGGAACCCGACTGTCTGAACAACCGATATACATATAATCAGGGCTTTGGTCTTCTGCAAGTTTTGCAAAGAATTCGGGGTTAGTAACAGTTTTGGAGGCTACCCATGCCCGATTGTTTTCAAATAGCTGGTCGTATGTGCTCATGAGTCGAATTTGACCACAATGATAAAACTTTAATCCCTATAGCTGCTTATTGATAATTTTGCAACTTCAAATAACTACGTTCAGAATGAAATTAGTAACCTACTTGCATGACGGTAAAGAACAACTTGCTTTTTGCATAAACAACAACCTATACCATACCAACTTGGCAAACCCCGCCCTTCCTTCTTCCATGAAGGGGTTATTGGATAATTGGGAACAGTTTATTGATTTAGCCAAGCAAACAAATGACAACCTTATTTCTGGGAAGAACAACACACCAGCTTCCGGTATGTTTACCACAGAAAAAATTCTGGCACCCGTTCCTAATCCTACCTCTTGCCGCGATGGATATGCTTTTCGTCAGCATGTTGCTGCTGCAAGGCGTAATAGAAAAGTGGAGATGATTCCAGAATTTGATCAATATCCTATTTTCTATTTTACCAATCACAATGCCATTCAAGGTCCGGGCGAAATTCCTTGTATGCCCGATCATTTTCAAAAACTTGATTTTGAATTAGAAGCTGCAATCGTGATTTGTAAAAAAGGGCGAAACATATCGGCAAAAGAAGCAGATAGTTACATTGGTGGCTACATGATTATGAATGACATGAGTGCTCGTGTATTGCAAATGGAGGAAATGTTGCTAAATCTCGGTCCGGCAAAAGGAAAAGATTTCTCAACCGTTATTGGGCCTATGTTGGTTACTCCGGATGAATTGGAATCTTACAAAATTGAGCCAAAATCAGGGCATGTTGGCAATCGTTATAACCTGTCCATGACTTGTCGGGTAAATGGTATTGAAGTGAGCCGTGGCAATACAGGAGATATGGATTGGACATTTGCAGAAATTGTTGAACGGTGTGCTTATGGTGCAGACATTCTTCCAGGTGATGTGATTGGCAGCGGCACAGTGGGTACTGGTTGCTTTTTGGAATTAAATGGTACCGGATTGCTAAACGATCCAAACTATAAAGTGCAATGGCTGCAACCCGGCGATACAGTGGAAATGGAAATTGACGGGCTTGGATTGCTTAGCAATAAAATTGTAGCTGAAAAGACCGACTGGAGCATTCTCGCACTAAAAAAGAAATAATCATGAGTCAAGATCAGCAGGCAGTGTATGATATGCTTTCAAGCGATTTTCCTATTTTGCTGCCTGCTTTTCTTTCTGAAGATGCATTGATTGAGGCTTTGGAAAAAGCAATTTCTATTTTGTTAGAACGAAACCCTGAACGCTTTTTTCAACTGATGTACCGGTTGGATATTCCTGAAAAGACTTTATTTCTTGTTTTGCATAATCAGGAAGGCGGTGTGCATGATTTAGCACATTTAATTTATACCCGCCAATTAGAAAAAATTAGGCTTCGAAAGTTCTTCAAACGAGAAGACCCTATTGACCCAGAATTGTCTTGGTAACCGGTATTTGAAAAAGAAAATCAAATTATTTTTGCAATGCCTTATAGTATTGTGCTTCAACTTACCCAAAGTATTTACGATTTAAAGGCGATCAGCCATACCTAATCCAAACAACGCATAATCATACACAACCGGATCGCAATGGTTTAAGATTGCCAATTGTTGTGTAAGAAAAACAGCATTTTTCCAAGTCGCCTTTTCATTAGTTAATAATTCCAAGCGATGCGCTACCCTGGCTACATGCACATCTAAAGGGCAAATCAGTTGAGCCGGTTTTATCTTGTTCCATATCCCGAAGTCAACACCCTGTGCATCTTTTCTGACCATCCAGCGTAAATACATGTTAAGACGTTTGCAAGCAGAGTTTTTTGTCGGGGTGGCAATATGTTTTTGTGTTCTTGATGGATGTTCTTGTGAAAAAAAATAGTTTCGAAATTGAATGAGTGCAGTGCCAACATTTTCCGCCGAGTAAGCTGAATCGGGTGCAAAAGCCTCTTCCAAGGAGATATAAGACTGATAATGCCATTGCAAAAATTCTATGAAATAAAGAAGATCAGTTGCATTAAATGTACGATGAACAAAGTGCAAAAAAGGTTTTAGATCAGTTGGCTTATGTTGAAGAATGAATTGATGGGGGGCATCATCCATCCATTTCAAAATTCGATTGGCACTATTTATAATGCTTGTTCTATTTCCCCAAGAAAATATGGCGGCAAAAAATCCGCTTATTTCTATATCCTGCTTTGTGGAAAACCGATGAGGAACTGAAATTGGATCTGCAAGAATAAATTCCGGACGATTATACAACTCAGACTTGGCATCCAGCAAGGTTTTGAGCTTTGTCAATTCCATTTTGACAAACTAAATCACTTCTAATTGATTTCGCATCAAATCTTCTTGAGTTTCGCGTGTTCGAATCAGGTGAAGCGTTCCATTGAGATATAATACCTCTGCCGGTTTTAGTCGAGAATTAAAGTTGCTACTCATTTCAAATCCATAGGCACCTGCATTGTGAAACACTAATATATCGCCTTCTCTCACTTCAGGTAATACACGATCCCAAGCAAAGGTGTCGGTTTCACAAATGTTACCTACTACCGTGTAAATTCGCTCTGCTCCTTGTGGATTACTAATGTTTGAAATTCGGTGATAAGCATCATAAAACATCGGTCGAATCAGATGGTTAAACCCGGAATTAACTCCTACAAATACCGTAGCCGTAGTTTGTTTCACTACATTAGCCTTTACCATAAAAAATCCGCTTTCACTCACCAAATATTTACCGGGTTCAAACCAAATTTCTAAAGAGCGGTTATAGTCTGCTTCAAAATCTTTAACTGCTTGTGTCAGTTTTTCTCCCAGAACAGCTACATCTGTTCCTTTGTCTCCGTCTTTGTAAGGAACTTTAAATCCACTTCCTAAATCTATAAAATCAAGTTCGGAAAAATGTTTGGCAGCACTAAACATCACTTCAAGGCTTTGCAAAAACACATCCACGTCTTTAATCTCACTTCCAGTGTGCATGTGAAGTCCTTTTACATGAAGTTTGGTTGTTTTGACGATACGTTCAATATGGCGCATCTGATGAATGGAAATTCCAAACTTGCTGTCTATGTGTCCAGTTGATATTTTATAGTTTCCGCCTGCTTCTATGTGTGGATTAATACGGATGCAAACTGGGTAGCCATTGCCAAACTTATTGCCAAACTGTTCTAAGATGGAGATGTTGTCAATGTTGATATTTACGCCTAATTGTTGTGCTTCAATAATTTCACTGAGGTCAACGCAATTAGGTGTAAATAAAATTTGATTAGGCTCAAAACCTGCACGTAGTCCCAGCTTTACTTCACCAATACTGACACAATCAAGGTTTGATCCAAGTTGACGCAAGTAGCGTAAAATGTTGATATTGGTAAGTGCCTTGCAGGCATAAAAGAAGCGAGTAGGATGATTTTTAAAAGCATTTTGCAACTGTTCAAATTGATGGGCAATTTGTTCAGCATGATACACATAAAGTGGCGTGCCAAACTGATTGGCAGCTGCCATCAGGGCTTCTTTGCTTAAAGTTTGAAACATAAGGCGCGAAATTAGCAAAAATGCAGACTGTCCTAATTGAAAGATAAATGCTAAAAATAAACAACAGAGGTTTCGGATCGCGACAAATGACCTAAATTGGCAACCGCTAAAAGTAAATTTATCCATGAATATTAAATGGTACTTGTTTTCGGTTATGTGCGGCACTACTTTATTGGCTCAAGCACAAACAGACACGGTAAGGCGGAAAGATGCAGGCGGGTGGGAGTTTTTTCAAGTAAAACGTGGAGGCTATGTTTTGAGTGAAGGATATAGACATAATGGTGTGATGGACGGCACTTGGGTTCAATATTGGGACAATGGTTTTCCACATGATATTTCTACTTATAGAAATGGAAAGTTAGACGGGGCGCGCATCTTAATGAGTCAACAAGGATATACCGAAACTGTTGAACAATACAAAAACGGTTTGTTAGAGGGTCCAAAACGGACCTATCAACCTGGTAGTAGCTTTCTGACTGAAGAAGTATATTATTCTGACGGTAAAAAACATGGCTTGTACAGCAAACATTATCAATCCGGTCAACCACAAGAAGAGTCACGCTACAACATGGATCTACGTGATGGTAAAACAACTTGGTTTTACGAAACAGGAGAAAAAGCAGCAGAGTATAATTACAAAAATGGAGTGATAGACGGCGAAGTTTCCAGCTATTACAAAAATGGGAAAGTAAGCGAATACGGACAATATAAAAATAATGTACAGACAGGTCCTTGGAAAGAATTTTATGAAAACGGAAACATGAAAGCAGAAGGGAATTATGTGAACGGAGAAAAAGAAGGTATGTGGAAAGAGTTTGATGAAAAAGGAGTAGCAACTAAATCCGTGAAGTATAAAAATGGCGAAGTCAAAAAATAAGCTATGGCACAATCAATTCTCGTCATTGACGATGAAAAGGCAATCCGCAAAGCACTCAATGAAATTCTAAGCTTTGAAGGTTTTAAAGTAGAAGAAGCAGCAGACGGAGTAGAAGGCTTGAAAAAAATTGAAGAAAATGGCTTTGATTGCATCTTATGCGACATAAAAATGCCTAAAATGGATGGTATTGAGGTGTTGCAAAAAGCTCAAGAACTAAAGCCCGATATTCCATTCATTGTTATTTCTGGGCATGGGAATATAGAAACAGCCGTAGATGCTGTGAAAAAAGGAGCTTATGATTATATCTCAAAGCCACCAGATTTAAATCGTCTCCTTATTACCATTCGCAATGCAATGGATAAAAAGGTTTTAGTAGCGGAAACCAAGCAACTGCGGAAAAAGGTTTCAAAGTTTAGTGAAATGATAGGCGAATCCGCACCTATGAAATCTATCAAGGAAACAATCGAAAAAGTAGCGCCGACAGATGCTCGTGTACTTATTACCGGCGACAACGGAGCCGGCAAAGAATTAGTAGCTCGTCGAATTCATGAACTTAGCCATAGAAGTAATGCTCCTTTGATAGAAGTAAACTGCGCAGCCATTCCATCTGAATTAATTGAAAGCGAACTTTTTGGTCATGAAAAAGGCTCTTTTACTTCTGCAATAAAGCAACGTATTGGTAAGTTTGAACAAGCAAATGGCGGCACTCTTTTCATGGACGAAATTGGCGACATGAGCTTAGACGCACAAGCTAAGGTGCTGCGCGCTTTGCAAGAAGGAAAGATTACACGCGTTGGAGGAGAAAAAGAAATCAAAGTAGATGTTCGTGTTATAGCCGCTACCAATAAAGATTTGATGGCTGAAGTAGAACAGAAAAAATTTCGACTTGATTTATACCATCGTTTAGGTGTGATCTTGATTCATGTGCCTTCGCTCAACAATCGTCGTGACGATATTCCCTTATTGATTAATCACTTTTTAAAAGAAATAAGCGAAGACTATAAACAACCGATAAAAGAAATAGATTCCGCAGCAGTAAAGGCTTTACAGGTTTACGACTGGACAGGAAATATTCGGGAACTACGTAATGTCGTAGAACGATTGATTATCCTTTCCGACAAAAAAATTTCTAAAGACGATGTAGAAAAATACATTGTTATGGCTTAATATCTACTGATCAACCGGTTTCAAAATGCTTTAATTCCAGATTTTCTGTATTACAATATCCATACACACCAGGCTCAAGAAAATGATACAATAGCGCTGCAAAATATACAGTCGCCTTTTGTTGAATTGCCATCTACCGGCTGGTTTAGTTTCGGTATTCATCCTTGGCATGTATCAACAGAAACCCTAACCGATCAAATTGCTAACCTTAGGAAATTGGCATTTGAAAATAAAGTTTTGGCAATTGGTGAATGTGGATTAGATCGTGCTTGTAACACTGATTGGAGCCTTCAATTAAAAGCCTTTCAATTACAGATCGCGCTTTCAAATGAAGTCAAAAAGCCCCTTATCATTCATGCTGTTCGAGCTCACCAAGAGGTATTACAATTACTACGGAAATATCACCACCAACAACCGATCATTTTTCATGGAGTCAACCATAAAGGAATAGAAACACTGTGGCAAGCCGGTCATTTTGTTTCCTTTGGCAAAGCCCTATTACACGAGAACAGCCCTGCTCAAAAGGCTTTTTCCCAAATTCCCGATGACAGTTATTTTCTGGAAACGGATGATGCTGATATCTCTATCGAATCGGTTTATTTAATGGCTGCTAAGTTGCGATGTCAATCTTTAGAGAAAGTAAAGACTACTATAGAAAAAAATTTCTTCAGCATATTTAGCTTATGAACGATTTGAGTTGGTTATCTCGAACATCTTTATTGATTGGAGAAGAGCGAGTACGCTTGCTGAGCCAAAAGCATGTGCTTGTTGTCGGAATGGGCGGTGTTGGATCGTTTGCCGCCGAATTTATTGCCCGTAGCGGTGTAGGTAAAATGACTATAATTGATGGTGATGTGGTGGATTCTACAAATAGAAATAGACAATTACCTGCTTTAGCAACGAATGTAGGCCAGTCTAAAGCAGCTATAATGGATCAACGATTGCGTGAAATAAATCCGGAATTAGAATTAACCACAATAGCTACTTTCATTGAACCAGATAGGGTGGAAGACTGTTTGACTGCCAAGCCCGATTTTATTATTGATGCCATAGATAGCATAACTCCCAAAGTGCGCTTTTTAGTTCATTCCTATGGTAGTAATATTCCGTTGGTAAGCAGTATGGGGGCAGGTGCTAAACTTGATCCCACTCAGTTGCGTGTTGCTGATATTTCTAAAACTTATAATTGCCCCTTTGCACAACAAATTCGTAAAAACCTCAAATCGCATGGGATTTTTAAAGGGATTACTACTGTCTTTTCTCCGGAAGAAATTATCAAAGAGTCACTGATGCACACAGATGGGAAAAACTACAAGAAATCTGCTTATGGAACCATATCTTATCTACCGGCAACCTTTGGGGCCGTAGCTGCGTCTGTAGCTATTCGCAAATTGATTGGTGTAAAGGTAGATTAAGCTTTAGTACCTTTTTGTTTTAATTCGGATTTTACTAAAAAGAATTAAAAACTCAAGTTAAAATGATGGGTGAATGCTTTCTTTTTTGGGATTTTTACATTCGAACAATACGAGGCAAATGAGAATGCACATGACAACAAAATCAGGAAAGGATTTATGAATATTCTTGAATGTTTACCGCTCATAAAAAATGAAATAGTTGCAATTAGCACACTGTGGCATAGGTGTAAATTTTTAAGGCACATTGAAGAACTTTCAAAGCAAGTCTATATAATCGGTGAGATGGTAATTTTCAAAGTTTAGTTTTTTAAAAAAGAGTGAGAGGCTTAATAGGTATAAGAATCGCCCCTAATCATAACTTTTTGTCTGCACAATACAATAATAATGGAAGGATGGCGAGAATTTAAAGCAGAAGAAACTAACTGCTTAAAAATTTATTGTAGTAGCCTCGTCAGGAATCGAACCTGAATCTGGAGCTTCGGAAACTCTTATACTATCCATTGTACTACGAGGCCATCAAACAAGAAATCTGAAAATAATTGATGCTTTACATCAAACTATCCAAAAGTAAAAAAAGAAAAGCGATCAACCTATTGACCGCTTTTTTCGTACCACGTACGGGATTCGAACCCGTGATTCCTCCGTGAAAGGGAGGCGTCTTAACCCCTTGACCAACGCGGCATTTTCCGTTTTGGGACTGCAAAGATATGCAGCTTTTGCAATCAGCCAAATTTCTTTCGGAAAATTATTTATTAAGCACTTAGCATTGCCGAAATTATTGCTAAAAAGGCTTCAGATTTTAAGGCTGCTCCGCCTATCAAACCACCATCTATATCAGCACAAGCAAATAATTCCGCAGCATTTTGTGCATTGCAGCTACCGCCATATAGAATACTGGTGTTTTGTGCTACTTCGCTACCATAATTTTTTTGCAATAGGCTTCTGATATGAGCATGCATTTCCTGAGCTTGTTGAGAGGTAGCTGTTCTTCCGGTACCAATAGCCCAAATAGGTTCATAGGCAATGACAATCTGATTCATTTCTTCAGCAGAAAGATGAAAAAGTGCCTCTTTTATTTGACTGCCTACAAAATTGTTTTGATCGTTTGAATCCCTAACTGACAATGGTTCACCGCAACAAAAAATTACACGTAGATTTTGATTAAATGCCTGTGCTATTTTCTTTACCAACAATTCACTTGTTTCATTAAAATATTCGCGCCTTTCTGAGTGCCCTAAAATGACAGATCCTACTCCGGTGCTTTGAAGTATAGTCGCAGATACTTCACCTGTAAATGCTCCACCAGCCTCGCTCGAGCAGTTTTGAGCTCCAACGGAAATATGCGCATACTCCTCTAACTGTGCAGCGGTTTGAGTGATATGGGTGTAAGGCGGAGCAATCACTACTTCGTGGGTATCTGTAAGCGCAGGGAGTTGGGCTACAATTGTATCAACTAAGTTTTTACCTTCAGCAAGGGTTAAATTCATTTTCCAGTTGCCGGCAACAATTCTTTTTCTCATTGGAGTTATTCTTGGTTTAATTTTTTTAATTGGGGGTAGTTATCACAAATTTTTTATTCGGAGGTTGCAAATAAGCGTCGTTGTGCAACAGAATGGTCAAAAATATGGCGAAGTACTAAGATTTCTTCTTCTGTCATGATGTGTTTTCGACGAATCATCATGCGTTTTGCTGTATCTAAGGCTCGCTCAAATTGATAAGTAACCAATCCATCGCTGCCACCCCAAGTGAATGAAGGAATAAATTTTTCAGGAAAACCGGCACCAAAAATATTGGCAGAAACACCGACTACGGTTCCGGTATTGAACATCGTGTTGATTCCGCATTTAGAATGGTCGCCCATCATTAACCCACAAAACTGCAAACCTGTTTGTACGGATTTGTTTATGTATTCATCCCAAATTTTGATGACATCATAGTTGTTTTTCAGGTTGGAACAATTAGTGTCGGCACCCAGATTGCACCATGAGCCTATAACAGCATTACCTAAATAACCATCATGCCCTTTATTGCTATTTGAAAAGAAAACGACATTACTGATTTCGCCTCCCACCTTGCAGCCAGGACCAATGGTGGTTGCACCATAAATTTTCGCACCCATTTTTATCACTGCTTGCTCACACAAAGCAACGGAGCCTCTTAATAAACTGCCTTCTAATATTTCTGCCTCTGCACCCAAATATACACAAGCGTTTTTGGCATTGATAACTACACCAGGATTGATGATAGCACCTTCTTCTAAAAAAAGATTTTCAGCCCCTACAACTGTTACAAACTCCGGTATGTGCTGGCTTTTTCTGCCTGCTGTCAAAAGTTGGAAATCGTCTTTGATGGCTTGTTCATTTAACTCAAAAATGTCCCATACATGCTTTAACTCTTGAACAGGAGAATTATACGAAATCGCTTCAAAACTGCTTGTTGATTGATCTAAATTGTCAAAATTAATTTTCAGATCGTTAGTTCGGAAAGCAAGGATCGTATTTCCGCTCAACAATTTTTGCTGATGTTTGAGCTTGTTGATAGCCATTAAAAGCGCATCGTTGGCAAAGACAGCTCCATTGATAAATAAAATATCATTACCGGTGCATACTTGAGGAAATAAGCCTTGTAAATAAGATTCTGTAAGCGTTCCAGTATTTGTCTTTAATCGTTTTTCCCACCGTTCACGCATGGTTAGGATGCCGCAACGAATATCGGCAACTGAACGAGTGTGGGTAAACGGAAATAGCGAAAAACGCGTCTGATCGTCAAAAAGAATGACTTGCATAAGAGAAAAATCGCGACAAAAGTCGCTTTTTTTCAGCTTGATTCAAACCATTCTCATTTCTTCGAGCACTTTTGTGTTCCTAAAAATTTTATTTAGGAGTTAAGGAGAAGGAATTATTAGCTTTTTGCTAATTGGCGTAATCGTACACTGGCTCGATAACGGTCTTCATGGTATTGGTCGTATAGATAATCTAATTTAGACAAAACGCTTGCCCAGCCCCATTCTTTGCCCCATTGCAACAAGCCTTTTGGATAATTTACTCCTTTTGTCACGGCTAAATCTAAGTCTTGTTCATCGGCAATTTTCAAATGTAGGGCTTCTACAGCTTCGTTGATAAGCATGGCTAAGATTCGTTCAAAAATTTCTGTTCCCAACACTTGATCTTTTGAGGGATTGGGCATTTCTGTTCCGGAAGTATAGTTGTAAAATCCACGACCACTCTTTCGTCCTAACCATCCGGCTTCAAGCAATCTTTTTTGTGAAAAAGAAGGTTTATATCGTGGGTCGTAAAAGAAAGATTGAAAAACAGTTTCAGTTACAATATAATTGACATCATGACCAATGTAATCCATTAGGGTGAAGGGACCCATTCGAAAACCTCCTATTTCTGTCATAGCCCAATCAATCGTAGGCATATCAGCAATTCCTTCTTCAAAAATTCGAATAGCTTCACCATAAAATGGACGGGCTAATCGGTTTACAATGAAGCCCGGTGTATCTTTTGTAACAACTGGGATTTTACCCCATTTTTGCATCAATATTTTAGCTTCTTCAATAAAATGTAAATCAGATTGCACTGCCGGCACCATTTCAACCAACGCCATGAGTGGAGCCGGATTGAAAAAATGTAATCCAATCACTCGATTGGTTTTTTGACAAGCTGCAGCTATTGAAGTAATGGAAAGCGAAGAGGTATTAGAGGCTAATAGACAATTATCGCTCACTACTTTTTCTACTTCGCTGAATATTTTTTTCTTGATTTCTAAATTTTCAATAATGGCTTCTATAACTAAACCACAATCAGCAAATGAATGTATTGAATTAGAAAAGTGAAAACGAGAAATCACTTCCGCTGCGTCTGATAGTTTTCCTTTTTCTTGAAGTTTACGGAGCGTTGCCGAAAGATTAGCTTCTGCCTTTTTCAAAGCATCAGCTTGATTGTCATAAACCACAACCTCGTGTCCGGCTACGGCAGCCACTTGAGCAATTCCAGCACCCATTGCTCCGCAGCCTATTACACCTACTTTCATACACTTTTTTAATTTTTTCTTTTGGTCTAAATAAACAAAATGCTTGAATCAAACAGAAAATCAAAACGCTAAAACCCTTGAATGGCTTGTAACACACGGCTTTTAACCTCACTTAGCAGAATTCGTTCTTGCACCATCGTATCTCGATATCGGATAGTTACGGTTTGATCTTCTTTAGTTTGATGATCTATGGTAACACAAAAGGGAGTACCTAATGCATCCATTCGGCGATATCGTTTCCCAATCGTGTCTTTTTCCTCGTAGAAACATTTAAAATGCAACTTACAATCGTTCATTAAATCTCGAGCAATTTCAGGTAGCCCGTCTTTTTTTAATAAAGGAAGAATCGCCAATTTTATAGGTGCTAAAAATGTAGGAAATTTCAACACGACCCGACTGTCTTTTTTCTCTTCAGTGCTTAAATCTTCTTCTTGATAGGCTTGGCTCAAAATCATCATCACTGTGCGGTCTAATCCAATGGATGTTTCAATCACGTAAGGAATGTAGTTACCAATCGGTTTGTTGGTTGTAGGGTCTATATCATTATCGAAATATTGTAATTTTTTTCCGCTGAATTGTTGATGATTTTTCAGATCGAAATCAGTGCGACTGTGAATGCCTTCTACTTCTTTAAATCCGATAGGAAAATCAAATTCAATATCGCATGCAGCATCAGCATAATGTGCTAATTTTATGTGGTCGTGAAAACGATATTTATCGGGTGAAATACCTAAAGAAAGATGCCATTTCATGCGAGTTTCTTTCCAGTATTCATACCATTCTTTTTGCGTGCCGGGTTTGATGAAAAATTGCATTTCCATTTGTTCAAATTCACGCATGCGAAAAATAAACTGCCGAGCAACTATTTCGTTTCTAAATGCTTTTCCTACTTGAGCAATACCAAAAGGAATTTTCATTCTTCCGGTTTTTTGTACGTTTAGGAAATTAACAAAAATTCCTTGTGCAGTTTCGGGGCGTAAGTAAACAATATTGTCCTCACTATCCTCTCCGGAAACAGCACCAAATTCAGTTTTAAACATCAGATTAAACTGTCGAACGTCTGTCCAGCTGCAGGTTTGGCTGATGCTACATTTTATGTTGTTGCTTTCAATCAATGATTTCAATCCGGCAAAATTATCTGCAGCTAATAAGGCATCCATTTGGTCCAAAATACCTTTAGCTTTTTCGGCATCAGTGAGCGTTTCTGCAAAGCCCTCAATCAAGTGATCAACACGATAGCGTTTTTTACTGTCTTTATTGTCAATCATCGGATCGCTAAAGTTGTCAACATGACCGCTGGCTTTCCATACTGTAGGGTGCATAAAAATAGCAGCATCTATACCCACAATGTTTTCGTGCATTTGGGTCATGCTTTTCCACCAATACTCACGGATATTTTTTTTCAGCTCAGCACCATATTGTCCATAGTCGTACACAGCACTTAATCCGTCATAAATTTCACTGCTTTGAAAAATAAATCCATATTCTTTACAGTGGGAAATGATATTTTGCAGGGTGTTTTCGTTTGCCATAACGGCGCAAAGATAATCGGCTACTGTTTAATTACATTTTTCAATAGAATTCAAAATGCTCTTCCGTGTTTTTGTTTTTGCTTTTTGTATTGTGTTTTTTCAAGCTAATGCTCAACAAGCAGATGAGTCTGCCATCAATAAAGTGCTTCAAACACAAGTAAGTGCTTGGAATGCAGGCGACATTATTGGGTATATGAACGATGGATATTGGCAAAATGATAGCCTTGTGTTTATTGGTAAGAGTGGTGCCACCTTTGGTTTTGATTCTACCTTACAACGTTACAAAAGATCTTATCCCGATCAGGAAAAGATGGGACAATTAAGTTTTAGCGCGCTATCATTTCGACGGTTGTCTAAAGATTATTATTTTGTGATAGGCCAATGGCATTTAACACGAAAAGCTGGAAATCTTCAAGGTGCTTTTTCTTTGTTATTTAAAAAAATGTTAGGAAAATGGCGCATAGTAGCAGACCATAGTTCTTAAAAAGATTGAGAAGGGCGATAATTAATTTCGCCGGCATCCACTTCTATGATGTGTTGTCTAAATCTGTTTCGCGGATCAGGATAAAACACAACTGTTCGACGATCTACATATACATAGTCTAACTTTTGAATATTACTTAGTGTAGAGGGCAGTTGCAATACTCCGCAAAAACTAACATCTAATTCTTGAAGTAATTGACAATTACCGATCGACTCAGGAATAAACTTCAATCTGTTTCTATTCAAGTATAGATACTGGAGCTTGATGAGCATTCCAAAATCATTAGGTAGCCATTCTAAATAATTATTGGACAAATCCAGAAACTGTAAGGAACGAAGTTGGGAAAAAGTGGGCGGTAGTTCTGTAAGATTATTGTAGGAAACGGTTAGTTTTTCTAAGCGAGTCAACCAGCCGATGCTGGACGGTAAAGCAGTTAATTGGTTTTGCTTCAGACCAAGCTGTGTGAGTCTTTTTAGTTTGCCGATAGAATCTGGTAAAGATTGTAATTTATTGTAGGAAAGAGATAATTCTTGTAGATTTGATAGGTGATGCAATTCATCGGGCAGTTGCTCAAACTTGTTTTTTTGCAAGTTTAAAATTCGTAATTTTTTACAACGAAATAGCGAGGCTGGTAAAGAACTTAAACGATTGTTGCTGAAATTGATTTCTTCCAAATTGGGAAAATGATCAAAAATATCGGGGAGTGAATCTAAATATTGATAAGTAATCTTGATTTTGTGTACTAATATTTTTTCTGAAAGGGCATCTTCAAAACTTGTGTAAATCCGATCGCCAAAAACAACCATCGGCAAAAACATCAACCATAGTATAGCTAACCCTATTTTCATGTTAGGTAAAGTTACAGATAAACAAATGGTTTTTGATGCAGATGACCTTATTCATTACGATGTAAATAGGCTTATGTAATTGTTGTACCTTTGCAGCCTTAAAAAATAACACAACTTAACTAATGGCAAAGGCTACGGGACGAAAATGTTCTTTTTGCGACAGACAGGAGAGTGATGTAAATATTCTATTCACCGGAATGAAAGGCAATATTTGCGATCAATGTATTGAAAACGCACATTATTTATTGCAGGAAGCATCAGGCGATGGGATTAAAAATAATCTAAAGGATGTACAGGTTGACCTGAAACAACACAAAATTCATAAACCCAAAGAAATTAAGGAATTTTTAGACCAGTATGTAATTGGGCAAGATGATGCCAAAAAGATATTGTCGGTAGCCATCTATAACCACTATAAGCGATTGACAATGCAACCGGTAGATGATGTAGAGATTGAAAAGTCAAACATCATTATGGTAGGTGAAACAGGTACTGGAAAAACCTTGCTGGCAAAGTCTATTGCTCGATTACTTCAAGTGCCATTTGCCATAGTAGATGCAACTGTTTTCACGGAAGCAGGCTATGTAGGTGAAGATGTAGAAAGCATTTTGTCACGTCTGTTGCAAGCTAGCAACTTTGATGTAGCAGCAGCAGAACGAGGCATTGTTTATATTGATGAAATTGATAAAATTGGCAGAAAGAGTGATAATCCATCCATTACAAGAGATGTAAGTGGAGAAGGGGTACAACAAGCTATGCTTAAACTGTTAGAAGGGTCCGAGGTGTTAGTGCCACCACAAGGAGGAAGAAAGCATCCGGAACAAAAAATGGTAAAAGTAAATACTCAAAATATTCTGTTCATTTGCGGGGGTGCTTTTGAAGGGATTGATAAAATGATTGCAAGGCGTGTACAGACTTCTGCAATCGGATACAATGCCATTAAATCAACAAAGGAATTAGATCGGGCAAACTTATTGCAATATGTCAATGCGCAAGACCTTCGCACTTTTGGTTTAATTCCAGAGCTTTTAGGTCGCCTACCTATTGTTACTTACCTAAATCCACTCGATCCCTCTGCTTTAAAACGTATTCTTACAGAACCTAAAAATGCACTCATCAAGCAATACAATAAGTTGTTTGAGTATGAAGGGGTGAAATTGGAAGTAGAAGATGCCGCCTTAGATTATATGGTTAGCAAGGCAGTTCAATACAAGTTAGGCGGTCGTGGATTGAGGGCAATCTGTGAAATGATTCTGACAGATGCCATGTTTGATATTCCGTCACAAGAGCAAAAAGAAGGTGTTTTTCGCCTCACAGAGAAATATGCTCGTCAAATGTTGGAACATTCCAAATTAGATTACTTAAAAGCTGCTTAGTCCCTCACAAAAAATAATAAATCAAAATCCATGCAGGAGATAATAAACGAATTAATCAATAAAGCAGGACTGACACAAGATCAGGCTGAAAAGTCGTTGGAAGTAATCAAAACATACATCCAATCGCAATTGCCGCCCATGATGCAAGGCATGGTTGACAACTTTTTAGGGTCAAAATCAAATGATAATAAAGTAGGTGAATAGAATTCTTGCCGATCAATAGTTTTAATAGTTAGTAATATTTGCAGTGGACAAAAATCCACTGCTTGCAACCTGAATTTCATATCAAACAATGGCTTTACAAGTAGGTATTGTCGGGCTTCCGAACGTCGGTAAGTCAACGCTTTTTAATGCAGTAAGCAATAGTGCCAAAGCACAAGCATCAAATTATCGTTTTTGTACGATAGAACCCAATGTAGGGCAAGTAGATGTGCCGGATGAACGACTAAATAAATTGGCTGAATTGGTTCAGCCACAACGTATTTTGCCAACAACCATTGAGTTTGTGGATATTGCAGGCTTGGTGAAAGGTGCGAGCAAAGGTGAAGGTTTGGGCAATAAATTTTTAGCAAATATTAGAGAAGTAGATGCCATCGTTCATGTTATTCGTTGTTTTGAAGACGAAAATATCTTACGTGAAGAAGGGGCTATCAATCCTATTGCCGATAAGGAAATTATAGACACAGAGCTGCAATTGAAAGACCTTGATAGCGTAGAAAAAAAGATGAGCCGTTATGAAAAGATTGCTAAAAACGACCCCAAGGCAAAGCGCGTATATGATGTGCTGGTACGTTGTCAGGAGCATCTTTCTCAAGGAAAAAATATTAGAGGGTTGCAATTAGAAGGAGAGGATAGGGAAGCAATTGCAGACTTGTTCTTATTGACAGAAAAGCCGGTTCTGTATGTGGCTAATGTAGATGAAAGCGGCATTCACACCGGCAATAATTTTTCAGAAGCATTGTCAAAAGCTGCTACAGAAGAAGGTGCAGAGGTGATAGTAATGAATAATTCCATAGAGGCACAGATTTCTGAAATGGAACAAGAAGAGGACAAGCAATTGTTTTTGAGTGAATATGGTTTGACAGAACCGGGCTTAAACAGATTGATACGGGCTGCCTATAATCTGTTGCACCTAATAACCTATTTCACAGCAGGAGTGCAAGAGGTTCGCGCATGGACAATTCATAAAGGCTGGAAAGCCCCGCAAGCAGCCAGTGTAATTCATACTGATTTTGAAAAAGGGTTTATCAAAGCAGAGGTAATTGGCTATAATGATTATGTGCAGTACAAATCAGAAGCTGCCTGCCGAGATAATGGTAAGTTGCGTATTGAAGGAAAGGAATACTTAGTTCAGGATGGAGATGTCATGCACTTCCGCTTTAACGTATAGTGTTTACAGTTTTACCAAGCCTGATTTAATAGCAAAAATGGCTAACCCTACTCGGGTTGTAATTTTCAGTTTGTCAAAAAGATTTTCGCGATAGCCATCTACGGTTCGTGGACTAACAAACATTTTTTCGGCAATTTCGCGATAGGTAAGTTCAGAACAACTGTGCATCAAAAATTCCATTTCTCGCTCTGTCAATTTGATTGGCTCCTCTTCGGGATGCTGCATTCGATGAAGCAGTCTTCCGGTTATTAAATCGGAACAATAGAACTCATGTTCACGCAAATGATGTACAGCAGCATGAAGATCTTTCGGATCAGTGTCTTTTAGCAAATAACCATGAGCCCCACAGCGTAGCATTTTTATGATGACCTCTTCATGATCATGCATGGAGAGAGCCAAAATTTTTATTTCACTCCAATGTTGTTTTAAATGTGCAGCGGTATCAAATCCGTCCATCACCGGCATATTGATATCCATAATAACAACATGGGGTAATTCTGAAGTTTGGCTAAGCTTTTCAATTAATTCTGCACCATTAGCAGCTTCCATTACCACATTGATGTCTTCAAAATGATGAAATACTTGTCGCAAACCTTGCCTGAGAATGGTGTGGTCATCGGCAATGGCAAGTCTTATGGGTAAAGATGACTTCATTGAGGAATTGGAATATCAATTGTGATTAAATGTTTAGTTTCGTTAGTTGATAAAGCGATTTTACCGGAAAGTAATTTGACACGTAATTGAGCTTGATCAATTGTTTTCATCGGTACTATTATAATTCCATCAAAACCAATTTTAATAGACAGTAGAGTGGTGTTGCTTTCTAGTAATAAATCAATATCCCGTGTTTGTTGTGTTTCAATAATAGCAATCAAGTATTGTTGAACAACTCGAAAGATAAGAAGAATTTCTGAATCCCGAAATGAATATATTTCCCCTAAGCTGGAATAATGTACACGACAGTTGTTTTGCCGATTTATTGCTAAGCATTCAAGGTTTAATGCCGCATCAAGCCCCATTCTTTGAATATTTTCTCCACCAGGAGAGTGAACAATACTTCTAAGGTTAGATATTGCTTGTGTGAGCAATTCTTGACTTTGGTCAATAAGGGGTTTTATTTCTTGGTTGTTCTCTAATCTTTCCATTTCGTGCAAGTGCAATTTGCATAGTGTCAGTGCAGGTCCAACTATGTCATGTACCACATTTGCATAGGTTTGAAAGGAGCGATCTTGTATTTCTATTTGTATTTGCTGTAGTTCAAAGTCTGAAATCACGATATGTCAAATTGGTTATAAGTAGCCTTTTGAAGTTTGGCTAACTGATATGGTTCTTTATTGGCGAATTAGGGATGAAGACTGTTTGTTTACTTTGCTTTTTGATGAATGTATTGTCTTTTATGCCAAGTATTCTACCAATCTAAACGATAAAAGCAGTATGAAAATGATGCTAACCATAACCATAGAATTATATATGCAGTTTGTGTAAGTGCAGTTTAATTTTTTTTAAGCAGAAAGGGTATTTGTATTCTTTCTATTTATATAAAGAATACTGCCAAATATCCCATAGCAGATAATTTGAATCCATTTAATTTGTGAATTTAGGTCTTGGAGAAAAATCATACTATATATTGCTGCTATTAAAATAATAAACATAACTTGCATGAGTATGTTACGCTGAACGTGGTATTTTAAATAACCAACCCCAATATGTATGGAAAATGCTGATAATGCAATTGTATAGCATAAAGCTGCTATGCATGATAAATTTGAGTTTTTATTTTGAAAAGCACAGAAAATGCAAAGAATTATCCAACCAAAAATACTAAATGTTATTAAATTCCTCTTAGGTTTTATATCAAACGTATTCAAAAATACCGTAGCCATCAAAACACCTTCAATTAGTAAGAAAACGTGAGAAATTATGATTCCATCCATTTTAGTTAATTGATTATAAAGTGATAACCCATTTTCAACTAATGCCAATGCTACTAATAAAACAAACAGTTTTGCGGCATCACTAATTTCCCAAAAACGAGCCAGCCCAAATGTAGTCGCAGCTGTAAGTAAGCCAATATTTATATAAGAAAGCTCCATAGTTATTGATTTTTTAATAGTGATTTTAGGATTGACTGCAATATTACAATCACTTTAAAGAAAATATCACCCGTGAAAACACCCTTTTAATGTGGGATTTTTCACATAAAAAATTACGCAGTCTATAACCTTAAAAAGGTGTTTTTTGCGGGAGAGCTAAACAAAACTCTGTTGTTTCTTTGCACCAATCAATATAACAGTTAAAAATCAATTTTATGAATCACTCTTAAAAATTTTCAAACGTAATTCTTGTAATAATATGTTTTGTTTGCATGGCTTTTAAAACAGTAGCGCAAAAAAACACAGTTGCTATTACTAGTATTAACCAAAATCGGTTACAATTCAAAGTTAATTCTGAAAAAAATATACTCTATTATTTGTTAGAACAAAGCCAATCAAATGGTGAATTTGAAATTGTTGATCGAATGAACTCAGTTGGAAATACCATGTTACCACGCACTTACTATTTTTCTATTTCTCAATACACAACGGGCATATTTAGGGTTCGCCAAGTAGATATGAATGAAAACATTGTTTTCTCACCAAATGTAAAATATGAAAATTTGATTGAGAAGCCAACTATGTGGAAGCCTGAGCCTACTATTACTAAGAGATAACCTATCTTAAAAGAAGAATTGTCAAACTTTGCTTTTTAGAACCCGTAAAAACACCCTTTTTATCAAGTGTTTTTAACAATATAGAAATGGTATTTTTCACGTAAAAATTTTCAATGAATTGAATTGTCTTTGCAACATAAATTAATGATGTAACATGAAAAAGCTACTAAAAATTACCATTATTGCCTTACTAACATTTTCCTTTATGCCAACTGATTGTAAGGCACGTCTTAGAACGAAAAAAATTACTATAAACACCGACCCGGATGTTAAATTATATGTAAACGGGAAATTAGTTGGTACAGGTGCTACTATAATTAAAGTTGAACCATCCAGTTCTGTAAATGTACGTGCCGAAAGAGTGGGTTTTATTACCCAAGAAAGAAACTATATAAATGATGTTAGTCATGATTTACCTTCAACCGATTATATGAAGATGGAAAAGGATGATGCTTTTGAAAATTCATATGTAACTAACCTGGCTAATCAAGATATAGACATTCGAACCAGCCATAGTGAAGATGAAGCTTGGAAGTTGATTAGTAGAATAATAACAAATAGCTTTGATGTAATACAAGTTACAGATAAGACTACTGGTTACATGTGTACGGCATGGGTCGTAAAAAACTTTAAAGCTGCAACTATTAGAACTCGATTAATTATTAAAACAGGTTCTTCAGATCCTTTAACCTACAAAGCAAAATTAGTTTCTGAATATGCTCCAGCCGGTACTTCTGCTAATGCAGATGAATCTTTCCGGCAATGGGATAGGCTGTTGCGCAGCTTTGAAAATGTAGTATCGGAACTTCAAAGTAGATTAGGAAAATAATTATGCCCCCATAATATACCCAGAATATGAGAACCCTGACAAACCTGCTCGCCAAAGTATTTGCATTTACTTTTCTTGTGGCTGCCTTCATCGCATCCTTATCAGCCTAAAGATTGTAAAAAATACTTTATTGATATTAAAGGCGAGCAGGATATATGAGTATATATATGAAAATAATTTAGTCATTATATATATAAATCTAATTGTTTTAATTTAGGTATTATGCAATATTCAAACGATTTATCACCACCAACTTCATTAGTTTACAAGTATGGAATTGTTATTTCCAAAAATAATAATTAGTGGCTTATTTATGCTAACCATAAATGTCTATTAATAAATACTAAATAAAACATTTTAACATGAAACGAAAGCAATTTCTTACACTTATATTTATGGCGATATACTTTAATGTATGCGCACAAAGTGTCAGCCCTTCAACTATTAATTCAATGGGAGGGCAAGCAACCATTGCTGGCAATGTTTATGCTTGGTCTATCGGTGAAATGACGTTAGTAAATACTTGGAATGCCGGCAATTTTATGGTATCTCAGGGGGTGTTGCAGCCCAAAGATGGAATGGTACCTATATCTAACGTAACTAAAAATGATCAATCGATTTCAATTTATCCTAATCCTGCAACTACTGAAATATTTGTTCATTATCAGTATCCTACTTTGGGGACACTTGAATATAAACTTACAGATGTGGGTGGGAAACTAATTCTTAGAAGAGAATTTGAAAATAATTCAACAGGAACAGAGCGTATATCCATTTCTTCATTGTCAAATGGACATTATCTTTTACAAGTTTCCTTTGCTCCAAATTCAGGCGAAAAAGAAATGAGAGCATTTAAAATTCAAAAAATTCAATAACCCCCTAAATTCAATAAATATGAAAAAAATAATATCAGTATTTGTTGTCATTGTCATTTGTATGACTGCAATGGCACAAGCACCACAAAAGTTTAATTATCAGGGTGTTGCACGTTCCAGTAATGGAAATCCAATAACAAACCAAGCAATAGGAATTAGAATTAGCATCCATGATGGTGCAGCATCAGGGAATGTACAATATGCCGAAACGCATACTGCAACTACTAATTCATTAGGCTTATACAATGTTCAAATTGGTGGTGGAACACCCGTTTCAGGTACTTTGTCAGCTGTTACTTGGAATAGTGGTGACAAGTATATGCAAGTTGATCTTGATCCTACAGGTGGAGCAAATTACACTTTTGTGGGTAATGCACAACTATTAAGTGTTCCTTATGCGCTATATGCAGCTAATCCGGGACCTGCAGGTCCACAAGGCCCAGTAGGAGTTCAAGGCCCTGCCGGTGCGCAAGGTCCGGCTGGTGCAACCGGTCCACAAGGACCTATTGGTGCAACAGGTGCTCAAGGAGCGGTTGGTGCAACCGGTCCACAAGGTCCGGCGGGTAGTGCAAATATTAATGGCACGGCAAATTATTTGGTGAAATATGCAAATGCAACAACTGGTGTAAACAGTAGAATAATTGACTCATCATTAGGGTTGTATTACAATAAAACCGCGTTTTACCCTAGTGCTCGGTATTGGTATAAATCTGTAAATAATTCGAGTGCAGGAGCAAACTGGATGATTGCTGAGGGTGATGGAATAGGTTATACTTTTAATGGAATGTTAGACTCAACCAACAACAATAAGGGTATTTTTATGGCGCGAACTCAGAATTTTTTTAATGGCGTTAATGATTCAATAGCCGCAGTCTATTATTCTCCGGGTATGAATTCATTAAATATTGCAAATAACAATAATGTTTTGTTTTCGTATGCATTGAAAACGGGTCGAATGGGTTATTTTAATTCATCTAACGCTCATTTTGGAATTATGACAGCTTATGACACGGCAGCATACTTTAGCTCAACCTCAGCAAATACGCTCAATAATGGAATCCTTAGAGCGGAATATCTTGGAAGTAGTCTTCCAACAACATCCTCCAATATTGCTATTTTTGGGTCGGTAAGTCCTGGGTCTTCTATTGCAACAGGAGTAGGAGTGTTGGGTAGTGCTGGTGGGCGAGGTATTGAGGGCGATGCATCTAACACTTCGACTGTATCCACATTTAATACATTCGGTGCTTTGGGTTTCGGAGCGTCTAATGGAACGGCTATCGGTTTGTACGGCACTGCCTATAATTGGACTGCTACAGGTGGAACAAAATATGCAATTTATGGCTATGCTAACGGCGGAGCGACTAATTGGGCGGGTTATTTCAGTGGTAATGTTCAGATAACCGGATCATTAGCAAAAGCAAGTGGTACATTTAAAATTGATCATCCTTTGGATCCTGATCATAAGTACCTCTATCACAGTTTTGTCGAAAGCCCCGACATGATGAACGTGTATAACGGAAATATTATTACTGATGCAAATGGTGATGCTATCATAAACCTGCCTGATTATTTCGAGGCATTAAACAAAGACTTCAGATACCAATTAACTACAATTGGAAGCTTTGCGCAAGCAATGGTTAGTGAAAAAGTTAGTCATAATAGCTTTAAAATAAAAACCAATGCACCAAATGTAGAGGTAAGTTGGCAAATAACCGGTATTCGTCAAGATAAATATGCCAATGCCCATCGTGTGGTGCCAGAAGTTAATAAAGAGCCTGAAAATGTTGGCAAGTATCTACATCCATTAGAATGGGGTGTAGAGGCAAGCAAAGGAATTGATTACGAAAACAACAACGTAAAACCTCAATCTGCACAGAAGCAATCAACAGAGAATCATGTTACCCCAATTCTTCCGAAAGTTGATAAACCCATATTTCATCGCTAATGAAGATTATTTCGTGAGGTCAACGACACTGTAAACATCTATCAACTCTTGTTGCAGTCAAAATAAGCCTGACGTTTTTACGTTGGGCTTTTCGCTTTTGTGAAGTGTATGGTTCAAGGTCATCTAAAAATTAAAGCAAGCCAATCATTCAGATTTTATTGTAAACACGATACGGCTCTTTAACAATTTCGTAAATTTGCCCTATCATTGCCATTTCCTATGTCTGAAATCAGCAGCAGTACCATAAATTATCATACTTACAGTTTACATGAAGGCGATACTTTACTCACACAAGTGACAAAGGTTATCTGCATCTTACAGCCACGAGGTCTTACCGTAGCCGGCTTTAGCGAACATGGAGACTTATTGATGGTACACTATGGTGATTATAGTCAAACTTTACCAACGTGGATTTTAGACTTTTACGAACATCGTTTTTTAGATGAACCACTACTCTTCAACCCCGATAATGTAATTGCAGTTTTTGTAACCTCTGATAAATATCTACTCATTCCCGATGAATTATATGATGAAGGAGAGGCAGTAAAATGGCTTAACAAGCTATTTTTTGTAGAAGGAAATGAAGTCTTGTCTTGCCACCACCTTCAAGAAAATAGTTCAAAGTATTTGTTCGCTTATCCAGGCACCATGAAAAGCCTAATTGGAAGATATTTTACCAGAGCTCGAGTGTTGCCTTTAGCTATGTACCAATTTTTCAAACCATATCGTTCTGACAATTCTCTTCAGTGCACCATTACGCAAGAACATGCTGTGGCCACACTGTATAAAAATAGAAGCCTACATTGGCATCAAGTATTTGAATATCAAAACGGAGAAGATATTGCCTATCAACTCAAGCACGCTTGTAGGCAGTTTCGAATTAATCCGGACACGGCAGAATTAAACGGGACAGTTGCTTACCGTGGATTGAATCATGTGTTGAATGACCTTTGTCAATACTTTCCACAAACGAGGGAATTTGATAATACCACAGCTACTAATAATCGTCAATGGGCTGCAACGCTTAGCCTGTTGCAACAATTATATTCATGCGCATTGTAGGTGGAAAATTTAGTGGTAGGAGGTTTAATCCGCCTTCGGGTATTCCGGCACGCCCCACAACTGATGTGGCTAAAGAAGGCTTGTTTAACACACTGGAAAACATGATGGAGTTAGACGGTATTCGCACTTGTGATATTTTTGGTGGAACCGGTAGCATTAGCTATGAGCTTGCCTCACGTGGAGCAATAGATCTTACACTCATTGAACGCGATAATGCCAGTATTCAGTTTATAAAGAAAACCGCAGAAACATTAGAGATAGCTCCTTTCATGAGAATAATCAAAGGAGATGTGTTTAAGTTTATGAAACAACAACAGGAACCGTATGATTTCATTTTTGCCGGACCTCCTTACGCCTTAGAAACTATAGACGATCTTCCTATTCTGGTGTTCGAAAAAAACATGTTGAAGCCTAATGGGATTTTTGTGTTGGAGCACACACCTCGTAACGATTACCAACAACATCCCGACTTTGTTCGGATGAAAAATTATGGTACAACGGTTTTTAGTTTTTTTACTCAAAAATAATCACCTTCATGCAACGAATCTGCTTATTTCCGGGCACTTTTGACCCTATCACTAAAGGACATGTAGATATCATCAATCGGGCAGTTTCATTATTTGATAAACTGATCATCGGCATAGGGACAAATTCTTCAAAAGAACCTATGTTTACCGTAGAGCAACGTTGTAGCTGGATAAACGAAATCTTTTCAAAAGATAGCCGAATTGAGGCTGTTGGTTATACAGGATTAACTGTAGATTATTGCAAGACTATCGGTGCTCAATACATCTTACGTGGCATTCGATACATAAGTGATTTCGAGTACGAAAAAGCAATTGCGGATATGAATAGAATGCTTTCTCCCGAAATTGAAACCCTTTTCCTGACCTGCTCGCCGGAGTATTCTACGATTTCATCTACCTTAGTTCGCGATGTGATTCGCAACAAAGGAAATGTTAGTCTTTTTGTTCCAAGCGTAGTAAAAATAGGATAGCCTTAGTGGGTTTTGCGTTCCATAGCTTTATGCCTAACATAGCGATGTGTTTCAAATTGCAAGCGCTTTAGAAGCAAGAAAAACACCAGTGCATCATCTAACCATCCTAAAATAGGGATCCAATCAAAATCAAACGGAAGGATGATATATGCAATGCCCAATACAAGTAGTATTTTAGTAAGTAAAGACATGCTGTATTTTCCATGCCACACTGCTTGCAGCATCTGCACTAGTGTGCGCTTATGATCAAAAATTCGAAACAAATTACGTGTAAGACGTATTGTTCGACCAGGAGTAGATTTCATCACATTTCTTTCCGTTCAAACTTCTGTGTAAAATTAAGTTACAAGGATGTTCAGGTAACGTTAATATCCACTGTGTTCAAAAGACTTAAACATGTTGTGAGAATATCGCTACCAATTGAAGCCGGCTATTTTCAACACTTCACGAATAGCTTCATAAGATTTGAAGGCTACGGGTGCTAACTCGTTTTCTGCAATCCATCGAGCTTCTAAGATATTTTCTGCTTTTTGAGGAACCAATTTTTCTTTATTTGTACCAAGCATCCTATACCAAGTAGTACGTTTAAGCAGGCTTTCGCCGCCCTGGCTATAAACATGGTATGTATCACAGATTTTCTCGCCCAGTGTTAATTGATTCAATCCTGTTTCCTCACTTACTTCTCTTAAAGCACATTCTTCTATTTCTTCGCCTTCATCTCGCTTGCCTTTGGGAAGATCCCATTTGCCTCGTCTATAAATCATTAATACACCACCATCTTCATTAGTTACTACACCTCCTCCAGCATCAATGGGTTCAAACAATCGGTGTAATTCATTGGTTAGTGCCTTGGGTGAAATGTCTTCAATGATTGCACCTAATGAAGTTGATTTATTCAAGTGGTTAAAAGCAAGCCGAAAATTCCGAGTAAAGGCACCGGCAAAAGAAAGATAACCATCTGCAATTGGATGTTGACGTACATACGTACTTCTGTCGTTTGTGATTATCAATGGCTTGTTATTACAGTATATGGCTTTTGCAAAAAACATGTGAATGAACTTCGTGAAATTGGTGTAGGTTTGAGCGATGAGTACGCCAAAACAGTTCGCTGAAAAACTACTGCAAATTAAGGCTTTGCAAGTCAATCTGCAACAGCCGTTTACTTGGGCTTCCGGATGGCAATCCCCTGTTTATTGTGATAATAGAAAAGTGCTTTCTTATCCTTATGTTAGGGATTTTGTGAAAAGTGAACTCGCTAATATGATTTTGGAACAACACCCGGACGCAGATGCTATCGCAGGCGTGGCTACTGCCGGAATTGCTCATGGCGTTATGGCTGCTGATTTACTAAAACTACCTTTTTTGTATGTGCGAGCCAAACCCAAGGAACATGGCATGGGCAATCAAATTGAAGGGGTTTTGCAAGCAGGACAAAAGGTTGTTGTAGTTGAAGATTTGGTTTCCACAGGTAAAAGTAGTTTGCAAGTAGTAGATGTGCTTCGCCAGCAAGGTGCTGAGGTGGTTGGCATGTGTGCCTTGTTTACTTACGGATTTCCCGTGGCTGATGCTGCTTTTGAACAAGCTATGGTTCCATTGCACACCATTAGTAACTATAATGCTTTGATGGAAGTAGCCGAAGGACTAAAAATTGTCAAAGAGGAAGACCGAGATTTGTTGCAACAATGGCGCTTGGATCCGGCTAATTGGAAAGGGCTTCAGTAGTCGGCAGAAGTAAATTTTTCTCCTCCATACTATTGAATCGCATTTTTGGTTTTTATGCAGTATTTCCGCCTTATTCGCTGGACCAACCTTGTCATTATTTTCTGCACGCAATTGCTTGCTTGGCGATGTGTAATTTACCCGCTAAGCAATGATGGCATACGGTTGCTTTTAGGATTTCCCAATTTTTTACTTCTGTCGTTTTCTACCATCTTAATTGCCGGTGCTGGCTATATTATCAACGACTATTTTGATGTACGAATTGATAGTATAAATAAACCCGACAAGATGATTTTGGAGAGAAAAATTCCAAGACGGTTAGCCATCATTTTGCATACTACAATGAATATGGGGGGGCTTGTTCTGGTTGGTTGGGTTGCACTTCAGGCAGGCAAAACGCAAT
This sequence comes from Bacteroidota bacterium, assembly GCA_018267875.1. Taxonomy (GTDB): domain Bacteria; phylum Bacteroidota; class Bacteroidia; order Chitinophagales; family Chitinophagaceae; genus JAFIGV01. The sequence goes on along the minus strand of JAFDXP010000090.1, from coordinate 20,039 downwards.
GGGTGCTTGTTCAATTGAGTTGCACGCTTTTGTTGTGGTTTTATTCAACGCACTTTAAAAGACAATTTATGATTGGCAACATTGTAGTTGCTCTTTTGACCGGTCTTACAATTCTTACCTTAATTGTCTATGAGCCGGCTCTGCATCTATATCTGATGCAACCTGCTTTCGTTGCGGCTGGTACTTCTACTTTGCCAAATCCTGTTTGGGTTTTGTTGGTGTATGCCTATTTTGCTTTTGTGCTTACTTGGATGCGCGAAATAGTTAAGGACATGGAAGATTTTAAGGGAGATGAAGCTGAAGGATGCATCACGATGCCCATCAAATGGGGCTTAAAAAAAGCAACCCGTTTTACACTTTTGCTTGCTGCTTTTGCCCTCTTGCCGATCAGTTTTGGTACATTAAAATTACTCCACAATGCCGATTATTTATTTGCTGTTTATTGCTTTGCCGGACTTGTTTTGCCTTTGGTAAGTTGGATGATTTATTTGCCTAAAGCCGCTACCACTAAGCATTTTGCAAAAGCAAGCCGCTATCTAAAAATGATCATGGTTTTGGGTCTTTGTTCTTTATTTTTTTACTATTTACAAGCCAATGTCTAAAATTATTCTTGCTTCACAATCACCGCGTCGTAAACAACTGATGGAAGCTGCCGAACTTACTTTTGAAGTAGTAGTTGCCGATGTAGATGAAACTAATCCAATAGGTATGCCCGGTGCTGATGTGCCAACATTTTTAGCTATCAAAAAGGCAAATGCCATAGCCGATAATTATGCAAATTCGCTGATTGTAGCTGCAGATACTATTGTCTTGTTGGAAGGCGAAATTTTAGGAAAGCCTAAAGATGAAACTCAAGCAATGGAAATGCTGAAGAAATTGTCAGGTAATGCCCATGAAGTGATTACGGGCGTATGTATGAAACAAGGAAGTAAAGTAGTTTCTTTTTCTGTAATTACTCGTGTGTTTTTTCGCCCACTTTCTATACCCCAAATTTCGTATTATGTTTCACATTTCCACCCTTTTGACAAAGCAGGTGCTTATGCAATTCAGGAATGGATTGGCATGATTGGAATTGAAAAAATTGAAGGTGATTATTACAATGTTATGGGTCTGCCAATTGGAGAAGTTGTTCAACGATTGTCTGATTTTGAATGAAAGGTTTGACTTGGTTATTCATGATGTTGTTGAATCAATTCTACTGCTTGTTTAGCTACTTCACTTCCTAAGGCAACGCCCATACCGCCCATCCTAAATACGCCAAAAATATTAGGAGCTAAAGATTTTACAATGGGTTGTTTGCTTCGTCCAAATGCCATAATGCCCGACCAACGCTGTGCTACAGTAAACTGTGTGTTTGGAATAATGAGGTTTTGAAGTTTGTTTTCAAGCTCACTTTGAATGATGTTGTTCAGTGCTATTTCTGTTGTAGTTTCTGTTTTAAAATCAAGATTTCTTCCGCCTCCAATTAATATTCGGTTGTCAATTTCTCGGAAATAATAATAACCACAATCCAGATGGAAAATACCTTTGAATTTTAGTTGCGGTATCGGCTCTGTAATTAAAACTTGCCCTCGCCCGGGAGATACGTCTTCAAGTGGAAATAATTGTTGCGTAAAGCCATTTGTGCAAAGGGTTACACAGGCTGCTTTCAGTGCCAGAGGCTGCTTGCGCAAAGTATCTTCGACTTCTATTCGAACAGAGTTTTTATCTGAAGTTAAGTTTATAACGTTTGCACCTGTTTTTATTTCTACCCCAAGATTAATAGCAAAATCAGTAAGTGCTCGCATCATTTTTCCGGTATGCAGTTCTCCTTCCAAATGGTTTTGTATCATGGCTTTTGAATACACTGGAGAAAAGCCAAATTGCTCTATTTTTTCATTTGCAATTGAAAAAGGATTATACCCTACAACAGGTGAAAGCAGCCGGTTTAGGTAATTTATTTTCTCAATCGCATATATCTCGGTTTCACTTATTAACTCAAAGCTTCCATTTTCAGCATATCCAATTTGGGAATCTCCTAATCGTTGCCTAAGTCGCTCTAAACCTGCTTTTCGTAAACAAAATAAAGCGATTATTTCCGACTCCGATCTATTTTTAAGGTCGTCTAAAAGTTCAGTAACACTACCCATACAAGCAAATCCGGCGTTACGTGAACTGGCACCGGAGGGTAAAAGTCCTCGCTCTAAAACCAATACTCGTTGAGTAGGGAAAATTGTCTTCAGTTCAATGGTGGTGGATAGCCCAACTATTCCGCTGCCAACTACAATATGGTCATACGAGGTGAGGCTTTCTTGCTCCCAATAGCTTATCATACACATCAAATTTAGCACAAGCAATTATTCTCTATCTTCATTCTGAAAATTGAAATCATGCGCTATTTTTTTGTCTTTTTATTTTTGCCTTTGTTTTGCACTGCCCAATCTGCTAATCGTTTAACTGAAAATCAGACTTATCAAAATGCTTTACAAGAATATGTCAAACAGCACCCTGAATCTATTTTTATAGAAAACGGAGAAAGATATTTGTTCTATCGTCAGGAGCCTTATTTGGATGGATTGCCCAAGAATTTGGATGGCATTCAGCTTATTTCAATTAATACGGATAGTACTACCCTCAGTCTTGCCAGTTTTTTGCCTCATAAAAAATATAAACTGACCATTTTGCATATACAAAAGTTGTTTGCTCGGGCGGTGGAATACTACGTGTATATTTATCCGATGAATTCCATCTGGAATGGTAAGAAGCAATCCATACAAGCACCAACTTACACCGATATGGTTTGTAAAATGATTTTTTCATCAAAGCTTGAACAGGAAGGATTGATCTATTCTTTTCAAAGTTGCCAATGCAGTAAAAAGGAATAGTTTTTTGAACTAATTATTTATCAGTATTCCCTCATTCGGTTTTGTATTTTTGCCGCCCCCCTTAAATAGGGTTGTATCCTGTTTTATTATGGAATATACTTTTCGTTCGATAGAAAAAAAATGGAAGGAGTATTGGAAAGAACATCGCACTTACAGTGTGTCCAACAATTCCTCTAAGCCAAAGTATTATGTGCTGGATATGTTTCCCTATCCCAGTGGTGCAGGCTTGCATGTTGGGCATCCACTTGGCTATATTGCTTCCGATATTTTTGCACGTTACAAACGGCTGAAAGGCTTTAATGTACTGCATCCTATGGGTTTTGATGCCTTTGGTTTACCGGCTGAACAATATGCTATTGAAACCGGACAACATCCAATAAAGACCACAGAACAAAACATAACTCGATACCGCGAACAGTTAGATAACATTGGGTTTTGTTATGATTGGGATCGAGTCGTGCGTACCAGCGACCCTACTTACTATAAATGGACTCAATGGATTTTTCTAAAGCTTTTTCATAGTTGGTATGATAGAAATGCACAAAAGGCAAAACCAATTACAGAGTTGATTTCTATTTTTGAAAAAGAAGGCAATGTTAATACGCCTTGCCCCTCAGATGAACATTTAAGCATTGATAGAAATAGCTGGAAAGGGTTGTCGGTTGAAGAACAGCGTGATGTGCTGATGAAATATCGCCTTGCTTATTTAGGCTTTGCCGATGTGTGGTGGTGTGAGGCTTTGGGTACGGTTTTGGCCAACGATGAAGTGGTAAATGGGGTGTCTGAAAGAGGTGGTTTCCCGGTTGAAAAACGCCGAATGCGCCAATGGTTTTTGCGAATTACGGAATATGCTGAACGTTTGCTTGATGGTTTAGACAAGCTAGATTGGACAGAGGCCATGAAGGAAATGCAGCGCAATTGGATCGGCAAAAGTATAGGTGCAGAGATCCATTTTGCCGTAGAACGGGCTATGGATAAAGCAATTACCGTCTTTACGACTCGCCCCGATACAATTTTTGGTACTGATTTTCTGGTTTTAGCTCCGGAGCATAGCCTTGTAGATGCTATAACAACGCCAGCACAACAATCAGAGGTGGATGCCTATCGCGAATATGTACGAACTCGTTCGGATAGAGAGCGAATGAGTGAGGTAAAATTAGTGTCGGGATGTTTTACCGGCTCTTATGCCATCAACCCTATTACGCAACAACCCATTCCTATCTGGATTGCAGAATATGTATTGGCGGGATATGGCACAGGTGCAATTATGGCTGTTCCAAGCGGCGATCAACGAGATCATCTTTTTGCTAAACATTTCAACATTCCTATTACTAATATTTTTGGTACTCGTTATAAAGGCAATGAAGCCTATATGGCTAAAGAAGGCACCTTAGAAAATAGCGGTTTTTTGTCCGGTATAGAAATTTCTAAAGCAGTGAAAAAGGCTATAGATGCAATTGTTGAGGCAGGGGTCGGTAAAGGAAAGGTGAACTTTCGTTTGAGAGATGCAGGCTTTTCACGACAACGTTATTGGGGCGAACCTTTTCCTATTGTTTACAAAAACGGTGTAGCATTCGCAATAGACGAATGGGATGAAAAAACGACTGAAGAGCACCAAACATTGCCGGTACTTTTACCTGAAGTTGAAAGCTATCAGCCGGCAGCATCAGGAGAAGGTCCCTTGGCAAACATATCAGATTGGGTCAACACGGAGATTGGAGCTCGCGAAACCAGCACCATGCCCGGATATGCAGGCTCATCATGGTATTTTCTTCGCTATATGGATCCTCAAAACGAAAACGAATTTGCAAACAGAAAAGCAACGGATTATTGGCGCGAAGTGGATGTTTATGTAGGTGGTACGGAACATGCCGTTGGGCATTTGTTGTATAGCCGTATGTGGACGAAAGCCTTATTCGACTTGGGCTTCATTGGTTTTCAAGAACCTTTCAAGAAATTGATAAACCAAGGAATGATTCAAGGTAGTTCACGCTTTGTTTATCGCGTACACGGAACTAATCAATTTGTTACTTACAGTCGTAGAAAAGAATTCCTGGTGGATGAAATTCGCGTGGATGTAAGTATGGTAGATGGCTTGTTGTTAGATCAAAAACGATTTAAAACATGGAGGCCAGAATTTGTAAATGCAGAATTTTTATTAGAGACTGATGGTAGCTATATATGTGGTGCCGCCGTTGAAAAAATGAGCAAAAGCAAATACAACGTGGTTAATCCCGATGATATTGTAGCACAATATGGTGCAGACACCTTTCGCATGTATGAAATGTTCTTAGGCCCGATAGATGTAAGTAAACCCTGGGACACACAAGGAATTGAGGGCGTTCATCGGTTTTTAAAAAAGTTATGGCGTTTGTTTTTTGATGAACAAAAGGGTTTAATCGTTAATCAGGAAATGCCCAATGCTCAAGAACTGCAAATTATTCATCGAACTATTAAGAAAATTGGGGAAGATATTGAACGATTTACCCTCAATACTTCAGTTAGTCAGTTTATGATTTGTGTCAATGAACTGGCTTCCCTCAATTGTCATAAACAACGAGTGCTGGAACCTTTGACTATTTTGTTGGCCCCCTTTGCGCCGCATTTAGCAGAAGAAATTTGGCAGCAGTTGGGTTACTCAACCAGTATCATGGATGCGTCTTTCCCTAATTATGAAGAAATGTATATTGCCGAAAACTCAAAAAAATATCCGGTTGCAGTAAATGGGAAAACACGAGTTGAATTAGAATTTCCCTTAGATGCACCTGAGGAAACGGTGAAGCAAGCCGTACTGTCTGACCCTATTATACTAAAATGGTTAGAAGGTAAAACACCCAAAAAAGTAATTTTTGTAAAAGGGAAAATGATCAACTTGGTTGTGTAAGCTTGAGCTGAATCTGTTCGATGAAAAAAAATATGCGTGAGAACGATTTTATACTTACCTTTGCGCTCTTGAAAAAACAATGCATGGCAACATCCATGCGCTAAACTATAAAAAAATGAAAAAAGGCATTCATCCGGAAAGCTATCGTTTAGTTGTGTTTAAAGACATGTCTAACGATCATAGCTTTATTACCCGTTCTACCGCCCCTTCTCGCGAAACAATTAAATGGGAAGATGGCAATGAATATCCATTGATAAAAGTGGAGATTTCTAACACATCTCATCCGTTTTACACGGGTAAATCTATGTTTGTAGATACGGCAGGACGTATTGATAAATTCAAAAAACGCTACGAAAAGAAGAAATAATCTTTTTCTTTCTTAAATGATAAAGGAACTTTCACCTACCGGTAAAGTTCCTTTTGTTATTATTTTCAATTGGTATGGTAGTGTTCTAAAAAATAGTTAAACTCAAACTCATTTTCTTCCATACAAGCATCTTCTAAGGTTTGAATGAGATTCTGAAAAGTTTCTAATTGGGCTAAGGTCAGATTCACAAACTCAAATTTCAAAGGCATTTTTAATTCGCCGGTAATGGTATCAAATAAAGCATCCAGATTATGTTCAAAATGATCCGGAAGCTCAATTTTTTTAGCAAGCATCTTATAGAAGTCTTCATAGTTAACGATGCGGGCAAAATCAAATTTTATAGCAGACATAGCTTTATCTTTTTTCAAAATTTTTATAGTGATTGTGTGTTATCCATACCTCGCCTGTCTTGGTAAAAACAATTCTGTCTGCTTCCCTGCCTCCGCAGCTAAAGTTTACGTCTGCTTCGTAATACGTGTTTCCTTCGGGTAAGGTTCCTTCACGATTAGAAAAGTGGTCGCCACCAATAGCAAATCCCGGAACGACATCACAAAGGTTTCCTTTAAAAGGTATCCATCCTCGTTTCTTAGCTTCTGACTTGGTAATATAACAATCCGGCAAGTGGTGTTTTTGTTTTACATAGTTGATTACTAAGTTTTCTTCTGTCTTTTGTGAAATATCCGAGTTGGGCGACTCAATGTCAGATTTAGTTAGCTTAGGCTCTTCTTTAGAGGCGACAATGGATGTATTTCCAATTTGTGAATTAACGCCCTCGTTAGCTTTGATCTGCCGATTAGAAGAGAAATGGTAAAAAATGATACCAATTAGAATGCCTATGGCAATCAATACCAGACCCGTCTTATTTTTCATGCAGCAGATTTAAAAACGTTGATACAACAAAGATAAAAGAATCGTAGCTGTGAAAACAGGATCAGCTACAACAATGGGCAAAGAAGGAAATACTGTACCTGAAAATGCAGTGCAACAATTAGCTATGCTCACTTTTAGCTACATGCGCAATTAGTATTATTCGATCCTATTCTGTTAATAGCTTCGTCAAATCTTCAACAATGGTGGATGTATTATTTCGAGTATAGGTCTTGTTTGTATGCGTGTCCCAAAGTAGATAACCGGGTAAGGTCGCTGTTTTAATCCCCGATAATTTTTCTTTGTTTTGTGGTGCATATCGCCAAATCTGAATAAATGAATTGTGATCTTGTACGATCGCTTTTTTTGCATTTGCCAGATTTTTGTCTTCGTTAAGACCTATGATTGTCAAATCAGCAGATGAATATTTGCTGTGTAAATCCCTCAATGCGGTGCGGATAGCACTACTGCATGGCGTACACCAACTGCTCCAAAAATCCAACAAGATGAATCTGCTTGCAATCGTATCAATGCGAATTGGGTTTCCTTGAATGGTGTATAGAGTTTGTTTTTTAAGGGACAGAAACGGAGGGGCTACATTTTCATGCTTTTTTAAAAGGGTGTATAGTGAAACACAGATAGGTGCTGTGCTGCCTTTAAGTTTGTAAAGATGCTTTGTCAAGATAGGTAGATGATTTTCAAGAACGCCATCGTAGGCTATAAAAGCAAAGGCAAAAGCTATAACAATTGGGTCTGAAACAGTCGTAAGATATTGATCCAGAGCCAAGTTGGTTGTTTCGGCGGTCGCCATCAAATTTTGCATAAACAACTGCATATAGGCAGGGTCTGACTTTCGGGCTTCGTTAAATGTTGTCAGTGTATCATACGCGGGCATTTTGATGCCGATAATATCCATAAATGCTTTCATGCGTACAGACGATTTTGTGTATTGCGCATTTCGAAATAAATGAGCCACATCGCCGGTAAAAGTTAATTTTTCTCCTTTTGTTGTGAACGAAAAGAAGGAGTAATTGTCAGAATTACCATTGTTGATGATCAGTGCGGGGTTTGTGGCTTTAATAGTTGAAATTCGATAAATGGTGTTGGGTTTTAAGTGGGTAAAATGAAATTTCCCGATATTGTCCGCTGAGGCAGAGTCAATGATTAAGGTGTTTGAACCGGAAAAAAATTGAAAAAATCCTTTAACCTCTAAAAGATATATTTTCTGTTGCCAATCGGGATTGAGTGTTAGGGTTCCATCGAGTTCTTGCCCCAACACCGAAACACAAGTAAATCCTAAGCAAAATGGTAGCAAAAGCTTAAATAAACGATTCATAAATGAGATATATAGATGAGAACCAAGAACCCTCACGACAACATGGTTTGAATAATTTAGAGCTACATGAGTGTTCTTTTCGATTTTTTAGAGAGTAAAACTAATTAGTTTACGACCGAATTATTTCTTTATTTTCAGTACTAAGTGCTTCAATATTGATACGATAGACATCTAAAGCCTCTTCATACTGCGCAGTACTCATGCCACTATAAAAGGCATTAAGACTTGCAATAACATTGGAAAAGTCTAATGCGTTTGTTAATGTTAGAAGATATGAGATGAATTCGTTTATTTTTGGACGATCTATTTTTTGTTCAACAATTGTTGACTCCCCATCTACAGATGAAATGGCATCACCTGAACGACAACTATCTATTCCAAAGTAACAACCACAAGCAACTCCTTTTCCTGAACCTTTTACTACTGTAATTGTAATGTCACAGTTTGAAAAAGTACAATTAGCATGACACGTTAACTTTCCATATATTGTTGTGCATATATTTATATGCACAAGATGTCAGAATTGCCAATGCAAATAATATTTTTATTTTAAATTTTATTTTTTTTATGTTTTGATAGATTGATAAAGGAAATTTTCACCACCCATTTATATCCGCGCCGCCTTGGTGCATAGCAGAGGGTTAAAGAAAACAATGCTTATCTTTGTAGTAGTTATTCAATCACTGCAAGATATTTTTTCATTGTTTTTCTCACCACGGTTTAGCCCCAGTTGGCTATTTCACTTTGGTTAGACGAGAATGATTGAGGCGGGCAATTTTGGTAGGCATCTGTTGTTTGCCATGTATTGTCCACCATCTTGCTGCTTACCTCAGTTCCCGTCAGTAGTATTGTTTTTCAAAGTAAGGTAATGCAAAAATAAAATTCATGAATAGTTGCAAGCATGAATCAAGCAGAAAATCCCAATCAAGCTGTGGCGCAACGCATTCGGCGGCTGCGCGAGCAAAAAAGGAATGTCGCAAAAAGAAATAGCAACGGCATTAAGCCTTACTACAACTGCCTATAGCTGCATTGAGGCTGGGCAAACGCAACTAACGATCAATAATTTATTTAACATAGCAGATAAACTGTCAGAACCCATAACTACTCTTTTAGGCTTGCCTGATAGCGGCATTGCTCATAACCATCATAGTGTGGTGATGAGCAATTTTAATAGCGGTCATATCCACATTGATACAGATGCAGCTAAAATGCTCAATAATTTGAAGGGAAAAATTTAAGTAAGACTTTTTGCCAATCTACTTCACTTCTTCATACTCAATATAATCGCCGCTTTTCGCTTTAGGAGCAGCTTTGGGTTGATTGTGTGCATTCTGATGCTGCATATCATTCATTTGTTGCTGCATGGAGCGCATCCTGCTATGGGTCATTTGCGTGATTTTTAAAATCGGCAATACAAACCTTGCGATGAAACGTAAAATCACCGTGAGTAAAAACGACCAAAGTAAAATCCTAAACAACATAGCGCAAAGGTAGCTATAGAAGCCCTAATAGCCGTTAAGGAAACCATAATTCATAAGCGCTACAAATTTTAGCACTAATTATTTTTTTCGGAAACAAAAAAAACACTACTTTTGCACCGGATTTAATTCTTTAGAACAGGGAACACAAAGGTGTTCCCTTGTTTTTTTGCCTATGTCAGAAGTATTGCAAAAAGTTCAGTCGCTGCTCTTGCCCCTTTTGGAAGAGACAGATATGTTTTTGGTGAACATAAAAGTGAAGCCTACCAACAATGTGAAAGTGTTTCTGGATGCAGATTCCGGGTTTTCAATTGAAAAATGCGCTAAGATAAATCACCGGTTATACGCGCTCTTAGAAGAGTCGGCAATATTTCCGGATGGTGATTTTTCCTTAGAGGTAAGCAGCCCCGGTGTAGATGAACCACTACAATCTTTACGGCAATATCAAAAAAATATTGGCAGAACAGTAGCAGTTTCATTTTTAAAGGAAGAAAAAGAAACAATAGGTGTGTTGACAGCAGTCAACGACACGGCGATTGTATTATCTGTAAAAATACCAAAGAAGAAAGAATCTGAATCTGTGGAAATTCAATTTTCCGATATCAAACAATCAATTGTTCAAATAGTTTTTTAACCATAGTCTAATAGCTACCCGTTGAAGGGATAATAATTAAACTGAAAACAATGGCAAGTATCAATCTAATTGAGTCTTTTCAGGATTTTAAAGAAGCAGAAAATATTGATCGTCCTACCCTCATGAAGGTGATTGAGGACGTGTTCAAAACCTTACTGCGAAAAAAATACGGTACCGACGAAAATTTTGACGTGATCGTAAATGACCAAACCGGAGACTTAGAAATTTTTCGCCGTCGAACTATTGTAGAAGATGGTTTTTCGGAAGACGATAACTTAGAAATTGAATTAGCCGAAGCACTACTAATTGATCCGGATTTCAGTGTTGGAGAAGAGGTGTATGAAGAGATTAATGTGTTGGATTTTGGTCGCCGTGCTATTCTTGCCGCTAAACAAACATTGGCTTCTCGTATAGGCGATCTGAAAAAGAAAAACTTGTTAGATAAATATGCTGACCGTGTAGGTGATATCATCAGCGGTGAAGTTTATCAAATTTGGAAAAAAGAAATTATGCTGTTGGATGATGAAGGAAATGAACTGATTCTTCCTAAATCAGAGCAAATTCCAACCGATTTTTTCAAAAAAGGTGAATCAGTTCGTGCAGTCATAAAAAAAGTGGAAATGCGCAACAATACACCGGTCATTATTCTGAGCAGAACACACCCTTCATTCCTTGAGAAATTGTTGGAGATTGAAGTTCCCGAAATAATGGATGGGCTTATTGTTGTGAAGAAAATAGTTCGTGAACCGGGTGAAAGAGCAAAGGTTGCCGTGGAAAGCTACGATGACCGAATTGATCCCGTGGGAGCATGTGTGGGCATGAAAGGAAGCCGTATTCATGGTATTGTAAGAGAGTTGCACAATGAAAATATTGATATTATCAACTATACCAATAACCTTCAGTTGTTGATTCAGCGTTCGTTGACACCGGCAAAAATTACTCGCATGGATATTAACAACGAAACAAAACATGCTAATGTATATCTTGACCCCGAGCAAGTTTCCCTTGCAATCGGACGTAAAGGCGTAAATATTAAATTAGCACAGGAGATTACAGGCATGACCATTGATGTGTATCGCGATACCCAAGAAGAAGAAGTGGATTACGATATTGATCTGGATGAATTTAGCGATGAAATAGACAGTTGGGTGATAGATTCCTTGAAGCGCATTGGTTGTGATACCGCTTTAAGCGTACTTGACCTTTCTGTTGAAGACTTAGTTCGTAGAGCAGATCTGGACGAAGTAACCGCAAAGGATGTACAACGCATTTTGAAAGCAGAATTTGATAATGAATAATAACAACTTCTGTCTGATGTAAACAAATAAGCCGAAAAACCGCATGGAAAGCGCAATTCGCGAGTAATGCGGAAATTAAATTGAGTAAAATGCCGTAAGTTTGTCGCTTTTAGCAAAAAAGCCGAAGCTCAGACCGAAGCAAAATAAGATTGACTAAATTTTCGAATGGCAACAGCAACGAAAACACCGCGATTATTGGCCGCCGCCAAAGAATTCAATATCGGAAAAGAAACACTGGTGGAGTTTCTTAGCGGTAAAGGATTTGAAATTAACGCGAGTAATCCTAATACTAAGATTACCGAAGAGATGTATGATTCGCTGCAGGCTGAGTTTGCAAAAGACAAAGCAACAAAGCGTAAAAGTGATGAAATTGCTTTGCCTAAAGGCTCTATAGCAGATAAAAAGAAAGAAGAAGAACCTGTTTTACCAACGGTTGCAAAAAAGGTTGAAGTTGTTGCACCACCACCTCCACCACCAATTCCTATAGCTCCAGAACCTAAACCGGAACCTAAACCAGAACCTAAACCGGAACCGGTTGTGGTAATACCTGAAACGCCCAAGCCGGAACCCAAGCCGGAACCAGTTTTAGAAATAAAAACCGAACCTCTTCCTGAACCAGAAGCTCCAAAAGCGGCTCCTGTTGAAGAAGAAAAGCCGGTTGATCCTATAGTGAAAAAAGCGGCAAAATCTAAAAAGGTAGAAACCATTGAGGAGGAAGCTAAGGAAACGACCGTTGAGCATATAGAAAACAAAGCACCTAAATTAGAAGGTCCGAATATCCTTGGAAAAATAAATCTGGATGAAATCAATCTTTCTTCTCGCCCTAAAAAAGGTAGCACTAAGAAAAAAGATACTGCACCGGAAAAGGTTGAAGAAAAGCCAAAAGCTAAAGAAATAAAACAACCTAAAAAAGAAGAAGTAAAGGATCATTCTTTAGTAGAAGCACAAAAGCAGAAAAAGGCACCTAAAAAAACGGAAGCGCCACAGAACGCTGCACCCGTACCAACGCCTAAACCAACACCTAAACCAGTTGAAGAAAAGCCAAAAACTCCGGTAAATACGGCTCCGCCTGCTATTGAAGAAGAAAAACCTGAACACATAGAAATGAAGGCCCCTAAACTTGAGGGTCCCAAAATTATAGGAAGAATTGAGCTTCCTGTTTCCGGAAACTCAGATAGTAAAGAGAAACGTAACCGCAAAAGAATTCCTGTTCAGAAAAAGCCTGAAAACAATAAAACGGATCAGCAACATGGCAGAACCGGTGGTGGCGGAAATCGCCCAGGTGATACTCGCCCAGGTGGCACTCGTCCGGGCAATAGTACTCGCCCTGCTGGCGGCACTCGTCCGGGTAATAATACCAACCGCCCCGGTGGAGATCGTCGTCCCGGTCAAGGTGGTCAAACCGGACAAGGTGGACAGGCTGGTGGTAATAGATTTGATAGAAATCGCCGTGGCAACCAACCTCAAACTCAACAACAGCAAGAGGTAGATGCAAAAGCTATTCAGGAAAAAATTCGTCAAACGCAAGCAAAACTTGCCGGAAATACACGCGGAAAAAATCAAAAATCAAAATATCGTCGTTCTAAAAGAGAAGAGCTTGCCGAAAAACGAGCAGCAGAACTAAATACCGGCGAAAACAAAATACAACTCACCGAATTTATTTCGGTTAGTGAATTTGCAAACCTGCTTGATGTAAGTTTTGCAGATGTAATTAGTAAGTGTATGGGATTGGGCATCATGGTGTCCATTAACCAACGACTGGATGCCGAGGTGATCGAATTGGTAGCAGGCGAATTTGGTTATGAAGTAGAATTCATTGACCTCGAGCAATCAACAGAAGACGAAGAAGAAGTTATTGACAACGAAGAGGATATGAAACCTCGTGCACCTATTGTTACCATTATGGGACACGTAGATCATGGTAAAACATCCTTGCTGGACTATGTCCGAAGTGCTAACGTAGTAGCCGGTGAAGCCGGAGGAATTACACAACATATTGGTGCCTATCAAGTAACTACTGCCGATGGCAAAAAAATAACCTTCTTAGATACGCCCGGACACGAAGCCTTTACCGCAATGCGTGCAAGGGGTGCTAAAGTTGCCGATATTGCTATTATCGTAGTGGCTGCCGATGATGCCATCATGCCACAAACAAAAGAAGCAATTTCACATGCGCAGGCAGCTAACCTACCCATGATTTTTGCCATTAATAAAATTGATAAAGAAGGTGCTAATCCTGAAAAAATAAAGGAACAGTTAGCACAAATGAACATTCTGGTAGAAGACTGGGGTGGTAAATTCCAAAGCCAAGAAATTTCAGCTAAGAAGGGTATTAATATTGATCTTCTATTGGAAAAAGTAGGCTTGGAAGCTGAATTGTTAGAATTGAAAGCAAATCCCGATCGAGCAGGTACTGGCTCTGTTATTGAGGCTTCACTCGATAAAGGACGTGGTTATCAAGCTACTATTCTTGTGCAAAACGGTACTTTGCATCAAGGCGAAATGGTAGTTTGTGGACAATACTTCGGTAAGATCAAAGCTATGTTTAATGAGCGTGGGCAACGAGTTCAGTCTGTTGGCCCATCGGCTCCTGTCCAAGTTCTCGGATTAAATGGAGCACCCCAAGCAGGTGAAAAATTTAAAGTATTTGAAGATGAAAACGAAGCTAAAAATGTAGCTAACCATCGCGCTCAAATACTTCGTGAGCAAGGTATTCGAACACGCAAGCATATTACCCTTGATGAAATTGGACGTCGCTTGGCTCTTGGAAACTTTAAAGAACTTGCCGTTATCATTAAGGGCGACTTTGATGGCTCCGTTGAAGCTTTGAGCGATTCTTTACAAAAACTTTCTACCGAAGAAGTAGCAGTCAATGTAGTGCACAAAGGAGTGGGTCAAATTACCGAATCAGATGTATTGTTGGCTACTGCCTCCGATGCAATCATTATCGGCTTCCAAGTTCGTCCATCCATGCAAGCATCCAAACTTGCAGAACAAGAAAATATTGAAATTCGCACATACTCAATCATCTATGATGCTATTGAAGAAATCAAGAGTGCTATGGAAGGATTGCTTGAACCTAAAGTGGAACGTAAAACCGTTGCTAATGTGGAAGTACGTGAAGTGTTTAAGATTAGTGGCGTAGGTACCATTGCCGGTTGCTATGTGTTAGATGGAAAAATCACTCGAAACACCAAAGTTAACTTGGTTCGCGATGGCATCGTAGTCTATAATGGAGATCTGGCTTCCCTCAAGCGTTTCAAAGATGATGTAAAAGATGTAGCAGCCGGCTATGAATGTGGTATGAGCATCAAAAACTATAATGATGTAAGGGTAGGAGATATCATTGAAGGTTATGAAGAAGTTGAAGTAAAGCGAACTTTGTAGCGTATATATAATTCACTCAAGCCGTTAGTCTGGTTAGATCAGATTAACGGTTTGTTTTTTTCAAAAACACACCCTTTGATCCCTACCAGAGAAATTGTAAGAAGCACACCCGAAAAAGGGTGAAAGGCTTTTTCTAAAAATTAATTATGACATTCAATGCTGGATAAATTAGAAGCCATAAAAGCAAAGTTTGATGATTTGGGCATAGCACTGACTAATCCTGAAATTGTTAGCGATAATAAACGCTTTTCAGCGGTCAGTAAAGAGTATAGAAAATTAGAACCCATAGTTGAAGCTTATAAAAAATATCGTGTTTGCATAGATGGAATTGCTTTTGGAAAAGAAGTGTTAGAGACAGAGTCCGATCCTGAATTGCGAGACATGGCTAAAGAAGATATGGATTCTGCCGAAACCCAAAAGGAAGCTTTAGAAGAGGAAATAAAACGCCTGCTCATTCCTAAAGATCCTCAAGACGAAAAAAATGCCATCATTGAAGTGCGTGCAGGAACCGGTGGCGACGAAGCAAGTTTATTTGCCGGTGACTTGGCCAGAATGTACACCCGGTTTTGTGAAAAGAAGGGCTGGAAAATGGCAATTGTTTCTGAAACAGAAGGTACAGTAGGCGGCTATAAAGAACTTCAACTTGAAGTTACTGGTGTTGATGTGTATGGGACTCTTAAATTTGAAAGTGGCGTACATCGGGTACAGCGCGTACCGTCAACAGAAGCCAGCGGCAGAGTACACACTTCTGCTGCAACCGTAGCTGTAATGCCCGAAGCCGAAGAAATAGATTTTGAATTGAAAGAAAGCGACCTCAAAATGGAAACAGCACGAAGTGGGGGAGCAGGCGGACAAAATGTGAACAAGGTGGAAACTAAAGTCATTCTTACACACGTTCCCACCGGCACTGTGATTACATGCCAAACAGAACGCACTCAGTTAGGAAACCGTGAAAAGGCAACCCAAATGATGCGTACTAAATTGTATGAAGAACAAGTGAGAAAACATGAAGAAGAAATTTCTCGACGTAGAAAAAGCTTGGTTAGCACCGGCGACCGATCTGCTAAAATCAGAACATACAACTATCCACAAGGACGTGTTACCGACCATAGAATCAATATGACAATTTACAATTTAGATGATTTTATGAATGGAAATATTCAGGAAATGATTGAAGCACTTCAATTTGCTGAAAACGCAGAAAAAATGCAAGCAGGAGAAACCGTATTGTAAACCTTTTCAAGATATTTTTGCAAACCTTTTTAGTATAAGTTACATGAGCACATTTCGCTTCGACCTAATAGAGGTCATTCGCATCATTCAACGTCGTTGGCGCTTTATCATGGGTGTATCGCTTGCCGCCATGTTGGTCGGGCTTGCTTTTCATCTGATAAGCAAGAAAAAATATGAAGCTAAGGCTGCCTTCTTCGTTAGCAATCCCATATTTGCCGACCGTTCCAGCATTTTTGCCGGAGCCGATAGCCGCTACACCGACTATTTTGGCGATGAAGATGATATTGATCGTGTAATAGCATTATCAGAAAGCGATACCATCATCGCAACCATCATTCGGAATAGCACTTATGATAAGGCTCATCAGTTGCACATGGATGATGTTTACGAACGCCAAATGCTAAAAGAACGTTTTTCAAAAAGCCTAAACATTACTCGAACTGAATATAAACTGCTTGAGTTGACATTTAAGGATAAGGATCCTTGGATGAGTGCGAATGTAGCTAACGAAGCCGTAAAGCAATTAGAATTAGGCTACCGGAACTTCTACAATCAAAAAAAACGGAGTGTATATATCTCTATTCAAAACCGTTTACAAAATTTGGATAGTTCCATCGCTTCACTGACAGACACACTCGCCATTCTTCGGCAACAATCGGGCATCACAGATCTGATTAGCCCTGCTCGGGTCAATTTGATTACAGGGAATATCAAAACCAATGGAGGACCTAACGCAGGTCGTTTTGTAGAAGTAATTCAAAATTTTGAAGCAACAAAAGATATGTTGGTTTCTGATCGTGCTAAATATGTTTCATTAATGGAGCAATATTCAACCGGTGTGGGCCCTAATGAAATAAAATTGCTACATTCTATTACCATTGCTCGACCGCCTGTTACGCCGGCCGGTCCTTCTGGTTGGTTAATTATAGCTGCTAGCTTTTTGGTCGGTTTGTTTTTCAGTGTGTTTTTTGTGTTGCTAACCACATACTATCGCGAGGTAGTTTTAGCCAGAGATTAAGATGACCCAACTGTTCGACTTCAATAATATCATTTCTCGTATTGTAGGACTGAGCTTAGTTCTGCTAAGCATTTTGCTATTTGCTCTTACCGGAGAATATTTATTTGCTGTCGTTCCGTTTATTTATCTGTTCATCATCCTAACGCTCTTAAATTGGAAGGCTGCTTATTGGATATTCCTTTTTTCAATTCCTGCTTCCATTCAGATATGGTTCTTGAACGACACCTTGTCCACTTCGGTGCCTGACGAACCCATCATGTGGCTGTTTCTTTTGGTGTTTATTCTCAATTGGGCACGCAACCCGCAAATAATTCCACGATGGTGGTGGCAAAATCCTCTTACGGTAATTATCGTACTTCAATTTATTTGGCTGCTGGTAGCGGTTTCCTTTTCAAAAGAGCCTTTTTATTCCATCAAATTTTTGTTGGCAAAATGTTGGTTCATGGTTTCCTTTTTTGTGCTACCCTTGTTTGTTTTTCGTGAAAAGAAAGATTTCCGAAAAGCATTTGTTTTGTTAGCAATCCCTATTTTTATTACGGCTGCCATTATTTTTTATCGTCATTATAAAATTGGCTTCAACTTCAGAAAAGTTGAGAAAGCAATTGGCGGACTGTATTATAATCATGTGGATTACTCCACCATTTTATCAATGTTTTTTCCGGTGCTTTGTATCGGATTTTCACTATCAAAAGGCAAAAACTGGATCGTAAGAGGCTCAATTTTAGCTTTGATTATTTTCTTTTTGCCGGCTATTTATTTGACTTATGCTCGTGCTGCCATGCTAGCAGTGATTTTTGCCGTAGCAATCTATTTTGCAATTCGACTTCGCTTGGTAAACTTTATTATGCCTGCGTTTTATGTATTGATGATGCTCTTGATATTTTACATGGTTCACAATAATAAGTACATGGATTTTCGCCCCACTTTCGAGCGAACATACATGCACAAAACTTGGACAGACCATGTAATTGCTACCTTTCGTGGCGAAGATATGTCTTCGATGGAGCGTCTGTATCGTTGGATTGCGGGTGTGCGAATGAGTACGGATAGACCATTGACCGGTTATGGGCCCAATTCATTTTACTACTTTTATAAACCTTATGCTGTTTCCGCATTTCGCACATACGTAAGTAGAAATAACGAACGCTCAACCACACACAACTATTTTCTCTACATGCTTGTGGAGCAAGGATGGCCTGCCATGATTCTGTATGCAATTTTAGTGGCCGTTTTCTTTGCTCAAGCTCAAAAAGTTTACTTCCGTTTTAAAGATCGTTTTTACAAGAAAGTAACATTGGCTCTTGCTATGATGTTCGCAGCAAGTTTTATCAATAATTTCTTTTCTGAATTATTAGAAACCCACAAGGTCGGCGCATTGTTTTATTTGTCCATCGCCCTTTTGGTAGTGCTTGATAGGAAAAGTAAAGAGCTGGAAACAGAAACAGCCCTTTTAAGCTAAGTCGGATCTATCCACACACCATTATCTTTTAGCAGTTGAATCAATTCTTCCACAGCTGTTTCGCTTGGAATATTACGTTTCATCACTTCTTTGCTTTTATACAATGTAATTTTTCCCGGTCCGCTGCCTACATAGCCAAAATCTGCATCTGCCATTTCGCCGGGACCATTCACAATACACCCCATAATGGCAATTTTTACACCTTTCAAATGATTGGTGGCGGCTCTGATTTTTGCAGTTGTTTCTTGAAGGTCAAAAAGAGTTCTGCCGCAACTGGGACAACTGATGTACTCTGTTTTGCTGATGCGGGTGCGGGCAGCTTGTAAAATTGAAAAGGCTGTGTTGTTTGTAAACTGATAAATATCCTTAACTGGTAAATATGTGCGTCCATTTACCTGAACAGAGTCCATATCTGCTATTTCTGAAAAGCTTAAACAAATGCCATCTCCAAAACCATCTAATATAAGCGCACCGGTTTCGGTTGCAAAATGAATTAGGTGTTCGTCGGGTGTTTTCCAACTGCTATCGGTCAATAAAATAATAGGATTATTGATGCCACGAACGCTAATTTCAGATGCCATTCTGCGTACACTCTGCATCGCATTTTGATTTCTGCTGCTTAAACAAAGCACCACAGTCGGGTCGTTTTTCAGCAAGTCTAAAAAGGTAAAATCGTTGATGGGTGTATCATCGTTAAAACAATCAACCATCACAAAGTTCAATTTGCTTTTTTCTGTTGCACCGATATAACCGCTATCTTGAAACAGGGGAAATACTTTCGTTTTGTCTGTAGCTTCTTGCCATGTAGCAGGATATACGATGACCGACAAAGTGCCGGGTAATGCAAAGTCAGGAAGTTGATGTCCGGTAAAAATATAATCGGCTGCTTGATCTGAAATATGCCATTTGTCGGTTAAGTTGTCGTAGGTGTAACCCACACTGCGTAAGGATTCCGGAGTGATGATAGGTA
Organism: Bacteroidota bacterium; assembly: GCA_018267875.1. Classification (GTDB taxonomy): domain Bacteria; phylum Bacteroidota; class Bacteroidia; order Chitinophagales; family Chitinophagaceae; genus JAFIGV01. The sequence continues at coordinate 244 of JAFDXP010000090.1, read as the reverse complement.
ATTTGCTAATATCTGCAATTACCACCGGAACTCGCTTACTGCCTATATTTTCAACCGTGAAGGTGCCTCTCCTTTTATATTGAAATGGATCATAGCCCAATTTGTCAACCACAGGTGGAACATGAATGTTGGCGTGTATTTCTGAATATCGCTTCACAATGTCGCGACAAACTGGAATTTCAAATTCAGGGTCTTCAGTTAAAGAAACACGAATCGTATCGCCAATGCCATCTTCCAACAAAGT
>JAFDXP010000008.1 GCA_018267875.1 Bacteroidota bacterium | reverse complement strand
GGCGTAACCGTAAAAACCAGCACTGCTAACTTCAACGTAACCAACGGTGGTGTTACCACAGCTTCTACAATGCCTGCATCAGTTCTTGGATTGGTTGTAACTGCCAACAACACAGGTGGATCTTTAGGAACAGGATTTTCTGCATCAGCTTTCAAAGCATTGGGCGCAACTGCTGCAAACCTAATCACAGGTGCTACTTATGGCGGTAACCAAAATTTTACGGTGAAGTATAAAGCAACTCCTGGCTTTGCTTACCCTGCCGGTGTATATTCAACAGATGTAGTTTATACCGCTACTCAGCAATAAGTAAATTATATTTTGACCAAAACAGATGAGCAGACCCCGCACGGAGCGGGGCTGTTCATTTTTTGTACAATATATTATCTGAAAAAAGAAAACAACGAAATTGTGATTTAAAAATCATTTATAGATTTCTAACTATGGACAAAACTACAAACATCTCAATTTCATTCCGGTTACAATTTCAAATTCAACGTTTCTGCTGACTTCTTCCTTACCGCTCTACATAAATCAGCATCTATTGCCAACGATTTGTTCCATGAAGGAATCATTTCTGATAGCTTTTGCTGCCAAGCTGTGGATTGCATTTGAATTGGGAAGCATTTTTTCAACAAGCCTATCATAATATATACTGATGTGGAAGCTCCCGGCGATGCACCTAACAAAGCGGCTACAGACCCTTCAGCATTGGTTACAATTTCAGTTCCAAATTCCAGTATGCCACCATTTTCAGCATCCGGCTTTATGATTTGAACACGTTGACCGGCATGAGCCAATTCCCAATCATCTAAAGAAGCATCCGGTATAAATTCACGTAGTGCAAACATTCTTTCTTCCGGTGAAAGCATCACTTGTTCGACTAAATATTTTGTCAAAGGTGCGTTGCGAGCTCCAGCAGAAATCATCGGTAATAAGTTATGCAGGCGCAATGATTCGGGCAAATCTAAATAAGAACCCTTCTTTAAAAATTTAGTAGAAAATCCAGCATAAGGTCCAAACAGCAAACATTTTTCATCGTTAATAATTCGGGTATCTAAATGCGGTACAGACATAGGCGGTGTACCAACAGAGGCTTTACCATAAACCTTAGCGTGATGCTTTTCGATCAGCTCTTTATTTTTACAAACCAACCACAAACCACTTACCGGAAAGCCACCATAGCCAACCCCTTCAGCAATATCTGTTTTTTCTAACAAATTTATTGCCATCCCACCGGCACCAATAAAAACGAAATTCGACACCAAAGATTTACGTTCATTTTCTTTCAAATCTTTAACTATCAAATACCATTTTCCATCTTCATCTTTATCAAGGTCGCGAACTTCATGTTGCAAATTCAGAGAAACCTGAGGTTGAGCAGCTAACCAACGAAATAGCAATTTTGTCAATGCTTCAAAATTCACATCTGCACCTGCTTCCATTCGTGTTGCTGCCAAACTTTCAGCACTATTTCTATGTTCCATTATCAATGGAATCCATTCGGTAAGTTTATCTTTTTGGGAAGAAAATTGCATGTTTTCAAACAAAGCATTTTGAATCAGCGCATCTCTTCTATTTTGTAAAAACTGTACATCCTTTTCTCCATGCACCAAGCTCATGTGCGGTATGCTATGAATAAAATCATTCGGATTTGCCCATCCATTTTGCACTAAAAAAGACCAAAATTGTTTTGAGATTTCAAACTCTTCGGCAATTTTCAAAGCCTTCGTAATATCTACAGATCCATCTTCTTTTTCAGCAGTATAATTCAATTCACAAAAGCCGGAATGACCCGTCCCAGCATTGCTCCAAGCCGCAGAGCTTTCTTGTGCGACTTGATCTAACCGTTCAAAAATTTGAATACTTAAATGCGGGTCTAATAATTTTAGGAGTACGCCTAATGTAGCACTCATGATGCCGCCACCGATCAACACGACATCGGGAGAAAGGTCTGTTGTGTTTTTTTGCATGGGATGATGATTTTTGAATAGCAACAAAATGTTGCTCTATAAAATTACGAACTACCCCTTGGAAAAAACCTAATTATCGGCGTTGGAAAAACACAAATCCATTCTGTTCTCCCAGCTCTTTTAATTGTAGCAATGCTCGATAATGGTCGGCATCTGTATTCTTACAGATAAAGTATGTTGGCTTATCCACTTTCCCGTTTAACAACCAACCTTCATTATAATAATTCTTATTAGAAAATGGTTTCTTTCGAGCATAAAACAAGTGGGCATAGCTCTTGTAATCAAGCGGATGGATATATACATCCTTACCTTGAAACTGCATGAAAAATTGAACAGCAGACCGCTGAGAATAGGCTTCAATTTTGGGTGTAAAATGCAAGATGGTAACTTGAATTAAAACGATTTGAGCAATACAAAAAAATAAAAATCCCTTTCTGAAATTTTGTTTCATCCAAATAGAAGCCATTATGGTAATAGCCAAGAGAAGCACACCCCATCCACATTCCCACATCGACCATGAAACATTAGCTTGAAGATTGCCTACCGCAAATGGATCATCAATAAATGGAATCAATTTCTTTTTAAAAATACCAACCATCGGCAATGCGAACAACAACAAACTCCATAAAACGCCTATAAAAACGAACAAAAACTTTACCCCTTTTTTGATACGATCGGAACCAGATGCTAATTGATCTACTTTCAAAGCTGCCAAAAAGGAAAGCGGGAAATAACAAAGCGAAGAATAGTGTACGATTTTGGTTTGAACTATTGAAAAAAGCAATAAGGTTACCCAAAATAAAATCCACATCCAACGAGTAAAGTCGCGTTGATTTTCTTGTTCAGCAACACGTTTTTTCCGAAATTGAAATAAGAATACGGAAGCCGGAAAGCACCCAATGAGCAAGACTATAAAATGATAGAAAAATGGACCGCCATGATCAGCATCTTGTGTTTGAAATAAGCGAATTTGATACACGACAAATTCCTGAATAAACCAACTTCCATATTGCCAACCATGTACTAAAATAGTTGCAGCAAACCAAGCTGCAAAAGGCAAAAATGCCATGAAAGCTATTAGCACGAAATGCCAAAGTTTATATCCCCAAAGCCCTCGATTTAAAACCAGATATACTAACAAGGCAAGAATAGCAATTAAAGCCGCAACCGGGCCTTTGGTCAAAACTGATAAGCCAAGAAACAAACCGGATAATACCGCATGTTGGATTTTATCATTTCCAAAACGCAACAAATGAATCTGAAAAAAAGCAAGGAAAATGAAGTAGTTAAACCAAGGATCAATAATTCCTGATTTGAAATAAAAATGAGGTAACCAACTGGCAGCATATAAAACGGTCCACCACATCGCCATTCGCTCTTGCATCACCCTTCGACCAACATAATAAATTGAAAGCAACGTCAATACACCTGCTATCGCATTGGGGAAACGAGCTGCAAACTCAGAAACACCAAAAGCTTGCATGGAAAGGACTTGCATCCAGATAAACAAGGGTGGCTTTTCCCAAAAAGGCTGAAAATCTATTTGTGGACGGAGATAATCGCCGGTTGAAATCATCTCACGAGCACATTCTGCAAAATTTATTTCATCCCAATCAAAAAGATGCACATTTCCTAAAAAAGGAACAAACAACAAAGTTGCCACTATGGCAATTAAACTGTATCGAAACAAGCTATTTGCATTCATAAGGATGCTTGTTTTTCCGATTTCGAATTATTAGTAAAACGAAACTCAAATCGGTGCATTACCCATACCACTAAAATAGTAAAAAGCACACCAATCAAGCTACCTACATAAACATCATGAAAAAAATGAGCAGCAAGGTAAAGACGGCTATACCCTACCGACATAGCCAATAAGAAAAACAACAAACCCCAAGCTTTATATTTAGTCGGTAGAATAAATGACAAAAAAGTAAACAAGCAAAAGGCAGCTGTTGTATGTCCAGAAGGAAAACTTCTTTGTGTTAATCTCTCCCAATCGGGCAAAAAATGGATCCATTGCGCACCTTTAAAATAAACTAAGGGACGTGCTTCATTGACCATGCTTTTAAGTACCTGAACAAGCAAGGCTGGAATTACATTACACAAAAAAGCGGCAGAAAAATACCAACCATTTCGAAAAGCCGGCAATGCCCAAAGCAATAATAAAATAAGGGTTCCAAACACACCTTCGCCCATCATAGTAATCCAAACCATAGCCACATCTAAAGTAGAAGTATGGTGTGTATTGACCATAGCAAATAAAGTCTGTCTATCAAACATTGCTAATGCAATTCCACCAAACACCATCCAAATAAAGAATGGAATAAGAAACCAACGATTAAAAGAGGTGTACAATTTAGGCATGATGAAGTTCTAAGCCTTTGAAAATAATTTACGTATGCTATTCCACACTCGCACATACCATTCTTTACTAAAAATTTGAGAATCCTTTCTGGCTGCATTAATCAAAAAGATGGCAATAGGTGAAAGTAAGGCGGCTGCCATCCACATTCCTTCCCAAGGTTGCAAGGCTCCACTTTTTGCCAATTTTTCACCTACAATTGTCATAATGTGAAAGATGATAAAGAAGGCAATTGCGATGACCATAGGCATTCCTACGCCACCCTTTCTGATGATAGCACCTAAAGGGGCACCTATTAAAAACAACAAAACACAGGCAAATGATAGGGTAAATTTGCGATGCCATTCAATGTTATACTTAATAAAGTTTTCCTTTTTCAGCATTTTATCTGT
>JAFDXP010000089.1 GCA_018267875.1 Bacteroidota bacterium | reverse complement strand
TCCTCAAAATACAAATACCCCTGTTGGCTCCTTGATCCCTCGTCCCAAGCAATAGCCTTGATAGCATTGCCTTTCCCATCATTGAGCATATCACAGTTGATTGTTACATCATCCGGCAAGGAAACTGGAACCCCTGCATTGGTGGTCGTTACTGTTGTCAACCACTGATCCGGCATGGCGGGATTCACAAATACTTGTGCATTAGCAGAAGTAGTCATAATTACCCCCCCCACATGGTAATTTTGATTAATGTCTTTCTCATTTTCTAAATTTTTTTGGGTTAATTGAAAAAATGAAACCTAAAGGTAAAAAAGAATAATTGGAAATGCAAAATTTAATATGATTCTCAATAATAGTTAGCAGTACTATTTGGACAGATATACGACTCCATATTAGAATGATAAAAAAAATGAGAAATTGAACTGTAAAGTGATTAGCAGTCCCAAATCTATCAGAAAAATACAATGTACGAGATTCACGTTCTCATCCTAACATTTTTGCCAAATAGCGGTTGCATTACATCCGCCAAAGCCTGAAGCAGTTTTCAACACTGTTGAAAGGAGTTTATGTTCCGGTTGTAGGGTGATATTTAGGCATTCAGAAACACCATGTTGTTCGTAGCCCAAAGAAGCTATAAGTTGTTGATGCTTTATAGCTTCAATAATCATAGTACTTTCAATTAATCCTGCAGCTCCTAAAGTATGCCCAACATAACCTTTTAAACTGTGAATGGGAGTATGAGTCAAGTTTGCCAAAGTGAAAGCTTTTGCCTCCATTTCATCATTATATAAAGTAGCAGTTCCATGAGCGGAAATCATATCAATATCAGCAGCATCAAGTTTGGCAGTGCTTAAAGAACGATTTATCGAAAGAGCCAATTCTTCTCCTGTCCTAGACGGTCCGGAAATATGGTTGGCATCGTTAGATGTGCTACCCGAAACAAGCCTTGCAAGCGGCTCAAAACGATCGTCAGTAGAAAAAACAATGGTAGAGGCTGCTTCGCCGAGATTGATACCGCTTCGCTTTGCATCAAAGGGGCGACAAACCTCGTTTGCCACTGCTTGAAAGGATTGAAAACCACTCAGCACAAACCTTGAAAAACGATCGGCACCGGTAACTATAGCTTGTTTGTAACGTCCAGACTCAAGCAACCTTTGTGCATAAAGACAAGCTACTACGCCTGAAATGCAAGCATGTGAAACGACATGATAATTTTGATGGCAACCCAAAACGTTACTGATTTTTGCAGCACTGGCAATAGGCAAAATCTGCTCATCAGGTATGGATCCCAACCATTCAATATTACCTTTTGTGGTAGAAAGAATAAAGACTGTTTCTGAAAAGTCAATCTCTACTTCCAACGTAGCTAATGCTGTTTGAGCCGAGTACACACACATCTGCTCAAAAGGCAACAGTACTTGATTCGTCTTGGTCTGTTCATGAATTATTTGCCAAGCTTGGGGAGAAATTTGTGAACCCCAAAATGGTGAAGTGCTTAATGAAGAGTCTTCATGAAAGCCAATTCCGGATTGCATTTGTACAATTTTTGCCCAATGATTATCGGAAGTAAACCCTAAAGCAGAAAGGGCATTTGTAGCTATGGCATAAACCGGACGCATTATTTCTGAAGCCATTTTTCTTTCCAATCAAGCATAAATTGTGGTACGGTCAACATCAACTCCATGCTTTCTCTATCCATAAACACTTGTGTTGATTTTCCTGAAGCGACCAATTCTTCTGTATGGGCATCAAACACATTGTAGTCGAATAATAGTTTGGCAGCAGCACAATCATGATACACCGTTTCAAGTCTTACCCGATGACCATAGCGTAAAATTCTTTTGTAGTCGCAATTGATTTTAATGATAGGAACAACAATATTTTGACGATAAAAGTCTAAATACTTTAAACCGAATTTCTGACCAAATGCTTCGCGTCCGTCTTCAAAATATCTGATGAAATGCCCGTGCCAAACAATTCCCAATGGGTCTGCTTCGCTAAACTTCACTTCGGTTTCAAAAATGTGCGAGAGTGATTTCTTTGGTCTAATTGAGTTGAGCTCCTTCATTTTCCGCGTACCAGTATTGCGACAATTCAATATCCATCCCCAATTCGCCTGCCAATCGTAGCAACTTATTGGGGATGGTATCATATTGTGCAACAATTTTTGAATCAACAAACTGGGTGTAAAAACCAAAATCCAATTTGCTGTTTACCTCTAAAAATTTCAACTTCTTTAATTTCTCAAAGTTTGCTTCTATAAAGACTATTGCCTCTTCTACCAAGGTTTGAAAATCTGTAAAATTTTCTGTTACCACATCAAAACCACAAAGAGTAGTATCATACTTTCGTTCACCTTCACGGGTATTGACAATAGAATCTTTTTCGATTATTTTGTAGGGTTTCAAGCCTATCGTCTGAATTAATTTTTCAGAATCGGAAGGTGTGGTTACCCATAGAATACAAGGCATATTGAATAATAAATAAGTCTGTAAATTCTTTTCATTAGCGCCAGCTACTCCAGTCGCTTTTCATATTTTTCAACACATTTTTCCAAGCACCTGCCCAGAAATTACGAAAGCCAAAACCACCTGCTTTTCCTTCTACACGTTTGGTAAACAGCACTGTTTTACTACCCATATCTACAAAAGTTACTACCACGTTGGCATAAGATGGATCGCCCTTTTCGGCACCTTTTCTCATTCCTTCCACGATAAAAATCAAGCCTAATCCTTTTTTGCCTTGAAAGTTATACTTCTTTACCATTGAAGAAACTTGTGCACTTTCCAACTTCGGAAAATCGGACATTTTTTCAGAAAAGAAATCTTTATTAGCAATAGCATCGTTCACTTTATCGGCAATTTCTATTGCATAATCAACATTAGTACGGTTTGTAGCTTCTGCAACTTTAAAGTTCTTTTGTTCAGATGAGCTTGTAAACATACTGTTCCAAGCGGGAATATACTTTTCCTTCATGGCACTGTTTGTAATATCGCCGGCATCTTTCCATTGTGTGGCTTCACCAATAAATTTAGCTTGTGAGAAGTCTAATCCAAGGAAGGTTAAAGGAACATCCCCTTTAAAAACATCTTCTTTGGAAAGTTGAGCATAGGAAGACAGTGCCAATGCAAGCGAAACAATTGATAATACTACTTTTTTCATTTCAATTAAAATTTAGGAGTTTGGAGATTCTGTTTGTAAAAATATTTTCAATTCACAAGTTGCAATAATTTTTTGATTTAGTTGTATAGTGGCTTCTACTACATGAGCATTCAACACCTGATTTAGAAACCTGACATCTGTATAAATGATTGAGCCAATGGGTGGGCATTCAACAATAGTCAAATTTTTTAATGCCCCGATAAAGCCAACTGGAGGAGAAATTCCTTTTTGATGAAAAATAAACCCAGTTCCGGCGGCGGCTGTTTGTGCCATGTTTTCAACAAGTCCGCTTTCCGTCAACAAGCCATTTTCAACCAACACATGATTTTCCGGAATTTGAAATGAGGTTCTCGAAATCGTTTCCGTGGCTTGCAACAATTCATCTATCAAGACAAAAGGCTCTCGTTGCGGAATAAAACTTAGAATTTCTTGTGTTTTCATGCTTTCCAAAAGTCGTAATAATTAAACCATTGATGCGGATATTGGTGCAATTTTTTTTCTACCAATACCGTATAATCATCCAGCATAGACTCTATTCCTATTGTGCCTCGACCTTCATATATTTTTGCCGGTTCGGCATAAAAATGATAGTGAAAGTTAGATTCTTTAAAAGCAAAAACAAAGCAAACCGGTGCTTTTAATTTCGAAGCTAAGATAAAGGGTCCCGCAGGGAACATAGCCTGAGAGCCCAAAAATGAATGCGGTAAAATTCTTTGACCTGGACGATAACGATCGCCATGCAAACAAATCAATTCATTACGCGCTAAGGCTGCCGAAATTTCATAAATATGCGAAAGGTCTTCTTTAATAAAAATAACGTTGAATGATCTTTTGCTTTCAAATTGATCCATGTATTGCTTCATTTGTGCTTGCTCACCATCATACATCACAATATTGATCGGTGTATTAACTCGCTTGAGCAAATGCCCTGCTACTTCCCAATTTCCCAAATGTGCGCTGAGCAAAATGCCCCCTTTTCCCTTAGATACTAAGTCTTCAATATTTTCAATTCCTTCGTGGGTAAAAGTCAATCCAGTTGGTATATCTGCAAGAATAGCTATTTTGTCAATTAGCGTTTGCCCGAAAACAATAATATTTCTTCGGATTAATTGACGTGTTTGTTTTTTATCAAAATGCAATCTTTGCTGATATAGAAAGCGAAGGGGACGAGTAGCAGCCGGCACAAACCATCTATAATACAGGGCTACAAAAAACAACAAAAAGTAAGCCGGACCTAAGCCGCCTGTTTTCAAAAGCCACACAAAAATCCGATAGCCCAATCGGTTGCCTCGAGAACGACCTTCCCAAGTGGGATTATCAGGCATTGGCAGTTTCCAAACGATTTGAAACGTAATTATAGAAGTCTTGAACCGTTGTCATGGTTTGAAAATCTTCCGGCTTCACTTTGAATCCAAAATTATTTTCAATGGCAACTACTAAATCTATATAATCAAGGCTGTCAAGGTCTAAAGTTTCTTTAAGATTAGCTTCAGGAGTGATACTATGCTCGTCCACTTCAAAATCTTCAACCATGAAGGCTTTTATACGTGCAATAATTTCTTGTTGATTCATCAGTTTCGTTGCTTGTCAATATGGGGTAAAGAATATAAAGGCTATCGCCAATAATCATCGTGGGCAAAATTATGAAATCCTTAGCATTTTTTAAAGGTCAAAAATCAGATTTATTTTGAGAAAAGGTTTCTAAAAGAAAATTTCAATAATGCTGTTTAGTGGTAATAAGGTTCCTCCTTTCAACTCCAAATAATGGTCTGACAATGACCAAATAGTAGTTGTAACTTCTCGAGGTCCTTTTGTGGTTTCAAAAACAATGTGAGTCTTGCCCTTATGCTCGTTGCCTAATCGCAAGGCATACTCTAATTCTTTAAGCCATCGTTGTGTATTATCAACAAAGGCGGGGATAATTTTTAGAGAGGGAATATCTTCTTTTGCTACAAGGGCAGCCATTTTACGTTCATAACTTTGGTAATGACAATAAAATTAGGCTTATTTAGTAAATTTTTTACATATTTTTTTAATGTTAATAAAAATTCCATTCTCCCCATTTTTTCTTTCAATCGTTTGAAGTTTTTAAGGAATATGAATTGATATTTACTTTAAATACAAAACCGCCTATTTGTTCAATAGACGGTTTTTAATGAAGTCAAGAATTGGTTATTCTACTAACCCAAATATCCTTTCAACGCATTGCTGTAACGAGCTTTTTGTAAACGTTTAATAGCGCGTTCTTTGATTTGGCGAATACGTTCTTTGGTTAAATCATAGCGATCACCAATTTCTTCAATGGTTGGTCCGCTATCGCCTTCCAAACCAAAATAGGCGGATAGAATTTCTGCTTCACGAACGCTTAAAGACTTTAATATTCGGCGGATTTCGTTTCTTAATGAGTCACGCATCACATCATCATCCGTGTCTGCACTACCTTCCAACAAGTCGCCCATTGCTACATCTTCAGCTTCGTGAACGGGTGCATCTAAAGAAGTATGGCGTGTGTTGCTGGTGAAGATATTAGTGATTTCGGTTTCACTCATGTCAAGAATATCAGCCAATTCTTCGGTTGATGGCTCTCTTTCATGTTCTTGCTCAAACGCTATATAAGCTTTGTTGGCTTTGTTGTAAGTGCCAATTTTATTTTGTGGCAAACGCACCAATCGGCCTTGTTCTGCTAATGCCTGTAAGATAGATTGACGAATCCACCAAACAGCATAAGAGATAAATTTAAAACCCTTAGTTTCATCAAAACGCTGGGCTGCCTTTATTAAACCAAGATTGCCTTCGTTGATCAAGTCACTTAGCGATAGACCTTGGTGTTGATATTGTTTAGCCACAGACACCACAAATCGAAGGTTCGCCTTCACTAACTTTTCCAATGCACGCTGGTCGCCCATGTGGATACGTTGAGCCAAAGTAGTTTCCTCTTCCGGTGTTACCATTGATATCTTGGAAATTTCCTGAAGATATTTTTCAACGGCTTGCGAATCTCGGTTGGTAATCTGGGTGGCAATTTTAAGCTGCCTCATATATGGTTCGTTTTTTAAAAAATGGAAGAAAAGTTATTCTTTACAATAGACGTTTCTGAATAGTAAAAGGTAACATCATAAAAAGCTATTTAACAAAACATGTTTTTCACCTTGCCGAATGCTCCTTCTTTTACCAAACTGCATCAGTTGATGTTCACAATAATGCAGCCTGCAAAAGTAAATATTATTGATCAAAAATGCTACCTTTGCCCGCTCAATTGCCAATAGTTTAACATTTATGCAGCAAGATTTATATCAACACCCGGACTATTACCTCTTAGACGAACTTCTTACCGACGAACATAAGTTGATTCGTGATTCAGTACGTGCCTTTGTAAAAAAAGAAATTTCTCCCATTATTGAAGACTATGCTCAGCAAGCCAAATTTCCTGCTCAAGTAATTAAAGGATTGGGCGAATTAGGTTGTTTCGGACCCTTTGTTTCTGAAAAATATGGTGGTGCCGGGCTTGATTATATTTCTTATGGACTGATGATGCAAGAATTAGAACGGGGCGATTCCGGTATCCGTTCAACAGCTTCTGTGCAAGGTTCATTGGTTATGTTTCCCATCTATAAATTTGGTAGTGAGGAACAAAAAATGAAGTACCTACCTAAGCTGGCTACCGGCGAATGGATGGGCTGCTTCGGGCTTACAGAACCCAACCACGGATCAAACCCATCTGGCATGGAAACAAAGTTTACCGATGCGGGCGATCATGTGGTACTGAATGGTGCTAAAATGTGGATTTCAAACGCTCCTTTTGCACAAATTGCCGTTGTTTGGGCCAAAGATGAATCCGGCGAAATCAGAGGATTGATTGTGGAACGTGGCATGGAAGGCTTCTCTACTCCAGAAACTCACGGAAAATGGAGTCTTCGTGCATCTGCCACCGGTGAATTGGTTTTTGACAATGTAAAAGTGCCTAAAGAAAATATTCTCCCCAACATCAAAGGATTGAAAGGGCCTTTGAGTTGTTTATCCAGTGCGCGTTTCGGAATTGCTTGGGGTGCCTTAGGTTGTGCTATGGATTGCTATGATACGGCTCTTAGATATGCTAAACAAAGGGTGCAATTTGATCGCCCTATTGCCGGTTTTCAGCTTCAGCAAAAGAAGTTGGCCGAAATGATTACCGAAATAACTAAAGGACAATTATTAGTTTGGCGATTAGGCGTGTTACGCGACCAAGATAGAGCAACCCCTGCTCAAATTTCGATGGCCAAACGCAATAGTTGTGAAATAGCTTTAGACATAGCTCGTGAGTCTCGCCAAATATTAGGCGGCATGGGCATTACCGGCGAATTCAGCATTATGCGCCACATGATGAACTTAGAATCGGTTATCACTTATGAAGGAACACACGATGTCCATTTGCTAATAACCGGAATGGACATTACAGGACTTAATGCTTTTAAATAATTGAACTAAAAAAACCTCAAAATGATAGTCGCTACTATGGCGGCTATTTTTTTTCTTTTTTTTTTGACGTAGGTAGTAAAAATGTAGAACCAAACCCCTACCTTTGCCGCCCTGACAGGTCTTGCACGACCAGCTCCTGCTGAACTCCCCCAGGATAGGAATGTAGCAAGGGTAGGCGGTTGTAGCGGTGCGATGTGAGTAACCTGTCAGTTTTTTTTCTGTAAATTCTTTCCTTCTCCCCCTTTCTTCCCACTATTTCAGCTTAGTTTTGCACTATTCTTTTTTTAAAGCATTTTATGAAGTTTTTTATTGACACAGCAAACCTTGATCAGATTCGCGAAGCGCACGATTTAGGCATTTTAGATGGCGTAACCACCAATCCTTCGCTGATGGCTAAAGAAGGTGTGAAAGGTAAAGACGCTATCATGCGACATTATCAAACCATTTGCGAAATGGTAGATGGTCCCGTAAGCGCAGAAGTTTTTTCTACCACATTCAATGAAATCGTAGCTGAAGGTGAAGAGTTAGCCTCTATTCACGAAAATATTGTGGTGAAAGTGCCTATGATTAAAGAAGGCATCAAAGCTATCAAATGGTTTACGGACAACGATATCAAAACCAATTGCACCTTAGTATTTTCTGCCGGACAAGCCATTTTAGCGGCTAAAGCCGGTGCTACATTTGTTTCTCCTTTTTTAGGAAGGATAGATGATAGCAATTGGGATGGTATGCAATTAATTGAAGACATTGTAGAGATTTACAACGCTCAAGGATATCTGACTGAAGTATTAGCTGCCTCAATACGTACCCCACTACACATTGTGAAATGTGCTGCTGCCGGTGCAGATGTTTGTACCAGCCCGCTGTCTTCTATTTTAGGTTTATTGAAACACCCGCTTACGGATCTTGGCTTAGAACAATTTTTAAAAGACGCTGCTACCATGAAATAAGGGTAACTCGTAAAATGAATACTCTCGCCTCGATCTTTTTCGGGGCGTTTTTTTTACATTGAGAAGAAAGAAAACTCTCACATCTCTTCCTCAATAAAATAAGGTACAAAGATTAGTGTTTCATATCAGTGGCGACAGATGCAGAAAGGTATCGAGCTAAAAAATCTTGAATCAACAAATTGACCTCCTTCGACTTTTCCCATTGAACAAAATGTCCACATTGTGGTAAAAGATGCAATTCAGCATTCGGAATTTGTGCTGTCCCCCACTCTGCAATGGCTCGTGTTGTTGTTGGGTGCAAAGCCCTTGTCGGTATCAAGGCATCCCTATCACCAAACATCACACAAGTAGGTACTTTTATTTGCGATAAGGAATCATGAACCGTTTCGGTCAACATACCATGAATACAAGCATTCAGCATTTTTCTATACCCATTGATAGACCGAGCATCCATAATACGTGTCAGATTTTCTATCATCTTATCGGCTTGATTAGTATAATGAAAGAAGCTGCTACGGATGGATTTGGCAAGGCTATTTTGTTCGGTAGAAAAAAAATCAAGAACGCTGATTGAATTTTCATACATAGTTGCTTCCCAATTCGTAAAAACCTCAAAACCCGCAGGCGCACAAAGCACTAAAGCCTTTGCAATAGTTGGCTTATTCAACAAAACCCTGATGGCGATTTGCCCGCCCATCGAATGCCCAATCAAAACGACTTTGCTTAACTTCAGTTTTTGAATAAAATGCACAACAACATCGGCAAAATATTGAATTCCATAAGGAAAATCACCCTGTTCTGACAAACCATTTCCGGGAAGATCAATGGCTATACAACGAAAATTAGCCCGAAGAAATTCTATGTTTTTTTGCCAACCCAGCGCATAATTTGCCAATCCGTGAATAAACAAAAGAGTTTCGTTTCCGCTGCCTTCATCAATATAATGTACGCTGCCTGCTGACTCTAAATCAATGTGGGCTGTGTGAAATGGGTATTCTATTTGCACGCTATTTTTTTTACCGAACCGCTAAAGTACTATGGATAAATAGGAAAGCAACCATCATTTTTGCATGGCAAGGCCTTACTGCCTCGCTCTATAAAAGGTTGACCAAAAATTAAACAAACAATGGCCGCTTATGGATAAGAATAAAAAAGCACCCTATCGAAAAAGAAACGGCAGTGAAGTCAGTTTTGATTTAAAAATTTCCATCATTGACGAAATCAACAACGGGCAAATTTCAGCTAATTATGCTTCTAAGAAGTATAACATTTCCAGAAGCACGATTGATTACTGGAATAAAAAATTAGCTACCTTTCATTCAAAATCAAAAGCTATGAGCAAAGACTAAGAACTCAAAAATTTCAGAGAGAAAATTGAAGAACTGGAGTTTATCAAGGATTTTCAACAGGACATGATAATTGAATTTGAGAAAGAAACTTGTATGAAAATCTAAAAAATATTTTTACACAAACACTTAGAATACAAGACACAACGCAAGTAGAAAAAGTTTTTAAAGTAAAGTGACTGTATGAAATGTTCGGGATTAGAAAACAAGCTATTTACAAGGGAAATGTTGGAAACCTTTTTTTCCTTAAAAGGCATAAAAAGTTTTCACCATTCCGTAAACCGATACTAAATATTTAGCTACTTTTGAAATCATAACCTCAAAAAAGAATCAACCCATAGCAGGACAAGACACTTGTTCCAACTTAGCGGGATTTGATTTTTCCAACGTACAAATCTAACCGATGAAACCAAAAGAGCTGTTTTTATCCAACTTTTAAAAAGATTGTGATATTTGCGCTTTCATAAATTGAAAAATAATGAATGATTTACTTTTCCAAAAAATAAAAGAATATGTAGAATTGCAAGAAGAAGACATTGAACTTCTGGATCATTATTTTGAATGTAAAGCAATTCAAAAAGGTGAGGTTATTTACCAAGAAGGTGATGTTGTAAAAAATGCTTTTTTTGTAAAATCAGGATTATTCAGAACTTACATCATAGATGAACAAGGAGTAGAACATATTTTACAATTTGCACTACCAGGCTGGTGGACTGGAGATTTGGGAAGTTTTATTTCCGGTTCAAGCACCAAATTTTTTGTGGAAACTTTAGAAGACTCGGAGGTGCTTACCATTAAAAAAAGCGATTGGGATAATTTACTAAAAGAAGCTCCTTTTTATTTAGATTACCATCGAAAACTTTTGGAACAAGGATTGATAGCCACACAAAACAGATTACTTGAAGCCTATTCTACAGATGCTACCAAAAAATATCTCCACCTTTTGGAAACCTTTCCGGATATATTACAGCGTGTGCCACAATATATGATCGCTTCTTACCTTGGGATGAGCCGAGAAACATTAAGCAGGGTGCGAAGACAACTCTCTAATAAAAAATAACTTTGGAGATTTCTTCTTTTAAAACTTAACTACAAATTCAAGCTTAAAGAACAACAACAAAAACAACGGTATAGCAGCATTTCTCATTTTGTGACTTAGGTCAATGGGCAGCAGTTTACATGAGCCTACCTTTGTATCAACATTTTAAGCAAGTACAATGAGAAACAAAATGACATCAGAAGCTAATATATCAGTCTTTAATTTCCGTAATCAGCTAAATTATTTTAAAGCTATAATCATAGTTTTATTTACAGGTTTCTTTAGCCCTGTTTTTGCACAAAATTCAGATACAATCAAATTAACACCACCGCCAAGCCCAATTATCATAAGTTCGGTAATAGGAAATAACGGAGTGCATTTGCAAACCATTTTTTCAAAATCTTTTAACCCGACCAGTCGATTTGGGGTTTTTGGAATTGTAGATTTATATGGTGTTTATAGTCCATCTGAACAACCCATGCGAAACCAACAAATGGCTCAAACCCAATTAACTTATCGAATAGTAAAAGGCTTAAATGTAAGTGCAGGTGCATTTTTTTAAACACATTCAGGATTTCGACCAACTGCTGGTTTGCAATACAATCTTTTTGCAGGTGATTTTCATTTGTTGTTAGCACCAAGAATTGATTTAAGTCAAACTTATAATGGGGAAATATTGGGAATTGTAGAATACACGCCAAAAATAATAAACAATTGGCGATTGTATTCTCTTGTTCAAAGTTTATACAACCAAGATTTGAAAAATGATATGCACAGTATTAGTTATATCTGGGGAAGGCTGGGTGTTTCCTATAAAACCTATCGTTTAGGTGTTGGAGCCAACTTCAATTCCTTTGGTCCCATGAGAATCAAAGAAAACAATTACGGACTTTTCGTAGGAGTCCTACTTTTTTAGCAAACAAAAAAAAAATTATAAACAATAAAAATCAAAAAAACATGAGTACAATTAAATGGAGCATCGACCCGGTGCATTCGCAAATTCAATTTTCAGCAAGACACATGGTAATCTCTAAAATCAGAGGTGAGTTTGAACAATATGAATCTTGGTTGGAAACAAATGGGGAAGAAATAGAAAATGGTTCTGCTTTCTTCTCAGCAGTTACAGGCAGTATAAACACCGGCAATAAGATGCGGGATGACCACTTGCGTTCGGAAAGCTTTTTTAAATCAGAGGAGTTTCCTAATTTATTTTTTAAATCAACATCTTTTGAAAAGAAAAGTAAGGAAGATTATGTTCTAAAAGGGGAAATGACGATTAGAAATGTTACCAAACCGATTGAATTAGCCGTAGAGTTTGGAGGCATTATTACGGATCCTTATGGCTTGCGAAGAGCAGGATTTTCTCTTTCCGGAAAAATAAATCGTAAAGATTTTGGAATGGTGTATAATGATTTAATTGAAACAGGAGGTGCGGTTGTTAGTGATGAAATTAAATTGGATTTGCACGTTGAGTTTACGCATCAACCTGCATAATACAATTCTTTTAAAAGATATAAGCTCTGACAGGGATAGAAAGTTTGAATAGTTTTTTATCCCTGTTTAAATATTTTTAAACAAATAATAAATATTGAATGGTATGGAAAAACAAATTATAACAATCATCGGAAGCACCGGTACTATTGGTAGTGAATTGATTGATTTGTTATCAAAATCAGGAGCAAGCATTCGTGCCGTAATGCGTGATTTCAGTAAAGTTCGTGAAATACCCGGTGTAGTGTGGGTTCAAGCGGATGTGAGTGATGCCTCAACATTGGATGCTACTTTAGCAGGAACCGATCGCTTGTTTCTGTTAACAGGAAATCGTGCTGGATTTGGACAAACACAAATTGAAATTATTAAAACTGCTGAAAAGTTAGGTGTGAAGCACATCGTAAAACTTTCGGCTTTGGGTGCAAGTCCAAAAACAACATCCGGATTGGCATTGGAGCATTGGGAAGCAGAACAGGTTTTGGAAAACACTAAAATGACTTGGACGATTTTAAGGCCACACGCATTTATGCAAAACTGGTTGGGCGAGGAAGCTAAAACCGTTAAAGAAGAAGGTGCTATTTATGCTGCCATTGGTGATGGTAAAGTTCCGTTTATTGATGCCCGCGATATTGCAGCCGTGGCTGCCGAAGCTTTGTTGCATCCGGAAAAACATCAGAGACAACGCTATGTATTAACAGGAGCTGAAGCCATCGGTTTCTAACAGTTGGCAGATGCCATTTCAAAAGCGATTGGTAAACCGGTTGTTTACAAATCTTTATCCATGGAAGAAATGCGTACACGAATGGAAAAACAAGGCATTCCCACCAAATCAATAGATTCTCTTTTAGCTCTGGCAGCTTATCAAAAAGCAGGCGGAGCAACAGAAAAAACTTCTGATAGTGTTCAAAAAATTCTAAACCGTTCACCTTATTCTGTTGAGCAATTTGCAAGTGATTATCAAGAATATTTTATTGGGTAAAAAATGATAGAATGAACAAAAACACACAAATAAAGTCCATCAACAAATCCTTTTTAATCGTACTACTTGGTTTATTAGCTGCATTGAGTACGCTAACCATTGCAATGTACATTCCGGGATTTCACCAAATGGCAGCCGATTTCAAAGTAGATGAAAGTAAAATTGCTTTTACCTTAACTTCTTACTTCATTGGCATTACCATCGGGCAATTAATTTACGGCCCCATCATAGACCATTTCGGGCGAAGAAAACCCTTAATTATTTCATTGTTGGTGTATATCATCACTTCTGTGCTTTGCTCGGTAGCCGATTCGTTGGATATGATGATTACCGTTCGTTTTCTACAAGCCTTGGGAGCAAGTGCAGGAATGGTTTCTGCAATGGCTATTATTACCGATGTTTTTGAGCCTCAACATAGAGCCAAGGCTTTTTCTTTAGTAATGACGGTTTTGGGGGTAGCACCCATACTCTCTCCCACTTTAGGAAGTTTTTTTGTAGCTGATTATAATTGGGAATCTGTTTTTTATGCCTTAACAGGATATGGCATTATCTTGATTTTTCTGATCTTTTTCTTTCTTCCTGAAACAATTTTATATCAATCAAAAGATAAGCTAAGTGGAAAATTAGTGATGAAAAATTATGGTGATGTCATTAAAAACAAAACATTTAGCCTTTATGTAATGGGGGGCAGCTTGGCTAATTCCGTGATATTTGCTTTTGTTTCAGCTTCTCCTGCCATTTTTATGGGCTATTACAAAGTACCACCCAAACAGTTTGCACTCTTATATGGCATTAGCGCCACAGGCGCTATGGCAGGGAATTATTTGAATGGCGTGTTGGTAAAAAAGATTCATTTCAAAAAAATGATGATGATTGGGGCTGTACTATTGATGTTACTAACTATTTCATTCACTATAACTGCCTATTTAATAACCGATTTCCCATTTCAATTAGTAATAGCAGCTCTATTTTTAATTTTAATGAGCATCGGATTAATTTATCCCAACACCGTTTCTTCTGCACTTTCACCATTTAAAGAATTGGCCGGTTCGGCATCTGCCATGAACGGAGCAATGATGATGGCAATGAGTGCATTTATAACAGCCATAGTTGGTTTGTTGGGAGCACCCACGCCTTTTATATTATTTGCCATTATGGCTATTGCCGGCGTGTTGGTATTTGTGTTTTTACAAATAGCCAAGCGTTTAGGATAAGTAATTAAAATTAAAATTGAATAAAATAAAATTAGATATTTTAGCTTTTGGTGTACACTTAAAGGTAGTAACTCCACAGCATATTTAATTTTTCCCAATCGCACCAAGCCTGATTACCACCATGACAGTTTGTGGATAACTTTTTGGACTTTATTTGTCCATTTATAAATCTCTTTTTACTTTTGGACAAAATTAGACCACATGGCATCCGTTAAAAAATACACTTCTTTTGGTGAGCACCTAAGGACACTCCGTGAAGATGCAGGACAGACCTTGAAAACAGTAGCTGAGAAAATCAATATTGACATTTCATTGCTCGCAAAAATTGAACGGAACGAACGACAACCGACCAAGCAACTTATTAAGCAGGTAGCAACATTTTTTCAAGTGGATGAGAAAGAATTACAAAATGAATTTCTCAGTGACCAAATTGCTTACAAAATTTTAGATGAAGAAGCAGATTTGAATATTTTAAAAGTTGCAGAAAAAAAAGTTTCATACTTAAAAACCAAAAAAAATGCTGACTAAAGAATATATCAAAGACCTAAAAAGCAACGGTAACGGTGCAATAGGACACCTTGTAAAAGATTATAAGGACAGCGGTTCATTGACTTTTATTCTTGAAAATCTTGGACAACTCCCAAAAGATTTTGACGGTAGTTTTCTTCCTGAATTATTAACTCATAAAAATGCTTCCGTTCGACTTTGGACTGTTAAAACCTTTGGCAAACTTGATAAAGAAGAATACTTGGCAACACTTAAAGAAACTGCATTAAATGACACTGACACAACAGTTAGACGTGAAGCAGTTTCTTCAATAGGCAGAATGAGAAGTAAAAAAGGAAAGAAAATTCTTTTTGAAATTCTAAAAGACAAAGACCCGAAAATTGTAAGTCAAGCAATTCGTGGTTTGCTTGTATTCAAAGGAGAACCAGAAGTTGATGAACAACTAAAAGTTCTTGTTAATCACGAAAATGAAATGGTGCGAACAGTAATCTACAAAGAGTATTTTACTGAAATAAAAGACAAAAATTTGCAACCTCACACCGAGAGTTACGATTATTTGAAAAATGTTGTTGTTAATGCTGATACGATTGAAACAATGAAATTACTTAAAGACGAGAGCATTCATTTAACATTCACCTCCCCACCATACTACAACGCAAGAGATTATTCAATCTATCCAAGCTACAAAGCATATTTGGGATTTCTTGCTGACGTGTTTAAAGAAGTTCACCGCATAACAAAAGAAGGCAGATTTTTAATTGTAAACACTTCGCCAATAATAATTCCAAGAATTAGCAGAGCACATAGCAGTAAGCGTTATCCAATTCCTTTTGACATACATCCGTATTTAATGGAAATGGGTTGGGAATTTATTGATGATATTGTTTGGCTGAAACCTGAAGCAAGTGTAAAAAATCGTATTGGTGGTTTTATGCAACACAGAAAACCATTAGGATATAAACCGAATAGTGTTACTGAATATCTAATGGTTTATCGTAAAAGCACCGAAAAACTTTTGGACTGGAACATTAAACAGTATGACTGGAATACAATTTTAGAAAGCAAAGTAGCGGACGGTTATGAAACAACGAATGTTTGGAAAATTGACCCTTGCTTTGATAAAGATGATTTGGGCGTTCCCCTATCGGGTCGGGCTTTTCGTTCCAATCTTTTTGTTCGTTCCTCACAAAAAGGATTTCCACTTCAATCCCTAACGCAAACCCCATTAGCAGCTTAACTATGGTAGAAAAATTTACAGATACAGACAGAAAATTGGTGATTGAAGAATTAGAAAGAATTCAAAAAACCAAGCTAACTCAGGTAAAACCTTCAAGAAAATTATTTTCTGATGAAAATGGTTTACCATTTTTAATTTTTGGAGGAAAAGAAGATTGGCACGGAATAACAGAGAATGGGATGAAGGAATTAGATAACTACAACAAAGAAGGTGCATTTGTAGTAGTAAAAAAATTTAAAACGAAACTTGAAATAAATGTAGGTTCACTTTCTGTATTCGTAAAAAATCAATCTAAACTTTCAAAAACTAAGGCAGGCGGATTTCAGTTTCATTGTATAACAACAGAGGACGGTCTTTATGTTGAAGAAATCCCTGATTTATATTGTAATAAAGTAGCTGAGGTATATTTCCCTAATCATAAAAAAGATTTAAGTAGGTTAAAGGAAATTTCAAAAATCATAAACATTGAGGTTAATGATGATGCCCCTTTAACACATTCAGATATTCAAGCGAAGCTAATTCTTATTGGAAGTTATTTGAATTATCGAACTTATACACCCGATAGAGGAAAACAAAGTATTTATGGAACTTTAGGTGACTTATGTTCAGAAAAAGAAGTTCCAAAAGATAGTATTCCGGCTGTTAGCATTGATACCGTTAGATTTATTGATGTTATTTGGTTTGATGAAGAAGGTTATCCAACACACGCCTTTGAAGTAGAACATTCAACAGATATTACTAAAGGGCTTCTAAGACTATACCAAGTTCATAAGCTTAGAATTAAGCTATACATCATTGCTGAAGAAGAAAACAAAGTCAAATTCAAGAAAGAGCTTTTGAAAAATCCATTCCATAAAATCAAACAAGATTATGTTTTTAAAAACTATCAAGAATTAGATGAGTTTTTTGAAAGCGTGAAGAAGTTCACTAAAGTTCAAGAGAAATTTTTACAAAAAATAGTATTATGAGCAAATTAATATTTGAAGAAAATCCAACAATATTTACTACTGGTGCTTTCTTAAAACCAATAAAAGTTACTGATAGCGAAGGAAAGGAAATTTGGGTTTGGTATGTTTCTGAATTCATTGATGATAGTTTTTTAAACGGTGAAGTTTATAATACGAAAGAAACTTCAAATGACTTTGAAACATTAGTTGAGGAGTTGCGTGAGGGATAGAAGCGGAAAGCCCACAGTGAAGCGTAGCGGAACGAGGACTTGTAGCGAATAGCCCGACCCGCAGGGGCACGCCATAAAGAACATAATCCGTAAACTTTTAAAAGGTGACGATTATAGAATTGAAGTTGTAACTCTTATAAATGCAGAGTTTTTGCAATTTGAAATTGAATTTTTCAAGAAAATTATTGATGCTAAATTGAAAAATGAGAACATTTCTATTGATTGGTATAAAAAGGAGTTTTTAAATCCGAATTTGCCAGCAAAAGAAATTGCAATCAATTCCGGGTTGAACAAAAAGACCATTCATAATATGTTCAATTCATCAACGAAAGAAATTATTATTGATGCAGCTAATGAACATTATGATGTATTATATGAGAGCATAAAAGCATTGGTAGAAACAGAACACGAATTAGAACTGACGTTGACAATAAAGTTCAAAGGAGTTTCAGTTGACCTTAATGTTAGTGAAAGTTTAATAGTAATAAATACACTTGCAGTTAAACGAGCTGAGTTGCGTGGTGGGCTTTGGAGCACGGCTGGAAAAAGAGTTGAGAACCCGTTAATGAAAACACTCTGCAAATTGTATTCAGTAAGTGAAGAAAATTATAAAGCAAAATTCGTAAAGGACAACGCAAAGGGATTTGACCGAGAAATTGATTTTTACTTGCTTAAAGATGGTAAAGAATTTTTGTGCGAAGTAAAACTAATGGGAAGCGGAAATCCTGAAAGTGCAGATGCAGTAATTGCAAGAGCAACTAATGTTTTCGTTGCGGACAAACTTTCAATTCAAAATAAAAATCAACTTGAACACTTAGGTATTAACTGGGTTGAAATGAGAAGTGAAAATGGCTTCAAGCGTTTTAAAATTGCATTGGAAAACTTAGGAATTCCTCACAGGGACTTACCTGAGAACTTTGACGAAAAATTAGAGACGATTTTTAAAGAAATATTTGCCTAACCATTTGGTAGCACATTTGTATTTTTTGTCAAGACAAGAATCAAACAAGAAAGATGAAATGATTCAAAGCTGAAACACAGTTTGTGACTTACATCAATTTTCTTCTCAGTTCCAATATCGACCTTTGCAATAAAAATATTGAATATGAAATTTGGAATAGGAATGTTTGGTGATTTGAGCTACAATTACGAAACAAAAAAATATCAGAATCCTGATTTACGATTAAAAGAAATTGTAGAAGAAGTAAAATTAGCCGATGAAGTAGGGATTGACATTTTTGCTATGGGCGAGCACCATCGGGAAGATTATGTAGTGTCTGCACCTGAAATTATGTTAGCAGCATTATCAACTGTTACAAAAAACATTATTCTTTCAAGTGGTGTAAATGTGCTTAGTTCTACAGACCCTGTTAAATTGTATCAGGATTATGCCATGATTGATTTACTTTCGGGTGAACGTGCAGAAATAATGGCAGGAAGAGGTAGTTTTATAGAATCCTTTCCTTTGTTTGGTCAAAACCTAAATGATTATAATGAATTGTTTGCCGAAAAATTAGACTTATTACTACGGCTTAGAAAAGAGGATAGCATAACATGGAAAGGGAAGTTCCGTCCCGCTATAGAAAATCAATCCATTTACCCTAAACCTAAAAGAGAAATACCGGTTTGGATAGCCGTTGGTGGTACGCCTCAATCTGTACAGCGTGCGGCATTATTGGGTTTGCCTATTATGTTTGCCATTATTGGTGGTACTATCGATCAATTCAAACCACTTGTTGATTTTTATAAAGAACAATATATCAATGCAGGGCACGATTTATCTAAAATGGAAATCGGTATTCATTCTCATACTTACATTGCTGAAACAAGAGAAACGGTTATAGCAGATTATTATCCCGAATATTCCAGACACATGAATAAAATGGCTAAAGAAAGAAATTGGGGAGGCGGACCTTTTACCCAAGCAAGGTTTGAAGCGGGTATGAGTAAGAATGCTGCTTTGTTTATGGGTACTCCGGAAGAAGTGGCAGAAAAAACAATTGATGCTATTGAACTCTTTGGTTTAACTCGTTTTGTAGCACATTTAGATGTTGGTGGTCCCTCACACAAAGAACTCATGAGAACCATTGAATTGTACGGAACAAAAGTAATTCCGATGGTTAAGAAACATTTTGGAAATAAATAGGCTTATGAACAATGCACAAACACCGGAAGATTTACCAAAATTATTTGTTGAATACTGGAACCAACGCAGACCCGATTTAATGGCGGAACTCTTTGAAGAAGATGCTGATTTTATTAATGTAGTTGGGTTATGGTGGAACAATCATCAAGCAATTTTTAAGGCCCACGATTACGGATTAAAAGTAATTTTTAAAGATTCTGTTTTGTCTATCATTAATCTGAAAACAAAAATGCTTTCCGAAAAATCGGCAGTTGTACATGTTAAAATGAAATTAGAAGGACAAACACCCATCGCAGGTGAAAAAGGCGGAACAAGACGCACTGTATTTTCATTTATTGTAAGGCAAGATAACAATGGAATTTGGTGGGCAGTTTCAGCACAAAACACGGATATTGTAAGTGGAGTTGAAACTTATATCACCACCAAGGAAGGCAGTTTAAAACCAGTAGATTATCGGAAAAACCTATAAATTTACCAACCTAAGTTAATTGAATTTTAAAACTACATTATCAATACATAAAAATGGATAAAAATAATTTGGCAAACCGCGAACCTTTAAAGATATTAGTATTTGCAGCATCTCTTCGAGAGAAGTCACTCAATAAGGAATTAGTAAAATTGGCAGAAAAAATTCTTTTACAGCATGGCTGTAAAGTTGATTTTGCTGATATGAGCGAATTTGATGCGCCAGCTTTTAATCAAGATGTTGAGGATACTTTCCCGGAAAGCATTATTAATTTTCGTGACCGTATTTTAGTCAATGATGCCTTCATAATTTCATCACCCGAGTACAATGGTTCAATGCCAGGCTATTTAAAAAACAGTATTGACTGGGTGTCACGGTTTCGTCCGCAACCTTTCCATGAAAAACATGCAATGATCATGTCTGCTTCACCGTCAATGGCAGGCGGCAACAAGGGTTTGTGGCAATTAAGAATGCCCTTAGAACATTTAGGAGCTGATGTTTTTCCGAGTATGTTTTCATTAGCGGTGGCACATAATGCTTTTGATGAAAGCGGGAATATTGCTGAAACTACACTTGCAAAACGGTTTGAAAGCACTTTAGTTTCATTTATCAATTTAGTAGAAGCAGCAAAACATTATCCGTGTATGAAACATGCTTGGGTAGAGTTTTTGGGAGAGAAAACAGATGCTGTAACTGACCGCGTAGAATAACAATCGTACAATTACTGCAAGATGTTCCATAACAATTTGTATAATGACGGAAACAATATAGTCCGAATTTAATGTCGAGGCTCTTTGAAGAAGATGCAGACTTTATCAAGGTAGTGGGTTTATGGTGGAACAATCGTCAAGTTAATTTTAACGCCCACGATTATGAATTAAAAGATATTTTTAAAGATCCTGTTTTGTCTATCATCAAATTGAAAACCAAAATGCTTTTCGAAAATTAAGTAGTCATACTCAACAAAATGAAAATGCGTACTTTGATTGATGTTTATCACTACTAATCGGGCAATCTCGAAATACTATCAGTATAGTGCCTTAATATATTGATATTCAGTGTGTTGATTTTTTTATTGCTAAAACCCACCCCTCCATTTTTTAAGAACATAACGATCTATATGTAGGGCGATTTGTTCCGTTTTTTCTAATATTACAAATGGCAAATCTCAATGTACATTTTCAAACTTGCCAAAAGGCGATTATGCAGTAAACATTTTGCACGATGAAAATAGTAACGGAAAGATTGATAAAGGCTTGATTTTACCAAAAGAAGGAATTGGATTTTCAAATTATTCATCCATTGGTTTAACCAACCGACCCAATTTTAAAAAAGCAAGTTTTGAATTAACCCAAAATAAGACAATTAAAGTAAAAGTGATTTATATGTAACCCAACACACCGTGTAAGCACATCTCGCATTAGCTTCGCTGAACGTAAGTTTCGCACAAAGCCACGCTAAAGCCAAAATGCGAGAAGAGCTTGACGATAGAATTTTCATCTAAAACAAACGAGTAATCCAATAAACGATTGCTGCCATTAATCCACTTACTGGAATAGTTAAAATCCATGCCCAAAGCAGATTGATGGTTACGCCCCAACGTACCGCCGACAAACGCTTGGTAGCTCCTACTCCTATTATGGAACCCGTAATGGTATGTGTTGTACTAACCGGAATTTTCAATTGTTCAGTTACGAAAAGGGTTATAGCACCGGCTGTTTCAGCGGCAACTCCTTCAAAAGGTGTTACTTTGGTTATTCGCGTTCCCATAGTCTTAATAATTTTCCATCCACCACTCATGGTTCCTGCGGCAATGGCTGTATAGCAAGCTAATGGAACCCATACCGGCATCTCTTCAAAACTTCCAATATCGCCTTTGGCAATGAGTGCTGCTGTAATAATGCCCATAACTTTTTGAGCATCATTTCCTCCATGACCAATGCTGAAGGCGGCAGAAGAAACAAGTTGTAATCGTTTAAACCAAATGGTAGCTTTAGACACATTCAAGCTGCTTAGAAAAAGAGCAAAACTGGCCATTACCACAAGGATAAAAGAGAGTAGAATCCATTTAAAGTTGCTACCATAAAAAAACGTTTGCCAAAAACGAGAAGCGAACTTTGTTTTATATACGGATGAAACTTGCTTCATAACTCCTTCCCGCTCCATCGAAATGTGAATACTATCTCGCTGATGATAGGTGGTTAATACTTTATCTAATTTCCGTTCATTTTCTACTGGAATATTATCTAAAGCTAACACAATATCTCCTTTTTTGAAGCCCATATTTTGAGCATCTGACTTGTGCGGGACATCTGTAATCAATACACCGCTACGCCCTTCAACAGCTTGTGTTTTTAGACCTATCAGCGTGCTTTGTTTGTTAACTAAAATAGCGGACAATATATAAATCACACATAAAATAACTGAAATGGATATGAGCTTAGGAAAAACCCCTTTTTTAAACGAGTTGATAAACCAAACAGAAACAATAAAGGCAATCAACATACCGATAAGAGGTGCCAAAACAATAAAACTTACAGTTTTAAATACCGGTTCGGGATTTACGCTATGAAACCCTGCATGAGCAATGGCAGCACCGGCAAATCCACCGATAAGCGTATGAGAAGACGAAGAAGGAATACCAAACCACCAAGTAAGTAAATTCCAACAAATAGCAGCTATTAAACCCGATAGGATAACCGGAAGTGTGATAAAATCTACTTTTACTGTTTTGGCAATGGTATTAGCAACACCATGATCTTTAAAAATAAAAAAGGCAACAAAGTTAAATAAGGCAGCCCATAGCACTGCTTGAAAGGGTGTCAATACTTTGGTTGAAACGATCGTAGCAATTGAATTTGCAGCGTCATGAAAGCCATTGATATAATCGAAAATAAGTGCTAATACGATAATTGTAATAAGCAACGCCGTCATAAAAAAACAGTGTGTATTGCGTGAAAATGAAGAAGGTTAGGCGTACTTAATAATAATAGATTCGATTACGTTGGCTGCATCTTCACACTTATCCGTAACTATTTCTAAAAGCTCATAGAGGTCTTTCATTTTGATCAGTTCAATAGCATCAGTCTGTGAAGAAAAAAGCTGTGACATTGAAATATCAAGCAAATCATCCCCTTCGTTTTCGAGACTATTTATCAACACACAACTCTTTGTGATAGCTCTAAGGTCTTTCATATCTCGTAGTTCTCGGACTGCTGAGCTAAGCGCATTTACCGAACGAGAAATAACATCTGCAAAACGCTTAGTTATTTCATCTGATTCTTCGATAGAATAATAAGTAATTCGCTTGGCAGCAGCCCAAATAAAGTCAGCAATATCATCTAAAGAAGTAGCCAACGCATGAATATCTTCTCTGTCAAAAGGAGTAATAAAGTTTTGCCCGAGCTCAATAAATATTTTGTGGGTTATTTCGTCATTTTTATGCTCCCATTCTTCAAGGCTTTTAAACTTTTTCAATCGGATGTCTGGATCGGGTTCATTGACAGCCTGAACAAAAACGTTGGACATCTCGCCAAGTACATGGGCTACCTCTTCAAACAAACCGTAAAACACTCGATCTTTTGGAAGAAAAATTTTGAGAACAGATGCTAAGCTCATAAAGTTAAGTTGACCTTGGAGAACAAAAATATTTTGAAAGAAGTAAAGAAGTGAATTTTGTGTAAAATTGGTAATGATTTATTAACAATGAAGTATCAAAAACGATATTGCACCCTAAGGGTTAGTATTTGATTACTATGATCGGTGTTAAATTCCGGTAAGTTAGTTACTTCGTTATGAATTTGTTCATACCAAAGGGTTGATTTTACATGCGAATTGAAATTATAAATCACGCCTCCTCCAAAGGTGTCATATCTAATATCGGCTGGAGAAAAGCCATTAGCTGGATCTATCTGTTTTCCCTTAGCCTGTGTGTTGGGATCATACCAATCATATTTTAGAGCAAACAAAAGATTATTACTACCTAAGTTTTGTAAAAAATAACAATAAGCACCGGCAAAGGGACGCGTAAATAAAGGGCTTGGATTATTTGAACCTATTGCTTGGGGATAAATGCCGGGGGTTTCTGATGTAGAAGCAGTAGCCGTTTGTAAACCGCGCATATATTCAAATCGAAGTTCCGTATTTCCCCATCGGTTGGGTATTTTTATTTGCACATCTGCACCTAAATATTTACGTGGTGCAACCAATCCCATATTTCCCGATGCAGAATCTCTAAACCAATTGGATGTACTTCCATTTTCAATCATATAGTATCTGACTGTGTTTTGGCTGACAATGCCACCCCAATAACCGGAAACTCCACCTGATAAAAGCAAGCCTGTTTTAGATATTTTATATGGCTTTAGAGCAAACCTGCCAATTATATCTTTATGGCTATCATAGTCTGCCGGGCCGGAAAGCCCTTGCCCATTAAATATTCCCAAATCAAGCTTAAACATTTTGATAGCTGAATTTTTCTTTCTGTCTTCAAAAGTTATCATTGCTCCTAAATCTCGTTCAGTACGCATCAAGGTTTGCGACATTCTGCCACGCTCAGGTGATTCACGTTCGGCCGAAGAAAGGTTCACTTCAAAACCCATTGGACGAGCAAACATTCCCATCGTGAAGGAAAGCATTTCCCATTTATTTTCATATAATCTTCCAAAAAAATCTCGAATAAAAACACCACGTTCCGAACCATCAAATTGAAAAACCATCAAAGCAAGCGGTTTGCCATCTTCCGTAAAATGTCCATAATCAATTCTCACATGTCCGCGACGTAGCGTAAAACGATTGTTGGAATTAGGTGAAAAATCACCACCGCTAAAGTTTGGTAATCCTTTTTGGTCTGCCCATTGAAATTGTGGTTGCATATATCCGCCAAATCGAAGCTTATCATGTTTTTGATACAAAGGATAAATGCCCCGTCCTAAGGCCGTGGAAGTATCCATCATATCCGTAAGAAATCGTTGTGCATTACTGCTGAAAGGCAATGCAAAAATCAAAAAAACACCGTAACAAAATTGTAAAATTCCTTGCCTCATAAAGTCTAAAAAGACGAAGATATAAGCAAGTTGGAAGGATATTAAAATCTGTTTAAGAAAAATAAAGATTTCTTAATAATGACATAATACACGATTAATGAATCAATGTTTGCACATCCGGATCTGACTCTATGAAGCCCATTTGTCGAATGATAGCTGGGGTGCGCCATTTTACGCGCTTACTTTGTGGAACGACCGTAAATTTTTTAGGGTTAGGCAAACAAGCAATTATCATGGCGGCTTCTTGCCTGCTTAGACTACTAGCGGATTTATGAAAATATTGTCGAGAAGCGGCTTCAATACCAAAAATTCCCGGTCCCATTTCAATAACGTTTAAATAAACTTCAAGAATGCGTTTTTTACCCCAAATCCATTCAATCATTTTAGTGTAAAAAGCTTCCGGTGCTTTTCGAACATACCTACCCCATCCGCTTCCTTGCCATAAAAATACATTCTTAGCAGTTTGCTGAGAAATAGTGCTGGCGGCTGCTCCTGCCGGTCTTTTCTTTCGTCTGCTTGATTGCTGATTATCGAGACTTTTTTCAATTGCCTGCCAATCAAATCCATCGTGCTCGGGAAATAGTTGATCTTCACTGGCCAGTGCAGCCAGCTTGACATTCGGCGATATTTCGCTCCAGCTTACATAGTCACGCTTTAATCCATAGCCTCCTATCAAAGCTCCTATTTGCGTGATGGTAATAAGTGGGAAAATCCATTTACAAACAACTAAATAGAGCATGGAAACTACCAATAAGCCTAAAATTGTTCGTACAAAAAACCGGAACATACGATGACTGAGATTTACTGTTTTCGTTGGTGCAAGTTAAAACAGTAAAGCAGAAAACTATTTCATTTAATAGCATTAGTTATGAAGTGCCCCTGTTGCCTATAAGAAATCAAGTTTGCTCTCTATAAATTTTGATTAGCAGTTTCAATCGAGTAACAATATTTGAGTAAGGAAGTTTTTCAAAGTATTCATCAAGTTCTTCAAGCAAAGTCAATCTTTCTTCTCTGTTTTGCATTGTTATTCCTCTCTTCAACAATATTGCCGATGATTGAGTCATTGTTTCTTCAATGCTTGCTTTGTCTGTATCTAACACTCCGGAAACAATACTGAAAATATCGCCTTGTGAAACCCCTTGTAAGGCATCGCTAATAGGGAATAATCCATCAGCCTGCAACAACTGTAAGATGAGCATTTGGCGTAATAAATTTTGAGGCTTGGGAGCAGCAACCGCTTCGACAGTTTGTGGAGCAGATTGAGTAGCGACAATAGGTTCAGGCTCTCTATTTGCCAACCCTTGCACAAAAGATACGAGTCGAGACCAAGAAAGGATGTAGTAATCAATTACCACGTGATCCGTCTTAGGGTTTTTTCTGTCTAAGTGCAATTTAGAAATAGCATTGTGACAAAACTGCAAGAGTTTTCTTTCTGCATCCGCTTTATCATCACTGGTTAGATAAATCTGTTCAAATTCCTTGATCAGATTATCAAAATATTTTCCGGAGGTAATAAAGGTTTGCGCCGACTTAGGCTCAGCATCCTTTTTCGGAACCTCAGGTTCACGTTGTTCTAATTTTTGCAGGTATTCATGCAGTTTATCGCCGCGCTCTACTCTTTTTTTTACCTGCTGTTCAGTCAACTCCATTTCGCCATTGGCAAGTTGGAGGAAATATTTGTTTTCTCTTTGAATGATATCCATGGAGCTTTTGATTAATCACTCCCTCTCTTTATACAGTTGTAAAATTAGCCATTAATTTCAATTTACTATTTGGCTTAACTTTCTTTGCACAAAAATGCCTCAACTATATCTTTATTGCCTCATTTTTTCTGCTTCTTAACGAGAAATTTACTTCTATTTAACCAGTCATTTACATTTTCCATAAAAGCAAAATAGCACCACAACATTTTAGTCGCGGTGCTATTCAAAAATATTTCTTGATTTAGCAGTTGATTAAATTAAAGCTACACTTCTGTTTACAAACTCGGTCAAGTCGCTACCGGTCAGCATTCCTTGAGAAAGTAATGCTAAATCAAATGCTTGTTTTGCCAATTTTTCTTGTTGTGCTTCATCTTTCGTACCTAAAATCTTGCTGATAAGCTGATGGTTAGCATTTATGGAAACCTTGTAATTTTCAGGCATAGCACCATAAAAACTATAGGGTCCTCCCATTTTAGACATATCTTTCATTCGGCGCATAAATTCATCCATCGTAACAGTAACAGGTGCTTCAAGCGGGTTGTGTGCACTTACTTCTACTTGCATATTTCCTTTGTTGATTGCTTTGGTGAAAATTTCTTTCACCATATTTCGCTGTTCTTCAGTTAATACATCTTCAAAACTTTCTTCCTTTTCAATCAATTTATTAATCACATCTGCATCCACTCTTTTCAAAGCAAGCTTTTCTCCTTTCCGTTCTAAATGACTAATATAATGGGTATCTAATGGTCCATCCATCACCAATACATCATATCCTTTTCGATTAGCACTTTGAATAAAACTATCTTGCTTTTGCACGTCTGATGCGTAGAGATACACTAAAGTGCCGTCCTTATCAGTTTGTGTGCTATTTACTTTTTGATGGTATTCCTCTGTTGTGAAATATTCATTGCTTGTGTTTTTCAGCAACGTAAAATCCTTAGCTTTTTCCTCAAATTTTTCTTCGCTGATGATACCATATTTTACAAACAAACCAATGTCGTTCCATTTTTCTTCATAAGATTTTCTATCTGCTTTAAACAATTCGAGAAGCTTATCGGCAACCTTTTTGGTTATGTAATTGTTGATTTTTTTCACATTTCCATCTGCCTGTAAAAAGCTTCGTGAAACGTTCAAAGGTATATCCGGACTATTAATCACACCATGAAGCAACATCAAAAATTCAGGTACTATATCTTTTACTTCATCAGTAATAAAAACCTGACGAGAATAAAGCTGAATTTTATTACGTTGTAATTCCAATTCGTTTTTCACTTTCGGGAAGTATAAAATTCCCGTCAGATTAAAAGGATAATCCACGTTCAAATGAATCCAAAATAATGGTTCCTCAGACATAGGATACAGTTCGCGATAAAAGCTCAAATAGTCTTCATCCTTAAGATCAGCAGGCGTTTTTGTCCAAAGTGGAGAAGTGGTATTCACTATATTATCCACTTCAATTTCCTTGTATTTTGTCTTGCCTTCAGCATCTTCACCATCAGCTACTGATTTCGTCTTTGTGCCAAATTTTATAGCAATAGGCAAAAAGCGACAATACTTATCTAAGATTTGTTGAAGACGATGTTCATTTAGAAAATCTTTATTGTCGTCATTTACATGAAGTATGACTTCTGTACCTCTACGTAATCGGTTTCCTTCTGAAATTTCAAATTCTGTACTACCCTCACAAATCCAGCGTGCAGGCTCGGCTCCGGATTGATAAGAAAGTGATTGAATTTCCACTTTATCAGCCACCATAAATGCAGAATAAAAGCCTAATCCAAAGCGACCAATGATTTCATTGGCATCGTTAGCTTCTTTAAATTTCTCCATAAATTCGGTAGCACCGGAGAAAGCAATCTGATTGATGTATTTTTTAATTTCTTCGCCCGTCATACCAATCCCTTTGTCGGCTATGGTAATTGTTTGGGCTGTTTCATCAAAGGAAATTTCAATTGTAGTATCGCCTACTTCACCACTAAACTGACCTAAACTGGCAAGTCGTTTTAATTTTTGTGTAGCATCAACTGCATTACTAACCAATTCGCGTAAAAATATCTCATGGTCAGAGTAGAGAAATTTTTTAATAATGGGGAAAATGTTCTCGGTATGAATAGAAATTGTTCCTTTTTCTTGCATCGGAAAATTTGTTTTATCGTTTTATATCAAGTGCTATTCCAAGCCATAAAACATTTGCCAAATTGACGGTAAGGAAGAAAAATCAGAAAATAAATCCACTTGAATAAAATAATTGACAGCCAAAAAGACAGTAAGATTAATAGATTGACAAACTCACACTAACTTAAATTTACAATCGTAAATCATTTGATATTTTGGATAAAATTTAATTTTATTTAAAGCTCAAAAAAAATTTTTAATTAAATTGACAACAATTAAAAGCGTTACTGTTCTTTGAAATTACACCAATAAAAAACTATCAATCAATACATTGAATAGCATCATGTTTATACACCTAACTGGCAGTTAATTATAATTAATATATATTAATATTAATAATGGTTTGACAATTCCTTTTTAAAATTAGCTCATGTGGGTACTAAACAATTACCGAATTGATTAAGTATATGAATCAGTATTGTGCTACCTTAAGTTCAACTAAAATACATAACCCATATATCAATATGATGCAAATTAAAATTCTATCCGCATTCACTTCTGTAACAAATTTTCAAATAAAGTTTCTAACTTTTGCTTCTTTACAATCTTTTGCCATTGTCGTCCATTGGCAATTATGCGAGTACCACATTTGGCTTCAAAATCAGTTATAACTTCGTTTTTATTTACTTCTACTAACGTTGCAATAAAACACACTTCTTCTCCCACTAAAGCCGGCGACAAGTGTCGAATATCAATACCAGTTCCAATACCTTCTTCATCTTCATCTTTCATTTCCAAAACAAATAGTCGCCCACTCCATTCCGCATCTCGTGCCAAAGCAAAAGTGGCATAAACAGGATGTACTTCACCGCTGTTGAATGTTGCTGTGTCTGTTGCTTGCACTTTGTGAAAATATTTTTTTGTTTCGCCTGCCTGAAACGGGTTGTGCATAAAATGAAGTTTGAAGAACAAAGAAAAGACAAACGATTAAAATTACAGGAAGATAGTTAATTCATGCAATCCTAAGCCATTCACCATACGGCAACTGTTTCAATTAATTTTCGTACCTTTGCACTCAGATTTGTAATGAAAAAATTTCTTGTCATACCGATCATGATTTTGTACTTGCTTGCTGCAAGCGGCGTGCTGATTCATGTTCATTACTGTGGCAACAATCTTGAATCATGGAGCGTCAATAGCAAATCAGATGGATGTGAAGATGAAGCTTGTGAAAATGAACAACAAAAAAGCGATGATTGCTGTAAGGACAAAGTCATTGCAGCAAAAGTTGTACAAGATCAGCACCTTACCGACTTTGTCAAAATCAATTTGCTAAAGGATTTTTTTGAACCCAGTGCCTCGCCCAATCTTTTCAGTATTGCATTTGATTGTTTCCCCAAAGCGGTTTTTCATCATACAATTCAACCCAATGCGCCACCCGGGCGTTGGCAAAATATTCCGCTTTATAAATTACACACACAGTTCACTTATTATGGTTAGCCGTTTTTGATATTCTTTTTACAATCAAAAACAGACATCATTTCTTTTAATCGTAATAATTTTTTGTGAACAATGAAATCAATTATCATTTTCATCTTTTCTGCTTTATTAAGCAGCGCAGCTTTAGCACAAAGCGACATAAAAACTGATAGTTTTAAAGTAGATGGCAACTGCAATATGTGCAAAAAGCGCATTGAGGAAGCTGCTTATGTAAAAGGCGTAAAACGTGCTGAATGGAATGAGGCAACACACATGCTAACCGTTATCTATCGTTCTTCCAAAACAGACGAGAAAACTATTTCTCAAAGTGTAGCAAAAGCCGGTCATAGTAGTGATTTTACAACAGCAGCCGAAAAGGATTACAACAATCTACCCGACTGTTGTCATTATAAAACCAATACTTGTAGCCACTAATCTAACTTCTTATGAACAAATACATGCTATTGCCGGCTACGGCAGTATTGGCTTTCGTATATACTTCTACTTGTGCACAAGACAGTTTGAAAAACCACAAGTTAGACGAGGTTATTATTCGACAAAAACAGAAAGCAACAACTATCAGCTCAATCAGCACCCTTAAAACGGAAAATATCGGTACACGAGAATTACTGAAAGCAGCATGTTGCAACCTCAGCGAAAGCTTTGAAACAACCCCCAGCGTAGATATTGCCTTTACCGATGCCGTAACAGGATATAAACAAATACAAATGCTGGGATTGGCGGGTGCCTATACCTCTATAACACGTGAAAACATACCAGATACTCGTGGTCTTGTTGCTATTACCGGGCTTACATTTACACCTGGTACATGGATAGAAAGCATGCAATTGAGTAAAGGCACGGGCAGTGTGGTAAATGGTTATGAAAGCGTAGCTGGACAAATCAATGTTGAATGGAAAAAGCCCTTTGACGACAAACAAGAAAAGCTGTTACTAAACCTTTATCAAAGCTCACAAGGACGCACAGAAGGAAATGCTGTTTATACCAAAAAACTGAATAGCAAACTATCCACTAATCTCTTCTTGCATGGACGATCGCAATGGTTAAAATTAGACGAAAATAATGATGGATTTTTAGACCAACCACTCGACAAACAATTTATCGGTGCTAACCGTTGGTTTTGGTTTGGACCGAAAAATTGGGAAGTGCAAGGAGGTGTAAAAGCCGTGTATGTGAATAATATAGGCGGACAATGGAACTACGAAAAAGGTACAGAGCAAATAGCCGGAAATCCTTGGGGATTTCAACTCAACATGCAACGATATGAAGGCTGGGCTAAAATTGGCAAAATATTACCCCGTAAAGCTACCAGTGTAGGGCTGCAATTATCGGCAGTACACCATCAACAAGATGCCGTGTATGGCAGTCGAAATTACGATGCCCTTCAAAACAGCTTTTATGCCAACCTGATCTATCAAACGTATGTTGGTAACACCAATCATACCTTGAAAGCAGGAGCCAGCACGCTTATAGATCACTATAACGAAAGTTTTGCTGCTCAAAAATATGCTCGTATTGAAACCGTTCCCGGTGTTTTTGCAGAGTATGCTTACAATGGCAAAAACTGGAACCTGATTGGTGGATTGCGTGCTGATTATCACAGTATTTTCGGTGCATTTGTTACCCCCCGATTACATTTGCGTTATGCACCGTTTCCACGCACCGTGATTCGTGCATCAGTAGGTCGAGCACAAAGAACAGCCAACATTTTTGCCGAAAACATGGGCTATATGGCCAGTAATCGAGCCTTTATTATTCAAACAACTGAAACAGGAAAAGCTTATGGATTAAATCCAGAAGTTGCTTGGAATATGGGTATTAATCTGACTCAGAAATTTCAATTAGACTATAGAGACGGTAGTTTTGGGGTTGATTATTATTACACCCATTTCAATAACCAGATAGTTGTAGATGTTGAAGACCCCGGTTCAGTGCGGTTTTACAACCTTTCAGGCTTATCGTTTGCCAATAGTTTACAAGGACAGTTTGATTATGAATTATTGCACAATTTAGACCTTCGTTTAGCCTATCGTTGGTATGATGTAAGAACAACTTATAGTGGGGAATTAAAAGAAAAGCCTTTAGTTGCTGCTCATCGAGCATTTGCAAATTTGGCCTATGAAACCCGCAACAAATGGCGTTTTGACGTTACCGTACAATGGGTAGGCACCAAACGAGTTCCATCCATGTGGGGAAAGAATGGAACTACGATCATGCCTGAATCCAACTCGCCTGACTTTGTGATGTTGAATGCTCAACTCAGCAAATCTTGGAAAGAAAATCTTGAGTTGTATCTCGGTGGTGAAAATCTTACAAATTACATGATGCACCATCCGGTCATGGGGGCGCAAAACCCTTATGGAAAAACGTTCGACGCATCAATGACTTGGGGACCAATCATGGGTGTGAATGTGTATGCCGGAATGCGATGGAAATTAAGATAAACTTTGCCTTTGTCAACTTTCAACCCCGTTATAACCTCCTGAATCATTCGGGAGGTTATTTGCTTAATAGTTCATAGAAGACTCATTGAACAGAATGCTCAATATTGATAATTTACTTGGCCAACTAAATAGGCACTACGACCTTCAGTAAAACCGGAATTCCTTTTTTCCCTTTTACCTGAACAGTCGAAAGCGCAACACCTCTATTCATATCAACATCATACAGCAAAACATCAGTTCCATAACCTAAATCAACGACAATACGATCGTCCACAACCCAACCTAAAGGAGCAATAGAAGAACCTTTATACACTACACCTTTCGAAGTTTTCATGTCTTCATCTAAAATAATATTGACAAAATCTCCTTCTTCAAATTTTTTATCGGGCTTGATATGCGCAGAGACATAAAATGTGGTATCTGTTGGTTTTCTCTTTTTATCTTTACTTAAACCTACCGAATGAAAAACTGCATCGTCATCATTTCCTGAAAAACTACCATCACCCCGACGTTTACTTGAGCTGGAAAACACATTATATCCAAACTTAGACAGGTATAATTCCGGATATTCAAACAACTGCTTGACAGCAATTATTTTATAAACATAAACAGCAGTTTCATCATTAAGCTGCATAGAAAAATAATCAGTTCCTTGTGCATGAACCCGCTTTGCGATATTTCCAATTCCAAAATTATATGCGGCACAAGTAAGCACCCAAGAGGCAACTTTAGCATTCTTTTTTATATAATCATAATTATCCCGTAGCAATTTGCAGGCAACTGAAGTTGATTTGTGAATGTCATCTCGTTCATCAATCGGATTACCAATAATCATTCCATACCCTTGAGCAGTAAGTGGCATAATTTGCCAAAAGCCACGAGCACCCACACGCGATTGTGCATTTGATAAAAACCCACTTTCTACAATGGCTACATATTTTAAGTCTAATGGAAGCCCTGCCTTTTTTAAGTAGCTTTCAACTAAAGGAAAATATAATCTGGCTCTTGCTCTGAGTTCAGGAAGGTTTACATTAGGAATTTGCTTTCGTATCACATTCATCAGGCGATTAGCCACAAAATCGTTATCCATTGGAATTTGCTCGCCACAAAACTCTACAACATGTCCACAATAAGATGTGAAAGGAAACAGTAAAAAGAGAGAGAGGCTGATGATTACTCTATTGATCCGCTTCATGTTTCCGTTTTCTTTTTGATTTTTTATTCTCTTTTATATTTCCTTCTTCGGAAGTTGTGGATGTTTTATTTTTCCAAACACCTGGATATTCACTGCCTGGAATAATTATGCTTAGCTGATCGTTGCCAGTCCAACGGCGATCTTTGATAAATAGCACCAACTTATCGCTTTCATTTATCAGTGCCTCTCTTGAAACAAAGACAGTTCGAGTTTGTTCTCCCGGTTTTACAATATTAAACCCGCTTACAAAAGTATAGTAACTACAGAAGAGCCATTTTTTTGAATTGTTATCCTTATCATACCAATGCATATTCATCACCCCTTGCAAAAAGTCTTCTTTGCTTTGGTTGTTCACCGTCATCACGAAATAAACAAAGCCATTTTTAAAAACCACTTCGTCCAATATAGCAGAAACACCCTTTACCGTATTTGACTGAAGATGTAATGGTGAAGATTTTTGGTTCATCAACTCCATACTGTTTTGATAATTTTGCATCGTATCAGATGTAAAATAAAAGTCGCCATTGTTAAACTGCATTTGCTCAGGCGGTATATCATATAGGTTGATTCCCTTGCTGACATATCTTTCCCATATTCCTTGAGCAGTATAGGGTTTTTCAGCTTCTCGCTTTTTTCTTTCTTCCTCTAATTGTTGCAAACGCACAACGGCTGCTTCATGCTCAGCCTTTTTCTTTTCTTCTGCTATTCTTTTTTGTTCCAGTAGTTCTTGATTTTTCTTTTCTTGTTCTTCCTTACGTTTTTGATCCTTTTCACGTTGGGCTTGTAGTAATCGTTCTTTTTCTGCTGCTGCTTTCTGCTGAGCGGCTATCCGAGCTTGTTCTTGTTGTTCTGCTTCTATTTGTTTTTTTCGGGCATCATCTACGGCTTTTTGTGCTATTTCTTCTTGACGCTTACGCTCAGCTTCATCCTTTATTTTTTTGAGTTCAGCTTTTTTAGCTGCTTCTTTTTGTATGTTATCAGCGGCAATGCTATCTAATTCTCTTTTCTTTTTAGCCGCCAATACAATTTCTTCTTGTTTTTTGATTTGGGCTGCTTGTTCTTCTTTTTCGCGTTGTGTTTTTTCTGCCGCTTCTTGCTTTTTCTTTGCGGCTTCATCTTTAGCTATTCGCTCACGTTCTGCTGCTGCTGATTTTTCTGCTGCCTTCCTTTCTTGATCTAACTTTTTTTGATCTGCTTTGGCTTGTACTAAGGCTGCTTCATCCTTTCGTTTTTGTTCCTTTTCTTGTTGAGCTTGTTCTGCCGCTTCTTTTCGTCTTTTTTCTACTTCTTTTTCACGTTGCTCGTTGTTGGCTATGGATACTTTACGAATACTGTCCTCTCGTTGTTTAAGCAATTCATCTACAGCTTTACCAGATTGCTTACTGGCACTAATCAGGTTTCTAAGTTCTTTAAGGTCTGAGTAATCATAGACAAGTTGATGATCCTTATTGATATCATATTTAGGGTCAACTACGATTCGAAAAATATGTGTTCGCTTTCCCTCTATCACAATAGCTTCTTGCGGGCTAATATCTGAGCCTGCTGTGCGGTTATAACCAAGGCTTACCGTGTTTGCTTGTCGCCTGTTTACACTAAAATATTTAGCAGCATCTTTACTATTGAATTCAAAAGATTTTATCTCACCATTAAAGATGATATACGCCGGTGCATCTAAACCAACTGTTATTTTGAAGCCATTAATATTTTGTCCAAATGCAACATGCGTGCATAAAGTAGCTATCAAAAATGTACAAATTCTTTGCTTAGGGGTCATTATTTTGTGAATGCTAAAAAACTATAAAATATCGTACTTAAAATATTCGGGTTCTACTATTTAACTTCACACAAAAATAATACTTTGTCTTTTCCACTACCCTACCATATTTTTTACTTGGTGTAAAATAGAAAAATCCAACCACAAAGGATTGGATTTTTAAAGAGATGGGGTTTTCAAGGGGGTATTTTGTCCGTTTTCAAGCGTAACTTTTGTAAGAAAAAGAGAGTCCACTCTATCGAGCTACAACTAATTTTCCTGAAAAGCGTTGACCATCTTGCAAGATTGTAATAATATATATTCCGTTTTGAAGTGAGGAAACATCAAGGATTGAAGTTGTTATTGTATCTGATTTAAGACATACTTTACCAACTAAATCAGTCAATATTAAGTTTCCACCTTTAAATGTTTCAGAAATTTGAACGATTGTTTTTGCAGGATTTGGATACAATGCTATCTGAGCGGTTGCATCAATATTGCTCACTGCAGTTGAATTATTGGTGATAGTAATGTAATTTGATTTTACAATAGAATCTGTTCCGGCAGCATTGCTTACTACTAATTTTACAGAGTATGTTCCTACGCTTGTAAACTTCACAATAGGATTAGCAGACGTTGCAGATGTACTGTTTTGGTAGCTTACTGTATTAGGTGTAAAAGTCCAAGATCTATTTGTAGGAGTATTGGTGCTGTTATCAGTGAAAGTGATAGCTGTGTTATTTACTTTTCCTGTAACAACATTTGCTGTAAAAGCAGCCGTAGGTTTGGTTCCGGTTGAACCGCCCGAAATATTTACCACATAATCTTCGGTTTCACCCCAATCCATAATGTCATTTGCAGATGTGCTTGCATTGCAAGGAAGAATAGCAGCACCATAAGTTTGTGTATAATTATCATCTTCTACAATTCGTACACGCATCCGAGTGTTTCCATTTAGCGCAGAAGAAGGAATTGTAAATGAAGGTGTGACAACGGTGTTGTTGCTTATATTTAACCAAGTAGTAGCATTTGTACCGGCAACTTTTTCGCTGGCTTCAAAAATATTGTTTTGGTTCAAATCAATCCAAACACCATACCCAGCACCACCATGCACTTCAAAGGTAATACTCATAGATAATGGGGTATTTTTTGAAAGCGTTGGCACCGTGAGATTATTATAAAACACATAGTGTGGATAAGCATATTGCCCACCAGAATTATTAGTCAAAGTGCCTAAAGTAACTGACTTGATGGCATCTGAAACCGGAAAACCGTTTGCATCATCAAAAGAACCATCGCAATAAGGGGCTGGGTTGGTTGATTGGGCATTTGCAATACCTGTAAATAAAGACAGGGCAAGAGCTGTTACTAATTTTTTTGTCATAAATAAACTGATCTTTAAGAATGTATTTTTGATTACGATGCCTAAGACAAACAAAAAGTAGAAAATGGATGGGGCATAAGGGTATATTTTTTAAAAACATTCTTATAATTCAGTATCAACTTGTTGAATTTTTAATAAAAACCCATAAATCATTATATATAAATAGTATCTTTACTATAAGAATTTAGCCCATATCTTATTCGTTACTAAATTTTCAACTATAAGTCTTGTTTCTAATTTTGAACCATTAAGACGTTTAGGAAATTAAGAAAGAATCTTAACTACTCATAATTCCTTAATGATTCAATTTTTTACCATTAAGAAGTTTAGGAAATTAAGAAAGAATCTTAACTACACTTAATTCCTTAGTGGTTCTATTTTTTACCATTAAGAAGTTTAGGAAATTAAGAAAGAATCTTAACTACTCATAATTCCTTAATGATTCAATTTTTTACCATTAAGAAGTTTAGGAAATTAAGAAAGTACTTAACTAATCTTAATTCCTTAATGGTTATTTTTATTTGAACCATTAATAAGTTTAGGAAAG
The DNA here is from genome assembly GCA_018267875.1 of Bacteroidota bacterium. Lineage (GTDB taxonomy): Bacteria > Bacteroidota > Bacteroidia > Chitinophagales > Chitinophagaceae > JAFIGV01. The sequence goes on along the minus strand of JAFDXP010000089.1, from coordinate 18,930 downwards.
TAAGAAAGTACTTAACTAATCTTAATTCCTTAATGGTTATTTTTATTTGAACCATTAATAAGTTTAGGAAATTAAGAAAGAATCTTAACTACTCTTAATTCCTTAGTGGTTATTTTTATTTGAACCATTAAGAAGTTTAGAAAATTAAAAAAGTACTTAACTATTCATAATGCCTTAATGGTTTATGATTTTTATTCATCTGGTAATTCTCTGAAGAATTCATTCACAAATGGCTTCAATGTTTTGGTGATATTATCAGTGTAAAAGTTAATTAATAACCCTTGAGGTTTTTTAAGTAATTTCATATAAGTTATTATTTGAGCTTCGTGAACCGGAAGGATATTTTCAACAGCTTTCAACTCCACTACAATCAAATCATTAACCAATAAATCCAATCGTAAATCAACATCCATTTCCAAATTATCATACGTAACAGGAATTATTAACTGCTGTTTTACTTGATAACCTTGTTTTTCTAATTCATACTTTAAGCATTTTTCATAAACACTTTCTAATAAACCTGGTCCAAGTGCTTTATGAACTTTAATAGCGCAGCCAGTAATTTCGTAACTAAGATTTGTTATTGATTTTTTCGTTACCATAGTATATTTATTTGAACCATTTAGAAATTAAGGAAGTACTTAACTGTCCTTAATTCCTTAATGGTTATTTTTATTTGAACCATTAAGAAGTTTAGAAAATTAAGGAAGTACTTAACTGTCCTTAATTCCTTAATGGATATTTTTATTTGAACCATTAAGAAGTTTAGGAAATTAAGGAAGAACTGAACTAACCTTAATTCCTTAATGGTTCTATTTTTTACCATTAAGAAGTTTAGGAAATTAAGAAAGTACTTAACTGTCCATAATTCCTTAATGGTTCTATATTATTTCACAATGTTGTAAATATCCAATACTTCTTTTGCAACTTTTTTTGTGTTGAATTCTAAGTCAATTAATTTACCGGTGCGCATATCAAACACCCAGCCGTGTATTTCAATCCTTTTTTCTAAAAGAGCCTGCTGCACATCTCGTGTTTTTACCAAATTAATGCATTGCTCCAAAACATTTAACTCAACTAATCTATCTGTTTTCTTGGTTAAAGATGTTATAGCATTCAATTCCTTTTTATGTAGGCGATAGACATCACGAATATACCCCATCCAAGGATTTAAGATGCCCGCATCTGTTGCTGTTATAGCGGTTTGCACACCACCACAACCATAATGACCACACACCACAATGTGCTTAACCTTGATATGCTTAACGGCGTAATTAATTACTGAAAGCACATTCAAATCATTACTTGGTATGACATTGGCAATGTTTCTGTGAATAAAAACATCACCCGGCTTTGCAAACATCAGTGCTTCAGTAGAAACACGGCTATCTGAACAACCAATAAATAAGTATTTTGGAGTTTGACGCTTTGATAATTTAGAAAAATATTTGGGGTCATTTTTTAATTGCTCCTCAATCCATTCCTGATTGTGCTCAAATATTTCTTTGATGCTTTTGTAAGCCATAACTTTATTTTTAAGAAAGTGGTTCTGGTGGAAGAGGAGTACTACTTGCAGGATTACTGCTGCTTTCGGGTAGTGGAACAAACACTTCGTTGTCGTTAGGGGGTAAAATTATTTTACCTGTTTTCCAATCGTTTTTGGCTTGTTCTATTCGCTCTTTACTGGAAGAAACAAAGTTCCACCAAATAAACCGTTCGCCTAAAGGTTCGCCACCCAATAGCATTAACTCGGTAGGTTCAATGGCTTTTATTTTTGGGTTTTCATTGTTAGAAAACACGACCATCTGTCCTTTGATATAAAAATTTCCAGCTATTTCCACTCCACCATTTGCAATATAAATTGCTCGTTCCAAATGTTCGATAGGCAAGCCAATACTGGCATCGGTTTCCAATTTAGCGTGTAAGTAAAAGAGAGGCGACAGCGTTTGCACACTACTTTTTAAACCATAAGCATTACCGGCAATTAACTTCATCCAAATTCCTTTATCAGTATATACAGGAAGCTGATCCGATTTATAATTGGTGAATGACGGATTGATCTCTTCAAACTCTTTGGGCAAGGCTACCCAGGTTTGCATCATTTCTAAAGAATGTTTTTGCAATAGTTCTGGGTTTTCAAACCTTTCAGAATGGGAAATACCTTTGCCGGCGGTCATCCAATTTACTTCACCCGGCTGGATGATTTGCTCCACACCTAAACTATCTCTGTGGGTTACATTACCACTAAAAAGATAAGTAACGGTAGATAATCCGATATGCGGATGTGGCAAAACATCCATTGAAGTAATGTCGGTTGGAAAAGAATTAACGGGTCCTCCGTGATCCATAAAAATGAAAGGACCTACCATTCTTTTTTGTCGGAATGGTAGTATCCTTTTTACACTTAAATACGCACTGATAGCGGCTTCTCTAGCTTGTATGACTATCTCCGGCATAGCAATTATTTTTTTAGCTGCCTGGCTAATTTCTCCTCGATGTTAGCCAGCATTGCCATAAAATTATCGCCTTTTTCAGACGCAATAATATCAGGACCAGGAACACCTAAAATCACTTTTGCTGATTTTTGTTCTGTTGATTTACTGTCTTTGTCTTCAAGGTGAATAGTAATATACACGATCTCGCTTGAAAAGCGCTTCAAGTGAGAAATCATTTTTCTTATTCTTTCTTCTACTTGTTTTTCAGGAGTGAAACCCACTGCCTGAACATCTAATTTGATACCTTCAAAATTTTCTGTGTAGTTCATATATTATTTTTTTGTCAACTCGCTATTGTAAGTTTCTTCAACATCTGGTTTGTCATAGGCTCAGAATAAATGCCATAAGCATTTACAAGAACTCCCTTAATGTTATGTTTTTCTGATGAAACAGCATATAAAATTGCATTATCACCCGGGTCAGACTGGCCTTCAAAACGATAAAACTTATCAATTTGAAAATCTTCTGGCGCTAGTTTTAATTTCCCACTATCGCAATCTAAGCAATCAGTTCTAAGGTTAAATTCAGTGGTATAACCTTCACCCTTTAATTTATTCATTACCTGCGATAATGTAGGCTCGTAATTTTTCATATTTAGTTCAACTTTATTGTGGAACAATAGTTTTTATATCAATTCCCAAAGCGTCCGCCACGCCTTTTCCATAAGCGGGGTCTGCTTTATAGCAATTTACAATATGCCTTTCTTGAATGAATTTTTCGGCGCCACCCACTTCGGCAGCTGTGTTCTTAAACAAAAGTTGCTTTTGTGTATCATTCATTATTCTGAACAAATTGCCCGGTTGAGTATAGTAATCACTGTCATCTTCTCTAAAATCATAATGATCAGCATCGCCTTCCAAACTCAAACTCGGTTCTGTAAACTCTTTCTGTTCTTCCCATTGGTTGTAACTGTTGGGGAAATAATGCAAAGTACCGCCCTCGTTGCCGTCCACACGCATAGCGCCATCTCTGGAAGCATTGTGGAAAGGGCACTGTGGTTTGTTTACCGGAATTTGATAATGGTTCACACCTAAACGATAACGCTGTGCATCGCCATAAGAAAACAACCTTGCCTGCAACATTTTGTCGGGTGAAAAACCGATACCGGGAACCACATTTGCCGGATTAAATGCGGCTTGTTCCACATCTGCAAAATAGTTTTCAGGATTTTTATTCAATTCCAAAACACCCACATCAATCAAAGGATAATCTCCGTGTGGCCATACTTTAGTCAAGTCAAAAGGGTTGAAAGCACAGTTTTTGGCTTGCTCCTCCGTCATTACCTGAATTTTCATATTCCACTTAGGGAAATCGCCTTTTTCAATGGCATTGAACAAATCGCGCTGATGACTTTCTCTGTCTTTACCAATTAGTTCAGCAGCTTCTTGATTGGATAAATTTTGAATGCCTTGCGCTGTTTTAAAATGGAATTTTACCCAGATTCTTTCATTTTTAACATTGATCAAGCTAAAAGTATGGCTTCCATATCCGTTCATATGGCGATAGGATTTAGGAATACCTCTTTCACTCATCGTAATGGTAATTTGATGCAATGCTTCGGGTAATAAAGTCCAGAAATCCCAATTGTGATTGGCACTTCTCAGGTTTGTTTTCGGGTCTCTTTTTACCGCTTTGTTTAAATCGGGGAAGCGATAAGGGTCTCTTAAAAAGAATACAGGTGTATTGTTTCCTGCCAAATCCCAGTTTCCTTCTTCGGTGTAAAACTTCATCGCAAAGCCACGAATATCCCTTTCCGCATCAGCGGCACCTCTTTCACCGGCAACGGTTGAAAAACGCATAAAGATGTCCGTTTTCTTTCCTACTTCCGAGAAGAGTTTAGCTTTCGTATATTTGGTAATGTCATTGGTTACGGTAAAAGTTCCAAAAGCCCCGGAACCTTTGGCGTGCATTCTTCTTTCGGGAATAACTTCTCTGTCAAAATGAGCCAATTTTTCCAAGAACCAATAATCTTCTAAGAGCATCGGACCTCTTTTTCCGGCTGTTTTTACATTTTGGTTTTCCGCTATAGGTCTGCCCGAAACGGAATACAATTTTTTCTTTTGATCCGCCATAATTATTTTTTTTAAGGTTACTTATTTATATCAACTAATATTTTCACTTCCGATGGATTGGCTACTAAGGCTTCAAAACCTTTCTCCACAATTTCATCCAATGCAATCACATTGGTAACTAATTTTTCAACAGGTAGTCTGCCACTATTGATGAGAGCAATGGTTTGAGGGAAAATATTCCTGTAACCGATGATACCTTTTACAGTTAATTCTCGCAACGCTTGATTTAAAGCATCGTGAACCACCTCTTTTGCGAATAATGCTACTAAAACAGCCGTTCCACCATTTCTTAAACTTTTAATTCCGGTATCATAAGAAGCCTGTACACCGGCAGCATCAATAAATACATCAGCACCATAGCCGGTCATTTTTCTTATTTGTTCCGGAATATCTTTTTCTCTGGCATCAAAAGTATGAGTGGCTCCAATTTCTTTTGCCTTTTTCAATCTAGCTTCAGAAAGATCGGATACGAATATTTGCGAAGCACCAACAGCCAAAGCTACCTGCACCACCAATAACCCGATTGGTCCGGCACCGGAAACTAAAATGGTATCACCCATTTTCAGTCCACTTTGCTGAATAGCATAAGCCGCTACAGCAGCAGGTTCTACAATTGCTCCTTGCTCAAATGTCATTGTATCTGGCATCTTATGCACCATATAATCTTCCACAACTACATACTTTGCAAAACCACCATTAGAGGTTAATCCCACAAAACCCAAAGGTTCAGAAAGATTGTATTCACCTGTTTCAATAAATGGACTTTCCGGATTTCTAAAGATAGGTTCCACCGTTACCCGATCGCCTTTCTTTATAGATTTTACATTTTTCCCAACTTCCTCTACTATTCCGGAAAACTCGTGTCCCAAGGTGGTAATGCCTTGATGTCCGTTTAACGAATAAGGTTTAACAACAGGAATTAATTGCGGTCCGTGTGTGTATTCGTGTAAATCGGATCCACAAATACCTGTAAATTTCACAGCAATCTTTACCTGATTGTCGTTGGGAGTAGGTATTTCTGTGTTTTCTACTCTGATATCTTTTGCCTCATACCAGCGGGCTGCTTTCATTGTTGCCATAATATCCATTATTTTAGTTAATCACTATTAATTAGACGAAATATAAGCATTTATATTGAGAATATCAAATCTCATACTCCAATTCATTAAAATGCAACAATAATTTGCCTACTCCAAACTGTATTCACTCATTTTTCGATACAAGGTGGTCAGTGCTATGCCCAATAATTCAGCGGTTTTGGTTTTATTTCCGTTGGCATAATTCAAAACTTTTTGTATATGAATTTTTTCGGCACTGGCTAATTCAAAAGCAGAAAGTGTTTTTTCTTTTGAAGCTGTTTTGTTTAGTTGCAAAATCTCAAAGGGCAAACTTTCAATAATTAAGGTTGAATCATCTGATAAAATCACACTTCGTTCAATCACATTTCGCAATTCTCGTATGTTTCCTTTCCAATGGTGTTGTTTGAGTAAATCAATATAATCTTTTGAAATTGTAGTAATTTTTTTATTGTTATTTCTTGTACATTTTTTCAGGAAAAAATAAGCTAACTCTTCAATATCAGACAATCTTTCATGTAAGGAGGGAAGTTGAATTTCAAAAACTGCAATCCGATAAAATAAGTCTTCTCTAAAATTTTCATTTTCAATTTCTTTTCTTAAATCTCTATTGGTAGCAGCAATGATGCGGACATTTACCTTTGTCGTTTTGCTGTCGCCCACTTTTAAGTATTCGCCAGTTTCTAATACTCGCAACAATTTTGCTTGTAAATCAAGTGGCATTTCACCTAACTCATCTAAGAAAACCGTTCCATTGTTAGCTTCCTCAAAAATACCTTTGGTATCTTTAATAGCACCTGTAAATGAACCAGCCTTATGACCAAATAATTCATTCTCCAATAATTCTTTACTAAAAGCAGAGCAATTGACAGCAATAAAGTTTTGTTTGCTTCTTAAACTAGCATTATGGATAGCTTGAGCAAATACTTCTTTTCCAGTTCCTGTTTCACCGGTTAATAAAACGGTTGCATCAGATGTTGCTACTTTCCTTGCTGCATTAATAGCTGATTGAATTGTCTTTGATTTTCCAATAATGGTATCAAATGAATACTTTTTGTCTAATTGTTTTTCTAATTGAGCAACACGCTTGGTTAATCCTACTTTTTCGATTGCTTTATAAAGTAGTGGGATTATCTTGTTATTATCGTCACCTTTAATAATGTAATCGAAAGCACCATTTTTCATGGCTTGAATGCCATCAGGAATATTGCCATAAGCAGTAAGTAAAATGATTTCGACAGTTGGATATTTTTCTTTGATGATTTTGGTAGTCTCAACGCCATTTCCATCTGGTAATTTCACATCGCAAAGCACTACGTCAATTTCGTTGCTTTCTATTTTTCTGAGACCGGATTTGATATCACCAGCTTGAAAAACTTCAAAGCCTTCCAAAGTAATAATCTTTGAAAGCAATGATCGTAGCTTTTCTTCATCATCAATGATTAGAATGTTGTTCATTTTGCTGTTTGCAATATTTTATTGAAAGTAAGTAGAATAGTCATTAAGAGAATTATAATAATTAGGATAAAATGGCTATTTATTTGGCTTACAAACAATCAAATTATCACTCTTTATTGTTCAAGAATAATAATTCTTTGAACAATAATTACCGCCTTAGTTACACATTATTGAATTTACAAAAAACTTTTAGGATTTTTTTTTATAAAATAACAAAGGCTACCTTGCTTTCCAAAGAAAATGCAAGAGAGCCTTTTAAAAATTAAATTTTATTACCGAATTATTTCTTTTTCCTTGTTTCCAACAACTTAAAGTACGAAGCCTTAAACCTTCCATCCACAACATCTCCCTGCACTTCAGCCTTTCTAACGGCTACACAAAAACCATTCTCATCATGTGGGTGGCCAAAGTCTTTTATGGTTACTCCATCTACAAAATAGGCTTTCCCAGAAATACGAACTGCTAAATCACAATCTGTACCGTCTAAACCAAAATTACATTCTCCACAAGATGCTTCAACTTTCATCAGTTTTTTATTAGGATCCGGTTTGGGACTTAACGAAGTGGCAACCTGACCAAATGATACAACTGAAATCAAACAAGTTGTAACTAATGTTGTAATTTTTTTCATGGTATTGAAATTTAGTGATTCAAAATATTGGATTTGCAAAATTAGCGAACAATCACTTCTCAAAAACTGATTCTTCTCACCCTCTGATTATAAAATACTAAAATGAATTTCTTAATTTCTAAATGAAAAATTTAGTGCTTTATTTCTTCTAATTAACGTTGAACATTTGTTCCTGATATCGAAATATCATTAATAAAACTTGCTAATTGATCCCTCATACTTCGTACATGCAAAGGCGGAAGTAATCGTATTTGAAAAAGTGCATTGTTTACAAAATGACTATTCATCAAAATAAGATCATCAATTGCAATAAACACTAAAAACTCTTGCATATTACCCCGATCAGCCAATTGACGACTACCAATCATAAAAACATTTTCATAAATTGGATGGCGATAAACCAAAAAATGATTGAAAGACATAAAACATTCAAGCAGCGACATATTTCCCAACTTTGATTTTCCTGTCTTTAGTTTTATAAATCGCATAGATTGAATAGTTCGCCATAATGACAATATTGTAATACCACCGGTAATTGCCAACATCAACCAATACATATAGCTAATGGGTCTTTTGGGCGAAATAGTAATTAAAATAGACATTATCCACACCGAACTCAAAATAAGAATCAATGAGAAAACATGATACCACTTTATAGGAAATCTATGCTTTTTTAAGATAAAATCTAGGTCTTTTCCCAGACTATTATTGAAGGTTTGATAGTTAGAGTCATTTTGAATCAGCTTAGGCATTTTACTGAATTTTCAGAAGCAATATTAGGCTTATTTTATGGCACTTCAAAAGCAAGCATTAGTAAAATTAAAAGAAATCATATCCTAAAATAAATTAGTTTACAAGACGCATAAAAATAAACTATATAAAAGTAAATCGTTTTTACATTTGTTACTTCATTCTTACATTTACAGTCCAATTATTGGCGTTTAATGCAAAAACCCAACTTTTGTCAGGAAATTGATTGCGTAAAATCACTTTTTTATCTGAGGTTCATCATTGTACAGTCGTTTTGTACTTCGGACTTTTGCCTTTGTTCTTTTTAAAGTTTAACTCAAAATAATATGGACACAAAAATCACAGCTTTTTTCAAAACAGCAGCCTATTCTGCCTTAATAGGTAGTGGCATCTTTTGGGCTTCTTGTCAGGGCAGCGGCTCCGGCAATAGTGGTAATAACAATGTTTTTGCTCGTCATTGGCCGGATACGGTGCTAACAGGCGATGTAACAGCCGAACTAACTGCACCACCCTTAGTTCCCAAGCCACTTACTTACACATCACCAAAAAGGGTAAAAGTGCACATGACAGTTGAAGAGAAAGTGATGAAGATTTCTGATAGTAGCGACTATACATTTTGGACCTTCAATGGATCGGTACCGGGCAGTTTTATTCGTGTGAGAGAAGGAGACATGGTAGAATTTACACTTACTAACTCTCCTAATAGTAAAGTTTCACACAATATTGATCTTCATGCTGTAAATGGACCCGGCGGCGGTGCTGAAGCATCTAACGTTGCTCCCGGACAAAGCGCAACTTTTAATTTCCGCGCCCTTAATCCGGGCTTGTATGTATATCATTGTGCTACCGGCCCAGTAGGTATGCACATTGCTAATGGTATGTATGGTCTGATACTTGTTGAGCCGGCAGCCGGCTTGCCCAAGGTAGATCGAGAATACTATGTGATGCAAGGCGATTTTTATACAAAAGGTAGATTTGATGCCCCCGGTTTGCAAGAGTTTGATGAGCAAAAAGCAATTGACGAAAACCCTACCTACGTACTTTTTAACGGAAAAGTTCGTGGAAATGCCGGAAAAAATGCTTTGACAGCAAATGTAGGTGAAACCGTTCGACTGTATGTAGGTAATGGTGGACCTAACCTTACTTCATCCTTTCACGTAATCGGCGAAATATTTGACAAAGTGTATATGGAAGGTGGTAAAGATGTTAATGAAAATGTGCAAACTACCGTAATTCCTGCTGGCGGCTCTTCTATTGTTGAAATGCAAATGGAAGTTCCAGGCACCATGAATATCGTTGACCATGCGCTTTACCGCACCTTCCACAAAGGAGCTTTAGCGCAAATCAAGGTAGCGGGAAATGAGAACCCAAACATCTACAACAAGATTAAGAAATAGCAGCTACTTTTGTAGCTCCATTCCTTAACTATTTAAAATGTCCGTAAGATGAAATCAAGTCAGCAATTGCAATCGAAAGCAGGCAGACAATCACTATTCATCTTACGGATATTTATTTTTACACTATCTATATTCTTCTTACAAATTGCTGATTTACAAAGCCATCCCACAACTATTTCCAAAACAAATGGGTCTAAACCCCTTGTAAAAAAAATGGTTTTGGTGCCTGCCGGCTGGTATCAACCTTTTTTAAAACGGGCAACCAATAAGCCGATTGCCGTAAAAGCTTTAAAAATGGACGAAACAACAGTTACAAATGCAGAATTTCTGACATTCGTAAAGGCTAACCCTATTTGGAGAAAAACGAAGGTAAATCCATTATTTGCGGATAAAAACTATCTCGCTCATTGGAAAAGCGATTTGGAAATCGGTACCGGAAATCTTAATAACCCAAATGCACCGGTTGTCAATGTCAGTTGGTTCGCAGCTCGGGCTTATGCACAATGGGCAGGAAAAAGATTACCTACCGTACCGGAATGGGAACATGCAGGAAATGGGAAACCTAAAGACCTGAAAAACAAAACACTTATAGCCTACATTCTCGAGTGGTACAGTAAGCCAAACCCAACCATTTTACCACCCGTAAAAAGCACTTATCAAAATCAATATGGACTGTGGGATATGAACGGATTAGTATGGCAATGGGTTTTTGATTTCAACAGCTTCGTTGCTTCAAGTGATTCACGTGGAAGCAATACTGATGAAGCACTGATGTTCTGTGCTGCCGGCTCACTGGGTGTTCAAAACAAAGAGGATTATGCAAGCTACATTCGATTTAGTTATCGTGGCAGCTTAAAAGGTAAATATTGTATTCCAAATCTCGGTTTTAGATGTGTAAAAGATTTATAGCTATAATATCTTGGGCGTGCCCCCTTCGTAAAAAACTTCGGGGTCGGGCTATCCGTTCCAAGTCCTCGCTCGTACCTTGCTGTGGGCTTTCCACCACTATCCCTCACGCAAACAATTGACAAAAAGCAATTTTTGATTAAAATAAATAATAGATAAATAAAACAACCAATGACAACTCGCTTTTTTCTCTTTTCATTTGTTCTTCTTTTTACGCTTTCGGCTTGCAATACCAAAAAAGAGGAATCAAAGTCAATAGTAAATACAAAAGTTGCTCAACCAACCCCTTCAGAAAAGGAACTTTCAGAAAGTCTTTACCAAATTCAAGACACCTTTCAAACACAAGATAATCAACCATTTACACTCAGTCAACTCAAGGGAAAGCCAACCGTTATTTCCATGATTTTCACCCATTGCGCCTTTGTTTGTCCTCGTCTTACATCTGATGTTCAAGACATAGAAAAAAAACTGGGTTCTGATGCTGATAAAGTAAATTTTGTATTAGTAAGTTTTGATTCAGAAAGAGACATTCCTGCAAAACTGAAAGAGTTTGCAAACAAACATGAGTTAGATAAAAATTTCATACTCCTTCATGGCAGTGAAAATACAGTCAGAAATATGGGTGTATTATTAGATGTTCAATTTGAGAAAGATGAAGATGGTAACTTTGCACATAGCAACATTATTACCGTTCTCGATCCTTACGGCATAATCCGTTTTAGGAAAGAAGGTTTAGGGCAAGATCATACACAAACCATTCAAGAAATTAGAAAATATTATTAACACGTATTATTTCTATCGTGTAAACAAAATCATTTAACTAAAAATTTATGTCAACAAGATTTTTCTTGCTGTCGATGGTCTTAATGACCGGCAGCACAGGGGCTATTTTTGCTCAAGACAGCAGTTATTTTTCACTGTCAGCACAACTTCGACCTAAAGCAGAATACCGTTCCGGTAACTTTCGTCCTTTGATGCTTAGCGAAGATCCGGCAGCATTAGTTAGCAGCCGCCAACGACTCAATTTTGATTACCATCATAAAGAATTACTTGATTTGCGTGTTTCACTTCAAAATGTATCCATTTGGGGGCAAGCAAATGCAGTTCAGCCAACTGAAAAAGGAGGCAATACAATCGGCTTGTTTGAAGCTTATGGTGATGTGAAATTAAATGGTAGTTTTCGTACACGTTTTGGTCGCCAAGCTATTTCGTTAGATGATGAACGAATTTTTGGCGTAGTAGATTGGGCTCAGGGTGCTCGATCACATGATGCCCTTGCTATTCTCTATCGTCATGGTCGTTTGGATTTTCGCTTTTATGCTGCTTACAATCAAAACTACAAAACCAATTACGACAACATCATTAATAATCCAGCCGGCAACCGTTATGCTACCAATGATGCACAGATATATAAGACTATGCAAACCCTTTATGGAAAAGCTATAATTGGCAAGTATGGTTATATGAGCTTAGTAGCATACAACATAGGTATGCAAAACGCACTTTTTGATACAGTTGACAAAACTGTTCGTCAACAACAAACTATTGGCTTAAACTATTTCCGTACTTCAACTAAATGGTTTATAAGTGCATCCGGATTCTATCAAATGGGAGAAAGTGCTACCGGCATGAATACAGGTGCATATATGTTTGCCCTCAAAGCAGGATTACCTTTTGCTAAAAATTGGGATGCCGCTATCGGTTGGGATTATTTGAGTGGAAACGACTTAGGGAAAGCTAATTCTACCAATCATGCCTTTGCAGTTCCTTTTGCTACCAACCATAAGTTTTATGGCAATATGGATTACTTTTTTGCCGGTAACTCTCATGGAAATGTAGGTTTATGTGATAAGTATGTTTCTTTAGGCTTTAAGCCTGCTGCTAAAGCTAAATTAAATCTAATGGCACATTGGTTTAATTCAACCGGTGAAGTGTATGTTGCCAATGCGAAACAAGATTCAAACCTTGGACAAGAGATAGATTTGAATTTTGCTTTGAAAGCCTATCCATTCCTGGAACTAACCGGAGGATATAGTACCTATCATACTACGCCAACTCTTTTAATCGTGAAAAATACACCCGGAGCCGGTGAATGGCAACATTGGGGTTGGTTTTGCGCCAACTTAAATTTAGAAGTATTACGAATTAAAAAGTAATTTTACTGTTTCTATAACTAATTAAAATAGAAAAACTTACAAAAAACTGAGTAATCACATTAGAATCATAAAACAGAAAGAATTAACTAATTTTAGTAATCAACTTAGTCAAATTTATTGAGAGAGTCATTTCTTATGATAAATTTGGCTAAGTTTAGATTGTCAAGATATGATTTTTAAGCTTTTTTAGCATGGTAATTCAGAAAGTGAAAACACATTATAAATTACTATTCAATAATAGATTAAATCAGGTTTTCTATTTATTTACATAATAGGAGCTTATACCATTCATGCTAAGTGCAGATATCCTTTGCTTAGCCAATTAGGTAAGTACGTGTTAAGTTCAAAATTATCCCAACCTATTTTACCCGCTAAAATGTACAAAGGATGCTTTTGGTTGAGTACATCTTCAAAAGAAGAAAACAAGCTTGACTGATGAGTACTCTTTCTTCAGGAAATCATAAAAAAATGCAGGAATTAAACTGCAAAGATTTGAGACCTCGCATTACTTTCAACGTTTATACTAATTAATTTACCAACAATCAATATGTTATGCTAATTTAATGAACGGCTAACTATTTAGAGCAAACTCAGCAAAACAAAAGCCTCTTTGCATTTAACAAAGAGGCCTTCTAAAATTTTGAATTAAATAATTTTCTGACTACTGCTGTTGGAATGCTCGCATGTCCATTTTACTGCTTACGGTTTGAGCCATCGTTTGAAAACGCTGACTTAAAGTATTTCCCGTGGTTGAATCACCGGATTGCTTAGCCACAGATGATATAATGTTCAAGATGGTGAGATCATTCTGAACATCTCGAGCCAAGCTATTACGTTGATCTTCACTGCCCAAATCCAGAGCATACTTCAAATCATCTTCCATGTTTTTAGCCAATGCCATAGCTAACTTTCCACCTTTATCTTTAGCTCCGGCTTTATAGTAGGACATTACCATATAATAGACTGGAGCATCGTATGCGTACGATTGTGGTGTAATTCCTTTCACCACAGCATCCAGTACTTCAACAGCTTGTTTTTGCATTCCGCGTGCTGTTAATTCATCAGCTACTCTGGCTGCATTTATACGATAGGTTGTCAACATTTGTCTATTTTTTTCATCAAAATAAACATTTGTCTTTTCCGCACCGCCCCATATATATGTCTTTGTAAACAAGTTGTAACCTTTTTCGGCATCAACAAATCCCATATCTCCGGGGTTTGTTTGACGAACTACGGCATTTTTAAATGGCACTAAGTGAAACACAGTGCCTTCAAGACGCATATAGTCATTCATGCCTTGATAATTGTCGCCCATACCCGAACCGAAGTAAACAGGACGCTTCCAACCATCAGCTGCAACAGCTGCAACGATTTGCAAAACAGCAATATCATCTTTGTAAGCTACGTCTTTGCTAAAGCTGAATCGGAAAGAAGAATCAATTGGTGTGCTATCTGCAGGATTAATCATTCCAAGAGCAATCAGTTGTTCGCGGCTTGGTGTTGGCATCATAAAGTTTTTGGTTGGGAAATAGTTTTCCATATCTCCCCCCATCGTACGAAGTTTATCTTTATCGTCTTTGCTTAGCATAAACTGACAAACTTCTTTCAGGTTAAAATATTGTCCTTTTGGAATTTGTGGACTTTCATAGTATCGAACATAGTTTTTTCGATCGCCGACATAATCTTCTTTTTTCCAAATCATGGGTACGGCATCTGCATCATTAATTTTATAATTCAGTTGGTCAATATACCAATCAATGCCTAATAAGCTTGTGTTGATAATTCTAATATCAGGTCTTAGGTGTTCTACTTCTTGCAGATACCATAAAGGATAAGTATCATTATCACCAAAGGTAAAAAGAATGGCATTTGGCGCACAAGACATTAGCGTGTTGTAGGCTGTAGAGCGAGCCACCGTTTTTTGTGAACGATCGTGATCATCCCATTCTTCTTTTGCCATTAAAGTGGGCACTGCTACAAGACAAAGAGCAATGCTGGCAAACGCACCGGGCGAACCCTTAATGACACGCTGTAACCATTCGTTCACCATCAATACACCTAAACCTATCCAAATAGCAAAGGCATACGTAGATCCGGCAAAGGCATAGTCTCGTTCACGCGGTTGAAGCGGAGGCATATTGAGGTAAATGCCAATTGCAATTCCGGTAAAGAAGAAAAGCATAAACGTAATAATGCCATCTTTCTTGTTATTATTAAACTGAAATACAAGTCCCAGAATACCTAAGATGAGTGGTAAAAAATAAAGTTGGTTTCTTGCTTTATTATTTCGATAACCGTCAGCCATTTTATCCATATCACCCACTCTACCTTTGTCTAAGAATTTAATGCCTGAAACCCAATTACCGTTTTTCACTTCACCTTGTCCTTCAAAATCGTTTTGACGACCGGCATAGTTCCACATAAAATATCGCCACCACATCCAATTCATTTGGTAGCCAAAGAAATACTTCATGTTATCTGCAGAGGTGGGAGAATCGCCATCTGTCAATCCTAAATATTCACGATAAAAGCGAACGTGTTGTGGATCATTTGCATCCCAAATACGTGGAAAAAAGCGAGTTTCACCGTATTTATATTCCTGCTTTTTACCTACAATATCATAAAAATCCTTTCCATTTTTTTTAGTTTGATCATAAGCATATCCTTTGGTTTCTACACTTTCAATCGGGCTGTCAAAATCAGGTCCAAACAACAATGGTTGAGAGCCAAATTGTTCGCGATTTACGTAAGAAAGAAAACGATTGGCATTATCTGGATTAGTCATGTCAATAGGTACATCTGCACGGGAACGAATTACCGGAACCAAATAGCTTAGAAAACCAATTACAACAAAAATGAGACACAACATACCGGTGTGCATCAGATAATAGCTTTTCTTTTTGGCATAAATCAAAAGCCAAATCAATAAAACGCCAAAAATCAAAAGGAAAAAGATAGCTCCTGAATCAAAAGGCAAACCAAAGCTATTGACAAATAATAATTCAAATTTGAAAGCTAACCAAGGCACACCCTGAATCACGCCAAACTGAATAAAAGCAAGAGCTACACAACCAATTAAGAAAGCAATGATAGCTCCCATAGTGGTCGTTTTATACCGTTTGTAATAATAGATTAAAGCAATAGCCGGGATAGTCAATAAGTTCAACAAGTGAATGCCCACAGACAAGCCCATTAAATAGAATATCAAGATCAACCAACGATCTGCATATTTTTGATCAGCTACGTGTTCCCATTTCAGCATTGCCCAAAATGCAATGGCTGTAAACATCGAAGAGGTCGCATACACTTCACCTTCAACGGCTGAAAACCAAAACGTGTCGGAAAATGTATAGGCTAAACCACCTATCAAACCGGCCCCCATAATAAGAGCCAGCTGTTTGCCGTCTATTTCTTCATCATTAGGTGCAATTAAGCGTTTAGCAAAATGTGTTATCGTCCAAAACAAAAATAAAATCGTAAAGGCACTGGCTAAGGCAGACCACGCATTGATAAACTTAGCCACTGCTTGTAAATTGCCTCCGGCTAACATTCCAAACATACGCTGTATCAGCATAAAGAAAGGTGCACCCGGTGAGTGTCCTACTTCTAATTTGTAGCCACAGGAAATAAACTCGCCACAATCCCAAAAACTAACAGTAGGTTCAATAGTACTCAGGTACACAAAAGCGGCTATGGCAAATGTGATCCACCCAACAAGGTTGTTGACTTTGCGATAATTCATTTGAATGATGTTTGGATTTTGCTGTTTTAATTAATGATAGTTGCTAATGAACAGTGCCTACAAAAGCAAGCATAGCACTATACTTTTTTACAGACGGCAACAAAAATAGAAAAATAGAGGAAGTAGCCAATACTGTCAAACTATTTAACAAATTATCAGCTACTGAACATGACTATTTTCTAATGCTTGAATCATGGCAATAAAGTCTTTGACATCATCTGGTTTTGTATCCCAAGCACACATCAATCGAACTTCATTTGTTTCTGCATTCCAGACATAAAATGGAAAATAATGTTGCAACTGGCTAATCCATGCTAATGGAAAAATAGCAAAAACTGCATTTGCTTCTACCGGTTTAGTAATTGTAATTTGTTTAAAACCCTTCAATTCCTGAACTAATTTTTGCGCCATTTTATTTGCATGAGTAGCTGTCTTTTCCCAAAGATTGTTTGATAAAAGTGCTTCAAATTGAGCAGCAATAAATCGTGTTTTTGATGCGAGCTGCATGGATTGCTTTTGTTTGAAAAATATATTTTCAGTTAGCTTTTTATTGAAAACTACTACTGCTTCACCATACATTAAACCCATTTTTGTCCCTCCTAAAGAAAGGATATCAAGCCCCAAATCAGTACTCATTTCTTTTATCGAACAATTCAAATTTGCAGCAGCATTAAAGAAACGAGAGCCATCCATGTGAACATACAAATCATGTTTATGGGCTAATTGACTGATTTCTTGAAGATGGGATAAAGAATAGACTGTTCCGTATTCTGTTGATTGCGTGATGGACAATAATCGAGGTTGAGCAAAATGAATATCGCCCTTTCGAATGATATGACGAGCAATAGCTTTGGATTCTAATTGCCCATTTTGATTAGTAGCAATTGGAATGAAGCGGCAGCCTGTAAAGGTTTCAGGTGCTGAAGATTCATCCATATAAACATGTGAAGTGTCGGCACAAAGAACAGAATGGAAAGACTGGGTAGCAGCACTCATGCTTAATACATTAGCACCTGTACCATTAAACACAAAAAGCACTTCTACTTCTGCTTCAAACAATTCACTAAACAACTTTCTCGTTCTAAAAGTAATATCATCTGCTCCATAAGAAATGGCATGTTGCTCATTAGCCGATTGAAGAGCAATCATTATTTCAGGTAAAACTCCGGCATAATTATCACTAGCAAATCCTTTCACTATAAAGCATTTGAATCAAACGTATTTCCATCGTTCATATTCCCACTATCAAACCCCTTTTTAAACCAGTACATTCTTTGCTTAGAAGTGCCATGGGTAAAGCTCTCAGGAACCGCATACCCTTGTGCTTCTTGTTGCAACCGATCATCGCCTATTGCTTTTGCTGCAGCCAAGGCATCATCTATATCGTTAGGGTCAAGAATGTTTTTCATTTGCTGTGCATGATGCGCCCACATGCCAGCTAAAAAATCCGCTTGTAGCTCTAATCGAATAGAAAGTGCATTCGCTTGCTCCTGAGATCCTTGCTGTTGCAGTTGATGTACCTTATCAGAAATGCCTAACAAATGTTGTACATGATGACCTACTTCATGTGCAATTACATAAGCCATGGCAAACTCTCCCGGAGCATGAAATCGGTTTTTTAATTCATCGTAAAATGAAAGGTCAATATACACTTTTTCATCTGAAGGGCAATAAAATGGACCGGTAGAGGCACTGGCACCTCCACATCCGCTTTGTGTGGACATGGTGAACAAAACCAACTTAGGACGTTGGTATGTTTCACCCATTTTAGTAAATTGATCTGTCCAAACATCTTCTGTGTTAGCCAGCACTACTCGAACAAAACTTTTAGCCACTGAATCAGCTGCTGTTTCGTGATAAGTACTTTGTTGTGGCACATTGGCATTACTGCTTTGCAACACTTGCGAGGGATCACCGCCCAACAAATAAATCACAATAGCAATGAGGGTAACTCCAATTCCACCACCAACAATTTTCCCGCCCCCCATTCCTCTACGGTCTTCTACATTATCGCTTTCGCGTTGTCCCATCCAGCGCATAAATAAAATAGTATTTGATGTGCCAAAATAAATAAAACCACGCCAATTTTGACGAGGTTTTATAATTATTGCGAACTAAATAGCTTATTGCTGAGTAGCGGTATAAACTACATCGGTAGAATATACACCGGCAGGGTAAGCAAAGCCGGGAGTTGCTTTATACTTAACAGTAAAATTTTGGTTGCCGCCATAAGTAGCACCTGTAATT
>JAFDXP010000088.1 GCA_018267875.1 Bacteroidota bacterium | reverse complement strand
TGAGGTTTTGTTTTTGGTGTTTTGGTTTTTGTTTAAAAAAGTTTTTTGTTTTGGAGTTTGTCATTTGTTTTGTTTGACGATGCAAAGATTAGACGGCGATTCAGATGGGGCAAGAAACGACATAGTAGTTAACGACAGCTTTGCAAGCGGTTAACAAGTCGTTTACAATTTTAAGGCAAGAGAGATAAGCGGTAATAAAATGAAAGCACTCATAGAATGAGTGCTTTAGAAAGATGATTAGTAGCAGGTTTTGAAAGCTGAATGTGTTGTTTTTAGCGTATTCCTTGAGGTTGTTTATCTTTTTGAGTGATTCTATTTATCATGCTAAGAATAAAACCGGCAACCATAACTATAATGCCAAGCCACACTACGTTGATAAATGGGAATAAAAGAGCTTTCAAAACTATGTAGTCATCTTTTGGGTTTGTTTGTTTGATTTGGATTTCTACTGCATTTTGATCTGGTAATATCTTGACAAATCGAGCGTATAGACCCATACTTTTCAAAGTGTCTTCTTTGAAAAATTGTTCACGATTATTTTCAATTGAATACACGGGTTTCATTTCGCCTGCTTTTCCTTTCAAGTCAAAAACATTCAGTTTTGCTTTTACAGAAATGTTGCCATTTTCTTGAGCATAAACCGCATCTTCAAAATCAGAGAATACGACAAACCCATTTGCAAGAAAAACGCTGTCACCTTTTTTTAAGGTATATGATTTGTAAGCCGCAGTATCGGTCTTTTTAGTAGGATCAAGTACTTGTGTTACAAACGTGAAGATGTCTTTATGCAGGTAGTGTCGAGAAGATGGGTTGGCAATTAAACCTTCTTGCCCTTTGGGATTTACAAAGGCATCGGGATAGAGAGTGAACGTTTCTTTCAATTGTCCGGTAGCACTATCACGGCGTTCATAATGCACTTTGAAAAAGGTGCGTGGATCGCTGGAAGAAATGCTATCACCTTCATAAGAAACTAAATAGTCGCCCATCACAACTGGTGTGTTCCGAAACAATAAAACATTTTCCCTGCTTTCTTTTACATTTTCAGCAGCAGTTTTTTTACCAAAATCCATTGTTACACCAAGGGTGTTAAAAGAAATAACTTCTTTTTTGAATGAGCTGAGTAACACACCGAGAAGAGTTAGAGCAAGCCCCAAATGCGATATGGCGGCCCCCATTTTTTTTATTTTTTTCTGGATGCTGAATGCATAATAGAGATTAGATAAGATGGCAAATACAGAAACAAAAAGTAGAATTGCATATTGTATGACATTTATTTTCTCCAACACACCAATTGTAATTGACACAACTAATGCAATGCTGCTCAACACGGCAATTCGTTTCCAAAACAACTTGGTATCTGAAGTTTTAAATTTCAAATACAATACAGCAGCAGAAAGCAATCCGATAATGATGGCAACCCACACTTGAATGCTGTTATAGTGATGAATAGGGTCAACGGGCGGGGCAATTTCTTTTCCACTGATCCATTTTGCTAATGGACTCCACACCGGTATAGACGTGCTAATGGATATTTGTAGCGCGGAGAGTAGTAAAACTATAGAACCGATAAACATCCAAAATTCACGTGAATTTGTTCCTTCTTCTACCTGAATGCGAGGAAGTTTTTTCCATCGTGCAATCAAAAATCCGAAACTTAACAACAACACAATTCCCATTACCACAATCAAATGCCAATAAAGTGATTTTCCTTCTCCTGTAAATGCATGTACGGAAGTATTGCCAAGTACACCAGTTCTTGTCAAAAAGGTAGAATACCAAACGAAGAAATAAGTTAGAACATAAAGCAAAAGCGTAGTTGGTAAGGCTCGTTTTGTTGCTTTGAAAATAATGAGTGTATGAAAGGCAGCAACCCCGATAATCCAAGGCACTAAGGAGGCGTTTTCTACAGGATCCCAAGCCCAATAACCCCCAAAGGTCAATGATTCATAAGCCCAAGCTCCGCCCATCATAATGCCGGTACCTAATGCAGCACCAGAAAACAAACTCCAAATTCTGGTATCGCGGATCCAAGTTTGATATTCTCCTTTCCATAATGCTGCAATGGTGTATGAAAAAGGGATGAGTGTGGAAGCAAAACCTAAAAACAAAACGGGTGGATGAATGACCATCCAATAGTTTTGCAAGAGCGGATTTAACCCATTACCATCCTTAATAAAACTCATATAGTTTGCCTGCTGAAATACCGGTGCATTCTGCATGGCATCGCGCAATAGTAAAAAAGGGGTACTACCTATTTTTATATGATCACCAAAATAAAAGCCAAGCAGCATAGTGGCCAGAATTACCTGAACCATCGAAATGATGGTCATGACGCGGCTTTCAAGCTGTTTGCTCGTGAACATAACAATCAACCCAAGAATGCTATGCCAAAATGCCCAAAGCATAAAACTACCTTGCTGACCTTCCCAAAAACAGGATAGCAAATATTTCATGGGCAAGGCACGAGACGAATGTTCCCAAGCATAATTATATTCAAAAAGGTGGTTGGCAATGATATAGTATAATGTACCAAAAATGCCTACTATTGCCATGGCATGAATGACAAAACCCGTGCGGGCTAAGCGAATCCAGGGGTTTGTCAAGTTATTTTGAAGGGTGGATTGGGTTGCTCTAAAGTAACTGAACGTACTAAACAGTGCTGCTACAAAAAATAGTATCACAAAAAAATGACCCAGTTGCCCAGGTCCCAAATGTTCACCAACGTATTGTGTATTCAAGGCTATTTATGTTTATGAGATGCAAATTTTGAGAACACAGATTAGTGCTGCATTCAACGCTTGCTATGATGCTTGTAAAACCGATTGTAAAATTATCCTGCATTGCCTAATGCCACCTGATCTTTCTTATATTTGGAAGGGCACTTCATTTGAATTTTGCTGCATTTAAAAGTGCCGTTATCTACATATCCGGTCATCACGATTTGCTCACTCTTTTCAATATCAGTTGGCTTTGCACCATTGAAAATTACCTTACTGACCGCTCCGGATTTATCTTTTACATAGAAGCTAAAATGATTTGGATCCTTAATGGGATCATATTCCATCGTTTTGTCTTTTTCTAGAAACCCAATTACATGATACTGCTTACCCGGCACTTTTGCCGCCGAACTAAACGTTTCGTAGGTGCTAAAATCGCCAAACATGCTTACGATAACGCAAACTGCGGCAGCCACCAAAACCAGAATGACAATGTGTGTTCTTTTCATGCAAAGCTGATTACAACCCTTTCAATTATGAATTTTTGCAAAAACAAAAGCAGAAACTCGCCTCTAAAATTCACTAAACAGTAGGTTTCTTTTTGTTTTCGCCGGCAAATTTACGCCTTTGCGCGCTATCTCTACATTTAGTTTAATTTTGGCGCGTTAAAAAATAACTATTCATGGCGGTGGATTTGTCGGGCTTTGATCCGAACAGTGTCGGCTTAAAATCAAACAATATTTTTGGGTTGCCTTTTAAAGAGGCAGATGCAGAATTGGTACTATTACCCGTTCCTTGGGAAGTAACCATTTCATACAGAGACGGAACCTCTCGTGGTCCGGAGAATATTTTCGAAGCGTCTATGCAAGTAGATCTCTATGATCCGGATGTGCCTAATGCATGGAAACGAGGCTTTCACATGCTCCCGGTGGATAAAAACATTAAACGAAAAAGCGACTTTCTTCGACAATGTGCTGAGTTAATTATTTCTTTTTTGATAGAAGGAGGAAATGTAGCTGAAAACAAGCAGTTGCAAACAAAGCTAAATGAAGTGAATGAAGCGGGCGTAATGTTGCATAATTGGGTGCATGAAATGACATCTCGCTTACTTCGTGAAGGCAAAAAAGTGGGTTTAATTGGAGGTGATCATAGCACGCCTCTTGGCTTCATCAAAGCCTTATCTGAAGTGCATGATTCATTTGGTATTTTACAAGTTGATGCTCATGCCGATTTACGCAATGCCTATGAAGGTTTTATTTATTCTCATGCTTCCATCATGTATAATGTGTTGCACCAATTTCCTCAAGTATCTAAATTAGTTCAAGTTGGAACTCGAGATTATTGTGATGAGGAAGTTGAGGTTATAAAACAATCCGAAGGAAGAATCAATACCTACTTTGATCATCAGATTAAAGAACGTCAATTTGAAGGTGAAACATGGAAATCAATTTGTGAAGAAATTGTTTCTAAACTACCTCAGAAAGTTTATATAAGCTTTGATATTGATGGACTTGATCCAAAACTTTGTCCGAATACAGGCACGCCCGTTCCTGGTGGTTTTGAATTAGAGCAGATTTTTTATTTGTTCAAAACATTGATTAAGAGCGGAAGACAGCTGATTGGATTCGACCTAAATGAAGTGAGCACCGGTCAAAATACCGGCGATTGTATAGATAGTATTGTAGGCGCAAGAGCTTTGTATAAACTCTGCAACTTCATGATGGCTTAGGCTTCATCAACTACCCCAAAAATGAAAACCCGCTATGGGCTTGCCGTAGCGGGTTATTCATTTTTTGGCGGAGACGGCGAGATTCGAACTCGCGATACAGTTTCCCGTATACACACTTTCCAGGCGTGCTCCTTCAACCACTCGGACACGTCTCCATTTTTTGAAGGGCTGCAAAAATAGCTATTTCAATGACTTGCCGAAAATTATTTCTGCATTTTGGTTGGTTATTTCTGCAACGTTCTCTATGGTTATATTTAAAATGGTAGCGATAGTAGATGCAATAAGCGGAATATAAGCACTCTCATTTCTTTTTCCTCGATAAGGAACAGGTGCTAAATATGGAGCATCGGTTTCTAACACCAAGTGTCGGATGCCAATCGTGCGAATGACTTCCGGTAGGGTAGATTTCTTGAATGTTGCAACGCCACCAATACCCAATTTCATGCCTAAATCAATCAGTTGTTTTGCCTCATCTACTGTTCCACTGAAACAATGAAATATACCTTGAAGATTCCCATTTTGTTTTGCTTTGATTATTTGAATGCAATCGGGTGTTGCTTCTCGACTATGTACTACAATGGGTAAGTTGTGAACGAGTGCCAGATCTATTTGCTTTTCAAATGCCACTTTCTGTTCTGCTAAAAATTGAACATCCCAATATTTATCCAAGCCAATTTCGCCTACGGCATAAAATTTACGTTTATTAAGCCATTCCTCAACAATATTAAGCTCTTTTTCAAAAGCAGCATTTACATATACCGGATGCAAACCCATCATCGGTAAGCAAGACTCCGCCCACCTTTCAGCAAGAGCCAACATGGGGGCAATAGTGGTTTGATCACAATTAGGCATGTACATTCTTTTAATGCCGACATCCAATGCTTTTTGAATGATCATATCTGAGTCTTGTTCAAACTGCTCGTCATAAAGATGTACATGTGTGTCAATAAAGTTCATAACTGAGTTGGTAAGGGTTTTAGTTCCCAATTTTTTTGTTGGCAAAATTCCAGTAGAGTAGGTAAGGCTTCTTTCATTCGTGGTAATGCCTTTTCGCTATCATGAAATACAATAATAGAGCCTTGTTCTGCATTTTCAATCACATTGTTGATGCAGTCTGAAGGCGATAGGGTAGTGTCAAAATCTCCGCTCAACACATCCCACATATAAACAGTCCAAGGCGCTTTTCTTTTGCTTAAAATTCGAGCTTGAGATAACTTGATTCGTCCATAAGGCGGACGAAAAAGGGATGATGGAATTAGCCTTTGTGCTTTGAGTATATTTTGGAGATAAACACTATTTTCATTTCGCCAACCGTTAAGATGGTTGTAAGTATGGTTGCCAAAAGTGTGTCCTTCGTCTTTTATTCGTTGAAAAAGATCGGGATATAGAGCTACATTTTTGCCAATGCAAAAAAAAGTTGCTTTTGCCTGGTATTTTTTCAAAAGGTCGAGTACAAGAGGTGTAGCTTCAGGGTGAGGACCATCATCAAAAGTTAGATAGACAGCCGGAGTTCGCGGCATTTTCCAAACCAATGATTTGGGAAAGCATTTGGGTAGCCATGCCGGTGTTTTCACCCAGTAAGTACGCATCATGCAAACCAACGAAAAAAACTGATTTAATGAGAAGCAAAATCAAGAAGTATTTTTTGTTTTCTATTTTATGGGTATTGAAGCTAATAATTTTTTAGTTGAGTTGTCATAAAAATTAACCGTATGAACGTTGAAAAATCGAGGAATGGTAGCAGTTACTATCGGATGGTCTAAATAGGTGATTTTATGCTTTTCATATCGAATGTTGCAATACACTTCAATGTAGCTACCCGCCCGTGTAGCGCGGGTTTCAAAGTCAAGAAACCATTGTTCGCGTGTAGGCGGCATAGCTAAAGCAATAAAATAATCAAATTGAAAATTGGGTGTATCCGGTTTGTTTATTTGTCCAAATTGTCGAATGAAATCCCTTCGGTTGCTAATAACTAAAAAATTTTGACCTTTTGTAAGTAGAATTTTTGAATCGAGATAAAATCCTGTTTGCCGGCGAATATTAAATATTCGGGGTTGTGCAGCTATTAGCACCGAGATAAAACACAGAATAACGGTAAAATAGGTTCGCAAATCTGCTGGTTGGTTTTCCGATAAAACTACTAAATACTACCTGAAATGGGATATTAAAAAGACTAATCGTTACCTTTGCCGATCAATTTTCCTTTTTTAAAAGAAGCTAATACGTACACCATGCCAGTGTTACACAATCGCATCTCAAACGAGGAACTGAAATTGCGTATGCTTGCAGAAACAGAGCCCCGCAAAACAGTTTCATTCTATCAGTATTTCCCAATTGTAGATCCGCAGACATTTCGCGACAACCTGTATCAAAAGCTTTATGACTTAAAGGTTTTTGGGCGAATTTATATTGCACAAGAAGGGATCAATGCTCAAATCAGCGTACCGGAAAATAATTTCGAAGAATTTCGAAATGTACTTTATCAAACAGATCAAGCTTTGAATGGTATTCGCTTAAATATAGCAGTAGATGATGATGGCAAATCTTTTTGGGTGCTAAGAATGAAGGTTAGAGAGAAAATTGTTGCAGATGGAATTGAAGACCCAACATTTGACATGAGCCGTAAAGGAAAATACTTGAAAGCTGATGAATACAACGCTTTATCTGATCGCCCGGATACTATCATAGTTGATATGCGCAATCATTATGAGTATGAGGTGGGGCATTTTGAAGGGGCTATGGAAGTGCCTTCGGATACTTTTCGCCAACAGTTGCCTATGGCAGTAGAAATGCTGAAAGATGCGCGGGATAAGAATATTATCATGTACTGT
>JAFDXP010000087.1 GCA_018267875.1 Bacteroidota bacterium | reverse complement strand
GGCGATGCTACCACGCAACAATGCCCAACAAGTTGAGGCAAAGATGGTAAGGCTCGATGCCATCATAAGGGGATGGGTTCAATACTTTCAATAATGTCTTTAGCCAATCGTATTGAGTTTATTTTAAGCCTCGACCAACTGCCTGTAGTAAACATTACGCCAAGTGTTTCATTGGTTGGGGAGTCGGCTGCTATTGTTGCCTCTTTTGATGAACTGGCTACCACCGGTTTAGTAGTAAGTTTGGTGAAGTCATCAGACAATATGCCGGCAGATGTTTCATTCGGACTGATGGCAAGATAAGGAGGCTGTTGTTGTCTTTCCTATAAAGCCTTTCGCTTACATGATAGCTTCCGGCAATTGACTCCAAAGCTGACAATATCCACTTTCTGAATTTGCTATTGTGAATAAATAGCGTCTGTTATGTATTTCTGAAAATGTTTATTGTTTTGATATTCTCAATAATGAACTATTTCTTTGAGTTTTATACACTTTTTGAACAGTATATGTCCTTACCTTTATCTACATTTTCATGTTGAAACGAATTTTTGGGTGGCTTGTTGCCATGATAGGTATTGGCTTTTTGGTTTTCTATTTCTCAAAGAAAGCTTTTTTCAAAGAGCATAGCAACTCATACTATGGCTTTTATAATGATGTGCGAGGTGTTGAAGTAACTTCTCCCATTTTTCTAAGAGGTGTTAAAGTAGGGTCAGTGAAAAATATTCAGCTTGATTTTGAAAAAAAAATAAGGGTTGATATTAATTTAGAAGATTCTATTCGCTTATTGAAGGGTACTCGCATTGTCATAGCTAATGGTAATGTCAACGGAAGTAAGTCTATTCGACTTGAACAGGGAAGCGGATATGCTTATTTACCAATTGGAAGCGAATTACAAACTGGAATTGATAGTGCATTTTCGGATAATTTTTATTCTAAAGTCACTCCATTTTTTGTTACCGGTGAAATTATATTAGGAACTATTGATTCAACTTTATACAACTTTAACCAAATGCTACATCGTGGTTTGAGTGAAAAGTCTCAATCTCAGATTCGAAACTTGGAAAAATCTTTGTCTAAGACAAATTCGAAACTTGAAAAAGCTGATTTAAATGTTAAGAGGTTTAGAAATTCATTGAATCTTTTAGAGGAACGGACTAGTCAACTCAACCAATCAAATTTATCCATCAACAATCAACTTAGTAAGGTTGGTCAAAAAACAAAAAATCTTTCTACTACACCAATTGGAAATCAATTTGATTCAATTCGAAAAGCCTTTTCTAAACTGTCTGATGTTTCCAAAAAAATCATGCAAAGCAGGATGGTAGCTAATTCCAGTGATTATTTGAACCTAAACCAAAAATTAGACAGCCTACATCGGTCTTTAAAGAACTACCAAAATAATCCTCCTCCAATTATTCAGTTGTTTGGCGATAAGGGAAAAGGGAAATAAAAATATAGGTTACATCTTCGAGGAATCAACAGAAATATTTGTTGTGCAATTTTTCACCCTCATTATTTAATTAAAATGCACAAAAACGTTGGATGGTTTATAGTTGCCATTTGGATCATTTTATCCGGATTGATTTTTGTTTGGTTGCAACAGTATGGATTACCCTTGCCATTTGTGTATGTTGATACTTTAGTTGCATCTACATTTACAATTGCTATGCTTTGGATCGGACTGCTGTTAACACGCCCATATCCTACCAATGCAGGTGCTTGCATGTATTCCTCATTTATAGGAGTGATTGTTGGTTTAGTTGTTTGGTATGTTGATCGTTCAGTGCTGCGGTTGGTGTTTTCGAATAATGAACACATACTTACTTTTGTTTCTCGAAGCAGCTTTGCTCGATTGGTTATATCCATACTCATTCAAACTTGGGCAAGTACTTTAGCATATTTATGGCGAAAGAATGAACGATTGAATGAACAACTGATACAAATTAGCGATGCTTCATCTATGCGAAGAGATGCAGAACTTTTTAAGTTAAGGAATCAACTACAACCACATTTTTTATACAATAGTCTTAATTCAGTCAATGCACTGATGTTGCTTGATCCGGATAAGGCACAATCAATGATTGGGAAATTATCTGACTTTTTACGCAACTCAGTGAAGCAAGAAAGCGATGAAGCCGTTTTGTTCTCTAATGAGTTGAATCGCATTCAGACTTACCTTGAAATTGAAGCTATTCGCTTTGGTGATCGCTTAGAAGTTGTATTTGATTGTGAAGAATTAGAATCAGCGATGATGCCACCATTTCTGTTACAACCATTGTTGGAAAATGCTATAAAATTTGGTTTATATGGACAGACAGGCAAAGTTCAAATTAGCTTTTCAGCAAGGCTTTCCGATGGATATTTGACTATTATGATTTCCAACCCTTATGATGCAGAATTTCATCCTCCAAAAGGAACAGGATTTGGTTTAGATGGCATCAATAGGCGTTTGTATTTATTGTATGGACGAACAGATTTATTAGCAACCACATCTGCTGACCATACCTTTATAACGCAAATAAAAATCCCACAAAATTATGCACAAAGTAATATTGATAGATGATGAACCCTTGGCGCGTCAATTCATTCGAAAATTGCTCCAACCTTATGAAGATCTGTTAGTTGTAGCAGAATGTGGTGATGGCTTTGAAGGGTTTAAATCTATTCAACTACATAGGCCTGATTTGGTTTTTTTAGATGTTCAAATGCCCCGTATTAATGGATTTGAAATGCTGGAATTATTGGAAAACCCTCCCCAAGTTATTTTTACTACAGCCTTTGATGAATATGCACTGAAAGCTTTTGATACACATGCGGTTGACTACTTGCTAAAACCCATTACGAAAGATCGGTTAGATAAGGCAATTGCTAAGTGGCAAAAAACAGATCGAAAAAGTAAGGTAGATTCAATGCAAAATCTGCTATCTGAAAGCCCGGTTGCCGGATATCAACATAGGCTGGTTGTGAAAGATAACAGCACCATCCGAATCATTCCGGCTCATGAAATACATTATGTTGAAGCTTCGGATGATTATGTGAAAATTTATACCAACGAACGTCATTTTTTAAAGAAAGATACCTTGAGTCATATAGAGCAAGTGCTGGATCCCAAACAGTTTGTTCGGGCACATCGTTCCTTTCTCTTGCCGGTAGCTCAATTACTCAGAATTGAGCCTTATGAAAAAGATAGTCATGTCGCGGTATTACGTTGTGGAGCAAGGATTCCGGTAAGTAAAGCAGGTATGACACGCTTAAAAGAAATACTTGGCTTGTAGATTGGTCTTTATTAATTAAGGTTCATACATTATCTTTAGTTTCTAAAGCATGCCTATGAGTCAGTTAAGTTTACTTGCCGAATCACTTGTTGGATCAGAGATTGTTAAGTTGGGAAATGAAATTGCATCTCGTATTGCCAATGGTGAAAAAATATACAACTATACAATAGGAGATTTTGACCCTCATATTTTTCCAATTCCACCTAAGTTGGAAGCTGAAATTATTGCTGCCTATCAACACCACTATACCAATTATCCGCCCGGAGATGGATTAAAAGAATTGCGTCAATCTGTAGCTGATTTTATTTTCAAGCATCAACAAGTGAGTTATGAATTAGACGAAATATTGATTGCCAGCGGCGGAAGACCCCTTATTTACACCGTTTTTAGAACCTTAATAGATGAAGGTGATAAAGTAATTTATGCAGCACCTTCATGGAATAACAACCATTATGTACACATGAATTGGGGGCAACATTGTGTCATTGACACTAAGCCTGAAAACGACTTTATGCCTTCAGCTGCCGACATTGAGCCACACCTGTCAGCGGCTGCTTTATTGTGTTTGTGCTCGCCGCAAAACCCCACCGGAACAACTATTCAAAGAAATGAACTGGAGAAAATATGCGATTTGATTCTTGAAGAAAACTATCGGAGGGGTACTCATCAAAAGAAACTCTATTTGATGTTTGATCAAATGTATTGGACGCTCACTTTTGGAAGTACGACCTATGATAATGTAGTGGCTTTGCGCCCTGCCATGAAAGACTATACTATTTTTGTAGATGGTATTTCAAAGTCTTTTGCTGCTACCGGAGTACGTGTTGGGTGGGGTTTAGGTCCGGCTCAAGTGATAGCAAAAATGAAAGCTTTCTTGAGCCATATTGGTGCTTGGAGTCCTATGGCAGAACAAAAAGCAACAGCTATTTTTCTTCGTGATGAAGCTGCCATTGCTGCTTATTTTTTCGATTTTAAAAAGAAAATTCACGAAAGGCTCAATTACATTTATCAACGAATCATGGAGCTGAAAAGTAAGGGTTATCCTGTGGATGCTATAGCTCCTCAAGCGGCAATTTATCTCACTATTAAAGTAGATTTAAAGGGCAAGGCGTATGGAGTCAATATGCTGAATACACAAAAAGACGTTACAACTTTTTTACTTTCAGAAGCCAAGCTCGCCATAGTGCCATTTACGTGTTTTGGTGCTCATGATGAGGCTCCTTGGTATCGAATAAGCGTTGGAACTTGTCAGTTTGAAGACCTTGATAACATGTTTGAAGGCTTAGAAAATTCGTTAAAAAAACTCAACTGATTTTATAGTATTTATGAAAATAGCTACTTACAATATAAACGGCGTTAATGGTCATTTGCCTGTTTTGCTTCGTTGGTTAGATGAATCTAAACCTGATGTTGTATGCTTGCAAGAACTAAAAGCACCCAACGAAAAATTTCCACTTGAGGCAATAAATAATGCAGGATATAATGCTATTTGGCATGGACAAAAAAGTTGGAATGGAGTTGCTATTTTAACACGCAATCTTCCTATTCAAGAGGTGTGTCGTGTCTTGCCGGGCGATGATGAAGATTTACAAAGCCGCTATTTAGAAGCTGTAGTAAGCGGAATTACCATCGGCTGTATTTATTTGCCCAATGGAAACCCTGTGCCCGGTCCCAAGTTTGATTACAAGCTTTCATGGCTTGAACGATTTACCAAACATGCCTCAGAACTATGGGCTACAGGAAATCCCGTCGTGTTGACCGGCGACTATAATGCCATTCCAACAGAAATTGATGCTTACAAGGCAGAAAGATGGGTGGAAGATGCGCTCTTTAGACCAGAAACTCGTCAAGCTTTTCAAGGGTTAATGTCACAAGGATGGACGGACGCATTGCGAACCCTATACCCCAATGAGATCATTTATACTTATTGGGATTATTTTCGAAATGCTTACGGTAGAAACGCCGGAATTCGAATAGATCATTTTCTTCTCAGCCAATCCTTAAAGCCAACCCTTAGAAATGGTGGTGTTGACCGCCAGGTACGCGGTTGGGAGAAAAGTAGCGACCATGCACCAGTTTGGGTAGAATTAGATTGGATGTAAGAAGAGGTTAATTTTTTTTGTTTTTGCGCTCTAAAAAGTCAATCACTTTTCCAATGTTGGAGTGGTCTAACTTTTTTCCCCGAATCACTTTTTCTTCATCTAACAAATAAATAGCCGGCACAAGTTGTGTGTCATATAATGCCCAATATCGTGATTTATAGTTTGGATCCCAAACATTTTTCCATCCTTCAATGTGGTTTTTGGAAATAAAATCTTGCCATTGTTTTTCGTTTTTTTCCACGTTGAAGGCAATTACACGAACACCTTTAGCTTTTAAATCAGCTTTGTAAACAGAATCAATGAGTGGTATTTCATGTTGGCAATGTCCGCAGTCTGCTGCATAGAAAATAAGCAAAGTGTATTTTGCTTTGAAATCATAAAGATTAAACTCATTTTTGTCGAAGCCATCGGCAATTAAAGCAGGAGCCGGATTGTTTATGATATTTGGCGCAATTTTTTTGGCACGATCTATATACTTGCTTAAATCTTCATCTCCAAGCCAAGTTGCATCGCCTTTCATATAGTAATTTTCCACTAAATGCACAAACACTTTATCCATGCCCATTACCTTTGTGGTTTGTGCATTGGTGCTTAACCAGTTTAGGGTAAACTTGAACAAGTCATTCGTGCCACGCATCTTCTTTAACACTTTGTCTGCTTCTTTGATTACACTATCCTCTTGCTGAATAACTACTCGGTTGAAAAATTCATCGAGTTTTTGTTGAAGTATGGGCGAATGAATCAACCGATCGTCCTGAAAATTGAACCCATCCCAATAATGCGACTTGTAAAAATGGTAAGCAAAATCGCTGTCAACAGTTTTGCCATCAGCCTTGTAATGTATTCCGGTAGGCACATCCGGCGTTTGCATAGCACCAAAAATACTGCTCAATACACGGTTGGGATGTTCTTTAATGTAAGTGCTGCGATATTGGTTGATGTCTGTCCGCATAATTTTGGCTTCTTCGTAAATCTTATCGCTATCGGATTTTGTTTTGGCTTTTTCTAATTGCTCTTTAAATACTTTTTCTTGGTCAGAAAGTTTAGAAAGAAAACTTTGATAGGCTAAAAAATCATCGTTGTCCGGAGAGTTTTTATAATGCACACTTCCCAACAAATGATCCATCGTTGCTGTAATAGAAATGTCATCACCATCATTAAGTAAAAATTCAAAATAACTGTTTCTATCAGCCGGTAAGATCATGTAAATTCCCCCAACAATTTTTTCCCTTTTATCAAAAATAGCATTGCCTTTTTTGTCAAGTTTTGCAGAATCAGACTTGTAAACTGTGGGAAATCCCTTTCCGTAATAATAGGCGAGATAAACCATTGAATCCTTACGATCTGTGAGTTTAAGATGAATTCGATAACCATCTCGAGCCATCAAGCAATTGTGAAAACCAATTAGAGAGAAGAATAGTAGAAATGTAATCGGTATAAGCGTCCGTTTATTTATGATCATTGCGTATTTTTCAGTTGGGCAATTTAGTAAGGAATTGAACAATAGACAGAACTATGAAGAATTATGTTGGACGATATGCCAACTCAATAAAACCTTTAACATTTTTTATGGCTATCCCTCTATCTAACCAAGATCGTAGAATTTGCATTCTTTGTTCAGCTTCTTCTAATGGAATATCTTCGGTTAGGGTAAAAATCGTTTGAGGAATTGCTAACAGTTGCTTAATTCGATTTTCTGCTTCTGTAATGGTGGGTATAGTTGTGTTTTTTTTTCGGCAGTTATCACAATGTTGGCAGTCCGTATGAACAGCTTCGCCGAAATATTGAAGCACCATTTTTTCTCTACAGTTTTCAGGCTCTTCCAATAGATGAACCATAGCCAATACTCGTTCGTTGTGTTTAGTTCTTAATCTGTTGATTCGATTCAGGTCAATTATTAAATATCTACTGTCTGCTCGAGTATGATGAAAATGAATCTGGGCACAGTCCTTCGGTTGGATATATTCCAGAATGTGCATTTGATGTAACTGAAAAAGGCAATGTTCTAAATCTGAAATCTTCAGCTTTAAATGTTGGGCAATAGTGGAAAGGCGAATAGGTGTAGGGTAGTAGAACAAAGTTCCATACAGTCGTAGTAAATGAATAGCAACCCAATGTAAATGATGATGCGTTTTCTCCAATTCAAAAAGCACCTCTCTGTCAACGGTGAAATAGATAGTGGCAGGATGAAATACAGCATCAGAAATTGTCCATAACTCATCTTGTTCTAAAAGCCGAAGTGCATGGTGCGTGGCAACCACTGGAAGTTTAAAATGGGTACAAAAGGTTGTTAAATCGAAGTCGAAATATTTATTAGGATTTGAACCTGTAGGGATTTGAAAATGCTCACAAATACTCTGATACACAAGCCTTAGAAATATTTCGGTAGGGAAGCGCTCATGTCCACTTTCTTTCAATCGTTTTAGGTCGTCGGAATTATATAAAACAAAGGCTTCTGATGGTTTTTGATCTCTGCCTGCTCGTCCAGCTTCTTGATAATATGCTTCAATAGACTCAGGCGCATCATAGTGAATAACTGTTCTGACATCGGCTTTGTCAATGCCCATTCCAAAAGCAATAGTTGCAACAACGGTATCCACTATATTATTCATCCACTTGTCCTGAATGTCTTCTCTTCGTTCTTTAATCATTCCGGCATGGTAGCAAGCAGCCGATAATTCAAAGCTTTGAAGATGCTTTGCTAAAGCTTCCGTTTGTTTTCTGCTACGGCAATAAACAATACTACTCCCTTTGTTTTTTTTCAAAAGTCGCACAACTTCCGAAGGCTTACTTTCACAATAGAATGTAGCATAGAAGATGTTTTCCCTCTTAAAACTTTGTTTGTAAACCCTTGCTCGATTTAAGCGTAAGTGTTGTTGAATGTCAAGTTGCACTTCTAAAGTTGCAGTTGCAGTAAGAGCTAAAATGGGAATGTGTGGATGGATATTTCTAAGAAAGGCAATTTTCAAATAATCTGGCCGAAAATCATAGCCCCACTGAGAAATGCAATGCGCTTCATCCACTGCTATAAAGCTAATTTTTAAGTCTTCTAAAGCAGATAAAAAAGTGCGTGTTTGCAATCTTTCAGGAGAAACATACAAAAGCTTGAAAGCACCATCAGCAGCTTGATCTAAGACATGCGACACTGCTTCAGCAGTCATGCCGGAGTGGATATGTACGGCAGATATTTGTAAGGTATTTAGCCTTTGAATTTGATCTTGCATTAAAGCAATCAAAGGAGATATGACCAAGCAACAACCATCTAAAGCTAATGCCGGAAGTTGATAACAAAGCGATTTTCCACCGCCTGTTGGAAGTAAGGCCAGCACATCATTTCCACTGACAACTGCTTCTATTATTTCTTGTTGAAAGGGGCGAAAACTATCATAACCCCAATATTCTTTAAGCAGTTGATGAAGCACAGACATGGATTAGAAAATTCAATCAAAAAAAATGCAACGGAATGCAATAACTAACCATAAACTTGATCTACAAAGGCTGGTTTCAAACCATATTGCCAAAGGTGTGTTTTAATTTCCGGTCTTTCTAAAAGTACACGTAAAGATTCAGTAACTATCCAATTGCAATTTCCAAAACGACTGAGTTGATGTGGCATCAAATAGGCTGATACGCCTAACTGAACCGGTGAAACACCTAAAAGTACGATGGACTTAAGTTGTAAATGATCTTTTAACTGATGAAAAGAAATTTGAGATTCCGGTTGTAGTTGCATTATATGGAAAGTAGAAGCTTCTAAGCGACAAGCACTTAACATTTTTTTTAGTTGCTCTTCTTCTTGGCTGTCGGGTTGAAAGGTAGAACTGACAACTAATACAGGTCGTGGCTCTAAGTTTTTTATTTCATCATTTGACTGCCAGAAAATATCAAATTTATAAGAGAGAATATCTGTTCTGAGAATATCGGGCATCTCGGTAAAATCATGCATGGTAATTCAAATTAGCCTTCAAGAAAATTTTCGTTTCTTTGCGAAAGTAAATTAATAAGGAATCAACAACCTCGTCATGGCAATTTCCACATTAGATATTAAGGTTCATCAAACAACAAACAGTCGAATCCAACAACTTGACCAAGCCAACATTCAGTTTGGGAAATTGTATGCAGATCACATGTTAGTGGCACACTATGAAAATGGAGAATGGAAGCAACCAGAAATTCTTCCATTTGGAAATTTGAGCCTTAGTCCGGCTACCACTTTTTTTCACTATGGGCAAGCTATTTTTGAGGGTGTAAAAGCTTATAAGGATACAAATGGAAATCCGGTCATCTTTCGTCCGTTTGATAATTGGAAAAGAATGAATCGTTCTGCTGAAAGGATGGCTATGCCGGATGTGCCTGAAGAAATTTTTGTGGAAGGTATGCGGGCATTGGTGAATATAGATCGTGATTGGATTCCTTCAGCAGATGGCACTTCTCTATATATCCGTCCATTTATGGTAGCAACCGATGAATTTGTAGGTGTAAAGCCCGCTGAAAAATTCATGTTTATGATTATCACCAGTCCGGCAGGACCTTATTACGCAAAACCTGTTTCTATTTTTGTGCAGGACAAATTTGTTCGTGCATTTCCAGGTGGTATCGGTTTTACCAAAGCTGCTGGCAACTATGGGGCGAGCATGTATCCAACCCTGAAAATTAGGGAAATGGGCTACGACCAAATTTTATGGACTGATGGCTTTACACATAAATCTGTTCAGGAAATTGGTACCATGAATGTGTTTTTTGTAATCGGCGATACAGTCGTTACACCTGAGCTGAGCGATACGATTCTTGCCGGTGTTACACGTGATAGTGTCTTAACTGTTTTACGTGAAAAAGGTGTCAAAGTTGAGGAGCGTCAATTAAACATTGATGAGATAGTGGCAGCGCATGAAGCAGGGACGCTGAAAGAAGCATTTGGAACAGGAACTGCAGCATCTATTGCGCCTATTAGCGATCTTACTTATCAGGATAAACACATAGTTTTACCACCGGTTGAACAATGGAAAACTGCAAATTGGTTGAAGCAAGAATTAGGCGATATCCGTTGCGGAAGAAAAGCAGATGTACACAATTGGTTGTTTAAAATTTAGGCTTCAAATTGGTACTAAATTTATGAATGGACAAAATGTATTAAAGCACTCTGTATAAAGAAATTAAGCCTCTGTTTTCCAGAGGCTTAATTGTTGTGGTACAATACACTTTACATTCAGCAAAGCATTGCACCCTCGAGGTTTGGCACCGTTGCAAAGTTACTTAAATTGTAGGAATCTACTGCTTAACTTTCGGTTTTTGTCATTTTTTCAATTAATTTTTTACACGCTCTTTTGCTTTGTTAGAAATACGAGGACGTATAGGGACGCTAACTTCCAAGCCCTTTACTATCCAATAACCCCACAACTTTTTCTCTGTTCCGGTTTTTAGGTTTATCTGTACTTTATCTGCCAGATACCACCCCAATTGATACCCAAATTCCCTATTGTCTGTATTGATGGGTGCAATAGCTAAGGCATCCATACATTCAATTAACCCTTGCTTCAATTCTTTTTTTATTCCTTTTTTGTTTCCTTGAAGAAGCAGAATAAGATCTTGAGCGCAATGATCTAATATTGTTGAAACAATTTCACGCTCCTTTTTGGGCAGAAAAACAGTTGAAGGTAGGATTTCTCGAAAGGTTTTATATTTGTCAACCTGCCTGAATTTTTGAAGGGTATTTAGTGTTACTTCTCTATCCACATTGCAAGATATTCAACAATTGTAAAATCAAGGAGTAAATACAGTAGTTACAACTTCATCTGAAAAAATATCCACACCCTTATCAACGTTCACATTTTTTTATTTCAGAAAATCCTACCTTGTCGCGTTTTTAAAAAAGTTTTTCATGGTAAAATCGCAAGAAAGCTCGGTAAAAATTGAACATGCCGGACTTAACGAACACACACAAAAAATGCTACAACAACTTAAAATCGTTACCGTCATCGGGTCGGGCACCATGGGCAATGGCATTTGCCACGTGTTCGCACAAAGCGGATTTGAAGTGCACATGATGGATATTAATCAAACTGCACTTGATAAAGCCGTTAGTACAATTGGAAAGAATATGGATCGTCAAGTAACCAAAGGTGCGTTAACAGATGACCAAAAGAAGGAAGCAATTAGCAGAATTACTACCTATACCGACATGGCAGAAGCCGTGAAAGATGCAGATATAGTGATAGAAGCAGCAACTGAAAACATTGACCTGAAAGTCAAAATTTTTCAACAATTAGATAAGCTTTGTCCGGCACGCACCATTTTGGCATCTAATACTTCTTCTATATCCATTACTCGCATTGGTTCTTTCACCAGTCGCCCAGGCAAGGTAATTGGTATGCACTTCATGAATCCTGTTCCAGTAATGAAGTTGGTTGAAATCATCAATGGATATGCTACGGACAAAGAAGTAACTAACTTGATTCATGCCTTGTCTGAATATTTAGGTAAAGTTCCTTGTATTGTGAACGACTATCCGGGTTTTATTTCAAACCGCATTTTGTTGCCAATGATCAACGAAGCTATTCTCGCCTTGCAAGAAGGGGTAGCCGGAGTAGAAGAAATTGATACTATTATGAAGCTTGGAATGGCACACCCGATGGGACCTTTGCAACTTGCTGATTTTATTGGCTTAGATACTTGTTATAGTATCATGAATGTATTACACATGGGCTTTGGTGCTCAAAAATATGCGCCGGCTACCTTACTTGGAAACATGGTTCAGGCAGGTTATCTCGGTGTGAAATCCGGTGAAGGGTTTTACAAATACACACCCGGCAGCAAGGATATTGTTGTAGCGGAAAGATTCCAAAACAAAAGCTGGAAAATTTAATTGATAACACTTTTGTCGCATGAAAAGCGGTGTAGTTTTTTTTAAAGAACTGCACCGCTTTTATTTTGCTCAGAAGAATTACCTTAACTAAAACTTAGTGAAAGTAGAAGCCTTAAATTTCAGTTTTACCAAAGTAAAATTGATTTTTGTACATGTCGCCCACCTTGGCATAAAGGTCATCTAAATTGGAAAACTCTATAGAATGCTCTAAAAGAATAGGTTCACTACCCCGAACCACCATTTTGGAGGTTGGTGGAGTTATATGCTTAATGTAAAATTTATCGCCTTTTTGCTCATAGCTGTCCACAAAAATTTTTATATAATCACCTTTATTGAGCTTGTTATTTACGCGAACTTCCATATTGATAAAAACGAACTTACCGTTTTCCTTCAAGGGGGATAGTTTCATGTCGCCTAATGTGTTTTTATTCATAAGTAGATAGTAACTTTTTGGTGAAAATAGAAAAAGCTATTCAGTTTGCAAACTTGTCATTCAAACAACTATGTGTTAAATATTCTATTAAAGGCAGAATTTGATTTAAGGAAATAGGATTTTCATTGCTTAGAAGTTCTTTAAGAAAGCTATAGTGTAAAATAAACAAAAATAAGACTACCTGAAAATGCAGTCAATGACTACCTTTGCGCATCAAAATTCAGAATCATTTCCCACACATGTTGCCTGAACAACCGATGAAAGCAAAATGGCACCTTCTGGCGGCATCGCGCTTGCGTGACTATGGCCAGTTGATGAAACCTAATCTAAGCACGATGGTTGTGTTTAGCAGTGTAGTTGGTTATTTGTTAGCCCCAGATATTCATTTTGCATGGAAGGAAGTGTTGCTTCTGTTTGCCGGTGGAATGTTAGTAACCGGTGGAGCCAACACAATCAATCAGATATTGGAAAGATATAGTGATCGGCACATGAAAAGAACCCGTTTGAGACCCATGCCGGATGGAAGAATGAATGCACCGGAAGCATGGGCTTTTGCCGGATTTACCGGCTTACTTGGGTCAGTGTTGTTAGCGTATTTTTTCAATCCATTTGCAGGGATTTTAAGTTTTATTTCATTGTTGCTTTATGCCTTTGCCTATACACCCATGAAATCTCGACATCCGATAGCTGTATTAATTGGTGCTATTCCCGGTGCTCTTCCACCATTAATTGGTTGGGTAGCGGCAACAGGCAGTTTAGGCGTAGGCGGATGGATTTTATTTTTGATTCAATTTTTTTGGCAGTTTCCTCATTTTTGGGCAATTGCTTGGGTAGGATTTGAGGATTATGAAAAAGCAGGAATTCGTTTACTACCTTCAAAAGAAGGGAAAACACCTTATACGGGATTACAGTGTATGTTTTATAGTTTAATGCTGGTTCCGCTTGCTATCATGCCACGCATTGTTCATCTTTCGGGTAATATTGGAATGTGGATTAGTATTGCAGCTGGGTTGCTTTATTTTATGGCATCTGTAATTTTTTATTTAAAAAACGATCACAAATCGGCATTGAGAGTTATGTTCTCATCATTCATTTACCTTCCCGTTGTGTTGTTAGCCCTATTATTTGATAAGTTCTGAAATGTAAAATTGAAATGGAAAGTATGACGGTCATTGACCAAAGAAAAAAAGTTCATCCGCATAAATTTTTGCTTTGGATGGCAATCGGAAGCATCGCTATGATGTTTGCCGGACTTACCAGCGGATATGTAGTGAAAGAAGCTGCGGGAAATTGGCGTAATTTTCATTTGCCAATCATATTTTGGGTGTCAACAGCGGTAATTCTACTTAGTAGTGTTACTATAGCCTTGGGGTTAAAGGCGTTTCGTCGTCGGGAAATGCCAAAGTACAAACAGTTTATTTCTCTTACCTTGTTTTTAGGCTTGGCATTTGGCGCGTTACAATTTTTAGGCTTTTATGAATTATATTCTCAACCGCAACAAGTGATTATTAGCGGAGAAGTAATTAATAGAATGTTGCCGGTTACACTTTCCGGAAACCCTTCTGAATCTTTTTTGTTCATCATTTTCGGTATTCACTTGCTACATATTCTGGGCGGAATCATAGCTTTGGCTATCGTTTTTTTTCGTGCTTTTCGTAAGCGCATAAAGGTGTATAATGCGACTGGATTGGAGATTGTAGCTACCTACTGGCACTTTGTTGATATATTGTGGGTATATTTATTTATCTTCTTTCTGGCAAATCAATAAAAACTTTTAGAAATTCGCACTCAATTCACACAAATTGTCTAACTCAAAACTATCTATGGCACAAGCAACAGCTACTACAGCCGATTCAAAACTATGGGGTGGGGGACGCTCGCCGTTTAACGTGAGCTACGGAAAAATGATGATGTGGTTTTTCCTCCTCTCTGATACGTTTACATTTGGCGCATTTTTGATTTCTTACGGAACTAATCGCTTTTTCAGCGCAGTAT
The DNA here is from genome assembly GCA_018267875.1 of Bacteroidota bacterium. Taxonomy (GTDB): domain Bacteria; phylum Bacteroidota; class Bacteroidia; order Chitinophagales; family Chitinophagaceae; genus JAFIGV01. Next base: position 34,859 of record JAFDXP010000087.1, on the reverse strand, counting down.
GGCCAGACCCCAACAAGGTATTCAAGGCGTTTCCCATGATGGGACACATGAGCTTGCCGCTTTTATTTGTGAGTATCATGACCTTTATTCTAATCATGTCTTCTGTTACAATGGTGCTTGCCGTACATGCAGGCCACTACGGTGATCGCAAAGGGGTGATTAAATGGTTACTCTTTACGATTGTAGGCGGAATTTGCTTCTTAAGTTGCCAAGCTTGGGAATGGACTCACCTTCATTCTGAAGGCGCATGGTGGGGTTCATTTACAGATTTTTCTGCTCCGGCTTCTTCCATTGAACACTTCTTTAGAGCCAAAGCAATAAGTAATCCTGCTTTTGCCGCAGGTGCCGGAATGCAGGCTACGCACGATTTCTACAACTTTTTCTTCACTATCACTGGTTTTCATGGAGCACACGTTGCCAGCGGTGTTGTGCTTTTGATAATTGCATTGGTCAATTCTGTAAATGGAACTTATGATCGTCGTGGTCATTATGAAATGGTAGAAAAAATCGGTCTTTATTGGCACTTTGTAGATTTAGTATGGGTGTTTGTATTTACTTGTTTCTATCTATTATAATCTAATTATTTTTTACTACACAACAATTCCCAACTCTAAAAATTAAATAGTCTATGTCGCATACGCATAACGATCACAATACACAACATTTCTACGAGGGTGATCAATCCAAGTTGTATTCCGGTGTGATGAATCCACACTTTGGACATGATATTACAGCTCCTGATAGCAAAAAACAAGTCGGTCGTATTTGGAAGGTCTTTTGGATTTTACTCGTTGTAACTATTGTTGAAGTTATTCTCGGTATGTTTTTCAGCCATCATCTTCCTGAAGGTTTGGTAGCCTTTTTCTTTTTGACTCTCACGTTGCTGAAAGCAGCTTACATTGTTTCTGTCTTTATGCACTTGGGCGATGAACGTAGAAATTTCTTAATTACAGTACTGATTCCTTTAGTACTCTTCATTTGGTTTATCATTGCATTTTTAGCCGATGGAGATTTTTGGTTGCACATGAACAGCACTTCACCTACTCGTGATGTAGCAGCAATTGTGTCAATAAAGTAATGGTTGATGTTAAGAACAGTTGCTTTGTAATACTACAATATGAGTACTCGTAAAAAAAGTAATAAATTTTGGTTAGGAATAGCGGTAGCAGTAGTGCTGCCGCTCTCTTTTTATGTGATAGCCAAAGTGCTTAAAAAGGATCATATCAAGATGCCCGGACATTATATTTCAGAAAAGATAGAGGGCAAATTTGTGGATGGCAAGATGCACTATGACACTATTTTTCATCGCATTCCGGATCTGTCTTTTACCAATCAATTAGGAGAAACGGTTTCCCTTAATTCTTCTTTATCCGGAAAGATTTTGGTAGTTGATTTTATTTTTACTCATTGCCCTTCGACCTGCCCTATATTGACTGAGAACATGAAGCTGTTGCAACGGGCATTTAGAAAAGATCCGAAAAAAGAAACGGATATGAGCAATGAGCTGCATCTGCTTTCTATTTCAGTAGATCCAACAAGAGATAGTTTTCAAGCACTCAGAAAGTTTGCCGATCGTTTTGGTGTAGATCATGATCATTGGGATTTTTTGACAGGAGACAAAGGCACTATTTATAACTTTGCTCGAAATGATTTAGGGCTTACAGCATCTGTCGGCGGCGAAGGGACGGATGACTTTATTCACACTGAAAAAATAGTGCTGATTGATGCCGATCGCTACATTAGGGGTTATTACAATGGCTTAGATAGCCTTGATATAAGCCGTTGTGCGTATGATATTTCTTTACTCTCAATGGAAAAGAAACGCCAAATTAAAAACTAAATTTTCATCACTTTTCGGAAGTATAATACTAATGATTTCACCAGTTTTTAAAAAGAACGATAAGGTTGCCCGTAGGTTGATTATACTGGTTTCCATTTTGGTGTTTGCAGCTATAGCCATGTTGTCGCGCTTCAAGGTGTCCGCCAATTTTGGTTTTGATGTGCATGTTTTTGCAACAATAAATGCCATGATAAATTCTTGCGTTTCCGTACTGTTGATTCTTGCTTTTATTGCAATTAAGAAGCGGCATATCAAATTGCATCGAAGTTTGATGCTCTCTGCAATTTTATTGTCTGTTTTATTTCTGATTTCTTACATCGCACATCATTTATTTGCCGGCGATACGAAATTTGGCGGTGAAGGTGCTATTCGTTATTTCTATTTCTTCATCTTAATAACACATATTTTGCTCGCCTCCGTTATTTTGCCTTTTATTCTCTTTACCGCTTACAGAGCACTTTCAGGCGATTATGTTAAGCATAAAAAAATGGCACGATATACCTTTCCTTTATGGCTTTATGTAAGCATTACAGGCGTGTTGGTCTATTTGCTTATTTCGCCTTACTACACCTAAAAAGCATTATTTTTGTAAATGTTGAATTCATTTTTGTAAGTAATGTTTTCAGCCTGAATGAATTCTATCAAGACTAAATTTTTTAGTATGAAACATAGGGTTGTCATTGTTTTGATTTCCATCTTTCTCTCTGCACCGATTCTTTCAAATGCACAAGGTTGTTCTGTTTGCACCAAAACAGCAGCCGGATTAGATGGGAAGGCGGCAAAAGGACTGAATGGAGGCGTTATTTATCTTGCTTTCTTTCCCTTAGCAATTCTTGGCACAATTGGTATAGTATGGTGGCGTGGGCAAAGGCAAACCAAGAAGGAAGAATAAATTAAAATCGGTCAATTCCCAGAACATCTTTCATGGTAAAAATCCCTACTTTTCCTTCAACAAATTCAGCTGCTAAAACCGCACCTTTAGCAAAGCCGCTTCTATTATGAGCGGTATGGATAATCTCAATATCGTCAATAGGAGAGAAGTAGCGAACATGGTGCGTGCCGGGAACATCTTCTTTACGGTGAGCAATTATGGAAAGTTCTTCTTGTTTTGAATTGATATCTTTTGTCCAGTGTTTTTTACGAGAAATGTTCTCTAATATCTGTTCGGCAAGGGTAATGGCTGTTCCGCTTGGGGCATCTTTTTTTTGAGAATGATGCGTTTCTTCAATAACAATATTGTATTCGCTTTGATCGTTCATCAGTGTAGCCAAAAATTTGTTTACTTCAAAAAACAGATTAACGCCAATACTGAAATTTGAAGCTTGTAAAAAGGCTGTTTTATTTTCGATAGCAGTCATTTTTGCTTGTGCCAATCCATGATTCCAACCAGTAGTTCCACAAATAGTAGGAATGCCGGCACGAAGGCATTTTAAGATATTGTTTAGAGCTGATTCTGGGTTTGTAAATTCAATAGCTACATCAATGTTCTGAAGGGATATTTCATTTAAGTCGTCCTGATTGCTCGATCGGATTTTAAGCCCAATTTCGTGTCCGCGAGACAAGGCAATCTGTTCAATTGCTTGCCCCATTTTTCCATAGCCAATGAGTGCAATTTTCATTTTTAAAGTAGTTGAATGTTTTTTCTAAAAGAGAATCGGATAAAACTATTTTTCTTTTACCTCCACATCAAATCCTATGGAAGTGGCTTCCTGTTGGGCATTTGAATAGACTAAAACACTTTTTTGCTGATGCCCAACACGTCCTTGACTGTTAAATTCCACTAAAATTTCACCTTCATTACCGGGTGCAATAGGTTCTTTGGGATAAGAAGGAACCGTACATCCACAAGAAGCTACTGCATTGGAAATAACTAACGGATTGCTACCGGTGTTTTTGAATTTGTAGGCAAATCTCACTTTTTCTCCTTCGGAGATAGTGCCAAAACTATGTTTAACCTCTGCAAGTTCTATTGTTGTTTTAGGAAGGTTAGAAGCAGGAGACGCAGACTGGAGCGGAGTTTCAGTTAATGAATGTGCTTGTGGTTGTTGGGTGTTAAATTTATTAAACAAAGCAGTTTTGCTCACTCCGCTTAACTCTACTAAAGCAATTACAAAAAATGATAGAGTTAGTACGGTCAGTAAAATGGTTTTTAGTTGTGTGCTCATTTTATAAAGGTCATTTATGGATAAAAAAATAAAAAAATATTTACGAATGTTCTTCCCAAATGGTTGCTAAATGAACTAAAGTTTCTACAGATTTTTCCATATCCTGCACACTGACATACTCTTGTTTGCTGTGAATGCCCATTTCGCCGGTGAATATATTAGGACAAGGTAACCCCATAAAACTAAGCCTTGAGCCATCTGTTCCACCACGCACACTCATTCGTTTTGGTTTCATTGCTGCGCGTCGATAGGCTTCTTCTGCATATTGCATCACTTGTGGGTGTGAATCCAGCACTTCGCGCATGTTTCGATACTGTTCCTTTACAACAAATTCCATATTGCTGCCCGGAAATTCTTTTATTGTTTCTTCAGCTAATGAATATAGTCGGGCCTCGTGTTCAGAAAGTTTTGTAGTTTCAAAATCACGAATGATAAATTGTATGGTAGCTTGTTCTAACACGCCTTCCATACGAACCGGATGTACAAATCCTTCCATGCCTTCTGTAGATTCGGGACACCACTCCTGTCGAGGTAATTTGCTTAAAAATGTACCGGCAATTTTCATGGCATTCACCATTTTATCTTTTGCATAACCGGGATGTGCACTGATTCCATTAAAGATGATGACGACACTATCTGCAGAAAATGTTTCACCCTCAAGATGTGCTCTTTCGCCGCCATCAAGGGTATAGCCAAATTGTGCTCCTAATTTTTGCATGTTTACGGCTTGCACACCTCGACCAATTTCTTCATCGGGTGTAAATAAAATTCGGATTTTTCCATGCGGAATTTCAGGATGGGTCAAAAGGAGATTCGTCAAATCCATAATGACTGCTACCCCGGCTTTATCATCGGCACCCAAGAGTGTTGTTCCGGAGGCAGTTATGATATCATCGCCAATTCTTTCTAATAAATAAGGGTGCTCTGATGTGGAAATAAGGATGGTTGAATCATCAGGCAGCACAATGTCTTTCCCATCCCAATTCTTGTGCAAAATAGGTTTCACATTTGTGCCACTACAATCTGGAGCTGTATCAACATGCGCACAATAACATAATACTGGAACATCTTTTCCTGTTGTAGCATTGATCGTTGCATAAACGTAGCCATGTTCATCTAATTCAGCGTCTTTGATACCCATTAGTTGTAGTTCTTCAACAAGTATGCTACTAAGGTCCTTTTGCTTTTCAGTAGAAGGTTGTGAAGTTGAATTGGGGTTACTTTGTGTATCAATTTGAACATAGCGCATGAATCGTTCAGATACGGTATGTTTATAATTTTTTAAAGACATGATTTTAAAAGTTTTTTTACCTTTTCTTAAATTTCAAGAAATGATTTACAGATAAATTGGGGCGACAAAAATAGGATTCTTTCTGAGCCTTGAAACTATTGTAGCTTTACCGCATGTTTGGCTTTGAAAAAATTAAGATTGGAGACATTGTTACGTTGACATTCACACTGTTTGCTGTGATAGACGTGCTTGGCTCCATACCGGTAATAATTTCTTTAAAAAAGAAAATGGGAGATATCAGTGCTACTCAAGCTACGCTGGTATCTGGAGCCTTGATGTTACTTTTCTTTTTTATTGGCGAACAAATGCTCAATTTTATGGGTTTAGATATCCATTCCTTTGCCATTGCCGGCTCCATCGTCATCTTTATTTTAGGCTTAGAAATGGTTTTGGGAATTGAGTTTTTTAGAAGTGAAAAAGATATACGGTCAGGTGCGGTAGTCCCCATTGCATTCCCTATCATAGCCGGTTCTGGAACTTTGACAACCATCATGTCGTTGAAGGCTGAATATAATGCATTCAGTATTTTAATAGCTATACTCATTAACCTTATAGTGGTTTTTATAACTCTTCGTTCAATTAATCTTGTAGAGCGAGTGTTGGGGCCATCGGGAATTTCAGTTGTTAGAAAGTTTTTTGGTGTAATCTTATTAGCTATTGCCGTAAAAATATTCAAGAATAACATGGCAATGTAACACGGTATTTTATACCGTTTTTTTAGGATGAGGTAAACAAAAAAAAGCCGAACGGAAAATGATCAGCTTTTTTACAAAATAGTTTATAGTGGAAATCTAAACTTGAAATACACCACTATTCCATGCTTTCTCAATGGGTGCATGATTAGCGGCATTTATACCTTCTGAAATCAAACGCCTTGTTTCGGATGGGTCAATAATTTCGTCAACCCATAACCTGGCTGCGGCATAGTAAGATGAAGTTTGAGAATTGTAGCGTTCAGTGATTTTAGTGAGTAATTCTTTTTCTTTTTCAGGATCAATCTCTTCGCCTTTTGCTTTAAGGGATGCTACTTGAATTTGAAGTAATGTTTTTGCGGCTTGTTCACCTCCCATGACGGCAATTTTAGCATTAGGCCAGGCGTAGATAAATCGTGGATCATACGCTTTTCCGCACATAGCATAGTTGCCGGCACCATAAGAGTTTCCGGTAACAATGGTAATCTTAGGAACAACAGAATTAGCTACGGCATTTACCAGTTTGGCTCCGTCTTTGATGATGCCCGAATGTTCGCTTCGGCTACCCACCATAAATCCGGTAACATCTTGTAAAAAGACTAGTGGGATTTTTTTCTGGTTGCAGTTTTGAATAAACCGAGCAGCCTTATCTGCGCTATCATTGTATATGACACCGCCTAATTGCATTTCTTTTTTGCCGCTCTTTACAATTGTACGCTGATTAGCCACAATGCCCACTGCCCATCCGTCAATTCGTGCATATCCACAAACGATTGTTTTGCCATAGTCTTCTTTAAATTGGTCAAAACTATCTGCATCTACTATACAGTCAATGACATTTAGTACGTTATAAGGTTTGGAGTTATCTACGCTTACGAAGCCATAAATTTCTTCTGTTTTTTTAGAAGGAGCTTTAGGTGATATTCGATCAAAACCTGCATTTTCTTTATGATGCCCCATTTTGTCCATTATTCGTCGTACTTGATCTAAGCATTCTTGCTCTGTATCAAATTTATAATCTGCAATTCCACTGATTTCAGTATGTGTTTTAGCACCGCCCAATGTTTGAATATCCACATCTTCACCAATGGCTGCTTTGACCAAATAGGGTCCTGCCAAAAAGATAGAACCGTTACCCTCTACCATCAATGTTTCGTCACTCATGATGGGCAAATAGGCTCCGCCTGCTACACAACTTCCCATGACTGCGGCTATTTGAGAAATACCCATAGCACTCATCACTGCATTGTTTCGGAATATGCGACCAAAATGTTCTTTGTCTGGAAATATTTCATCTTGCATAGGCAGATATACTCCGGCACTATCTACAATATAAATAACCGGCAAATGATTTTCCATGGCTATTTCTTGTAAGCGCAAATTCTTTTTCCCACTGATCGGAAACCAAGCACCAGCTTTCACGGTATTGTCATTGGCAACAATCACACATTGTCGTCCGGCAACATATCCTAATCCCCCAACCGTACCGCCGGCAGGACATCCGCCTTGTTCTTCATACATTTCCCATCCGGCAAAAGAGCCAATTTCCGTAAAGGTTGTGTCTTTGTCAATCAGGTATTGAATACGCTCTCTGGGGCTCATTTTTCCTTTCTCGCGAGCTTTGTCCATTGCTTTTTTACCACCACCTTGGGCTACTTTAGCATGGCGTTGTTTCATTTGGCTGACCGCCAACTTCATGGCATCTTCGTTCTTGTTGTATTCGAGGTTCATTATTAAAGTTCAGTTCTGGTTTAGCGTTTCAAAGATATGCGAGAGTTTGGTGTTTGAAGTGTAGGCTGATTTTACAATCTTTTTTAGTGCTTATCGGTTGCGTTCTAAAGCTTGCAAAGCAATCCAACTAAATATTCCGACTCCAGTCTTTAAGGCTTCTTCATCAATATCAAAATGAGCATTGTGAACAGGGGCAGTAAATTGTTCATCATTTTTACTTGTGCCAATTCGGAAAAAGCAACCCGGTATTTCTTGGGTATAAAAACTAAAATCTTCAGCAGCCATTCGTTGGTTTAATGTGCGAATGTTGTCATTCTCTAAATAAGCACTGGCGGTATTTTCAGCCCATTTTGTCAATTCGAGATCATTGTATAATGATGGGTATCCTTTTGGGATTTCTACCGTGGCTTTTGCTCCAAATGACTGACAAATCTGTTCGGTAATTGCGTGAATCCATTGATGTGCTTCATATCGCCATGTTTCATCCATAGTGCGAAATGTGCCGAGAAGCTCAACTTTGTCCGGGATGACATTTGTGGCAAACCCACCAGCAATTTTTCCAAAAGTTAAAACAGAAGGAATAAGTGGATTAGATTTTCTGGACACGACTTGTTGTAGGGCTGTTACAACTTGTGCCGTAATAGCAATCGGGTCAATGGTTTGATGGGGTAGGGCAGCGTGCCCTCCTTTTCCTTCTATGGTGATGTAGATTTCATCAGCACTTGCCATGTACTGACCGGAACGAAAACCGACCGTGCCGCTTGGCAAATGTGGATAGACATGCAAGGCGAAAATTGCATCGGGTTTTGGGTTGGTTAATACACCCGCTTTGATCATCAAACTTGCACCACCCGGATGCTTTTCTTCACCGGGTTGAAAAATCAACTTAATAGTTCCTTCAAAGTTATTGCGAAGTTCTTGTAGGATTTTAGCTGTTCCTAAAAGACACGAGGAATGAACATCATGCCCACAAGCATGCATTACACCTACATTGGTAGATTTGTAGGAAACATCATTTGCTTCGGTGATGGGGAGTGCGTCTATATCAGCACGCAAAGCAATACAGCATTTATCAGGATTTTTCCCTTCTATCAAAGCTACTATACCCGTTCCGGCAATACCTGTTTGATGTGAAATGCCAAATTCAGTAAGCTTTTGAGAAATAAACTTCGCTGTATGGAACTCTTGAAATGAAAGCTCAGGATGGGCGTGAATATGATGACGAATGGCTTGAATTTCCGGGAAATATTCAGCAACACGTTTTTTAATTTGGTTGATCATTTTTGAATGTATTGATTTCAATGATGTCCGGCACAACCATAAGTGGAGAATAAACTCCATTTAGTTGTGACATGAATTTTTGCGCTTCGCTACGAGAGCGAAAATCGCCTACTTTAACTCGAAATTGAGGTTGGATATAAGTTATATATGCTCGAATAGAAGGGAAACGACGAATGAAGTCAACCTTTGCTGTATTTGCTTTATGACGATCGCTGCCATTATAAATTTGAACTCTAAAACCTCGCCCCGAATGAATTGAGCCTGTTCGTGATTGATTGTTGTTTCTTTTGGTGATTGAACTCATGTTTTCAGGAGCAGTGAGAATTGCTATGCGAGGATCTGTATGAACAATAACGCCTGTTGAATCATCAAAAGATTGTGCCTTTGATTGATACTGACACAAAACGAAAACAGTTATCATTGAAATGAATAAACGACCATTCATTGTTTTAATAATTTTACTTAAAAACAATTCTCTACTATTGGGCTTTACTTTCTTCTAAAATTTTTATACTGGCAGAACAGCCAATACGGTTGGCACCGGCATCAATTAATTCTTTAGCAAAGGTATAGTCACGAATACCACCAGATGCTTTGATGAAAATATTGGAAGGAAGATGTTGTCTCATGAGTTTTACAGCATGAACAGCAGCTCCTTTTTCAGCATAACCTGTTGAAGTTTTGATAAAGTCAGCTTTGGTGGATCTTACAATGGCACAGCAGCCTGCTAATTCTAAGTCTGTCAGTATTCCACTTTCTACAATGAGCTTCAAAACCTTGCTGGATGCGTGAGTCAGTGTTACACATCGCTCTGTTTCATGTTCTACAAATTCCAAATCACCGGATTTTAGTGCAGCAAGATTGATAACCATGTCCACTTCATCAACGCCCTCAGCTAAAGCCTCTTTTATTTCTTCTAATTTAGAACGTGTACTGCTATACCCAAATGGGAAACCAATTACAGTGGCTACTTTTACGGAAGTGTCTTGTAGCAATAATTTCGCCTGACGTACAAAATAGGGAGGCACACAAACAGCAGCAAAACCAAATGAATTTGCTTCTTCACACAATTTGACAATGTCTTCTGATGTGGTAGTGGGCTTTAAAATAGTATGATCTATAAACGTGGCTATGTTCATGGTTTAATCTGCTTTTCCAAGAGTGATTTTAGTGTCCAGATTTTTAATGATTTCTTGTGCAAACTCACTTGTTTTCAACAGTGTAGCATCGTGCATCAAGTTGTAAAAATCAATGGTTACTCGTTTGCGCATGATGGTGGTTTTCAGTGCTGTTAAAATGCAGTCTGCTGCTTCTGACCAACCCATATATTCCAACATCATAACACCACTCAATAAAAGAGATGAAGGATTCATGGTGTCTGTGTTAGCAAAACGGGGAGCTGTACCATGTGTAGCTTCAAACACAGCATGGCCGGTAACGTAATTAATGTTTGCACCGGGTGCAATACCTATACCTCCTACTGCTGCGGCCAGAGCGTCGCTTATGTAATCACCATTTAGATTAAGAGTGGCAATGACAGAATATTCTTTGGGTGCTAATAATATTTGTTGTAAAAAATTGTCGGCAATCACATCATTTACAATGATTTTTCCTTGTGCTTGAGCGTGTTTGAGTTCTTCATTAGCTGTATTTTCACCCTTGGAATTTTTGGTTTTTTCCCATTGTGCCCAAGTATATGTTTGACTGCCAAATTCAGCTTCTGCCAAATCGTAGCCCCATTGTTTGAATCCACCTTCGGTAAACTTCATGATGTTACCTTTATGAACTAAGGTAACAGATGGCTTATGATGGGTTACTGCAAATTGAATGGCTGCTCGTACAAGTCGTTCGGTACCTTCTTTTGACACTGGTTTAATTCCAAAAGAACTGGTGTTGGGGAAACGGACTTTGTTAGAAACATTGAGTTTCTCTAACAATTTAAAAATCTCTTTTGCTTCTGGTGTGTCGTAGTTAAATTCTATACCGGCATAAATATCTTCTGTATTTTCCCGAAAGATAACCATGTCAACATTTTCGGGGTGCTTAACAGGTGATGGTACGCCATGAAACCAATGTACCGGACGAAGACAAACATATAAGTCGAGCGTTTGTCTCAAGGCAACATTAAGTGATCGAATACCGCCACCAACGGGTGTTGTAAGAGGTCCTTTGATGGAAACGAGATATTCATTCGCAATATTCAAGGTCTCTTTGGGTAGCCATTCTCCGGTTTGATTAAATGCTTTTTCTCCGGCAAGCATTTCCTTCCAATGAATTTGTCGTTTATTGCCGTAGCAATGGGTGATAGCTGCATCAATAACTGCTTTAGAAGCATGCCAGACATCAGGGCCTATGCCATCACCTTCGATAAAAGGAATTATTGGTGCATCTGGAACAACGATTTTTCCATCGTTGCCCATAGTAATCTTTTGTGGTACCATGATTTGAGTAAGGAAAAAATGCACGCGAAATTACAAAAAACTAAGAAGTCTTTGTAGTTTATCAACGTGAGGGAGTGGCTAATAAAAGGACTGAATAATTTCTACACCACTGCTATTGGCAATGGAGCCGGGATTGCAACCGGGTTTTCCTTCTGGTATAGATATTTTTAGGTTTTTGAAATAAGTTTTCCAGGCAGGAAATGTACTTTTTGAAAGAGGATCTTTAAAGGTCATTGGGTAAAGCTCAAAAAATGGTAGTCCGTTGTTTGCTTCTTTATAGGCATCATAAATCAGCTCACTACAATAGTATTTTCCATTGTTGTATTGGAAAGCATCATCATAGGGTTTGCCTAATTGTTTTAAGGCGAAACCAAGTGCTCTACTGTTAAGGCGTTTATAGGCTTCTTTGATTCTTCCGACTGCAATTTTGGGGTTTCCTAAACTATCTAATTGTCTGGTTATGAACTGAGATAATGCAGTTAGATGAACGTCTTTTCCTATCGCTTCAATAACATAAGTTGAGTCGCCAACTACATAAACTAAACCTAAATGTGAAAAATGTCTTCCATGAACCGAAGGTGTAACGGTTTCAATAGCTTCACATAGTGATCCACAATCAATATCTTGAAAAAGTAAGTCACCATTTTCAAAGTGGAAATCCTTCCAATTTTGTGCTAATACATGGGAAGAAAGAAAAAGGAAAAATACAAGTGCTTTCATCTTTTGGGTGTTTTTTGAAAAGCCAAACCATAGAATTTAACTTTAGGGCTAAGCGCAAAAAAAATAGTAGAATTTGTGCTTACAAAAATAAGCTGTAATCCCTATCTCTTATTTGAAGAAATTGTTTGAATAAGAATAATTGCTTACAAATTTTGAATAAAAATTTATTATCGTTAAACAAAGGAATGTCTATACAAAAAAAATTGTTTTTTTAGCAAAGCTTTAGTATTATTGTCCTAATTAAGCAGTCAATTAGTTTTTTTGAAAGACGCTTCATTAAAAATTAATTAATATCGTTTTGTAAGGAAATTCCGTAATCAAAATTTATGAAAAGATTTTTATCCGCTTGTTTGCTGTTAAGTTTTGCCTTTCAGTCGAAAGCAACATTTACGCCGGTATCATTGACCGGATTCAATGCAGATGTGGTTGCTAATGGTATAGGTTTACCTACAACATCTACTTCCATTGCTTATGATTCGGCTGCTGCAACAGCAAATTATTGTCTTAATTCTCAGGATTATCAGCAAACAGCGACAAGTAGTTTACCTACTTATTATTTACCAACAACCCGTATTTTATCTAGTTTAATTACGACTGGACTTACCTATCAACTTGCACCATACAATGCCAATAATTCATTGAGATTAATAGGAACTGCAGCAGCAACGAATACGGGGACATTAACTTTCCCAACTCCTTATAATTTGATTGGTGATGTTTACATTGTTGGATCAAGTGGAAGTGGAAGTTCAACCGCTTCAGTTACTATAACTTTTTCTGATAACACTACCCAAAGCGGTGGCACTTTTGTGTTTAAAGATTGGTTTAACAACACACCGTATGCAGTGGGTGGTTTTGGCAGAGTTGGACGTAGTTCCGGAACTTTAGATGCAACAGCAGGATCCGGCGGCAATCCTCGTTTATATGAAATGAAGATCACCCTTGCTTTGGCAAATTATACAAAGACTATAAAGAGTGTTACAGTTACTCGTACAACCGGTTCAGCAACTTCCAGTATCTTGAACATTATGGCAATTACAGTTGATCATCAGTCTTGTTTACCAGTGCAAAACCTTGTTGTTTCAACCGCTCCAACTATGACAACCGCTGGCTTTACTTGGAATACTGTTTCTGGAGCTACCAGCTATGAATATGCTATTCAAACTTCCGCAACACCGCCAGTTACCGGTACATTGATTGGTACTAATTCGCTTAACGCAACCGGGCTTAATAATGGTACTACCTATTATCTTTTTGTACGGGCAAGATGTAGTGGCACAACTACTTCGATTTGGAATAGTATTCAATTTTCAACAGTAGCTTGTCCTACAGTAGTTGCATCTACTATTACAACTTCAAATATTACCACTGTTGCCGCAACCATGACTTGGACAGCTGTTTCCGGATCGGTCGGATATGAATGGGCAGTTTCTACTTCTGCCGTCGCACCAACTTCTGGCACTGTCGCGGCAAGCAATACGGTTAACCTTAGTGGGTTAAATCCCGGTACACTTTATTATTTCTATATTCGAAATAATTGTACTTCCCCATCTAATTCTATTTGGACATCAAAGTCCTTTACAACCTTAGCTTGTCCAGCAGCCGGAACACCAACTATTAGCGTGAATACACCCGGAACGGTAACTTATAGTTGGCCCGGTTCAACAATTCCCGGAATAGCCAGTTATCAATGCGTAGTTACAACTTCGACAGCTACGCCCACTGTTTGGAATACAACTAACAATTTAACAGCAACAGACAATACATTAATTCCAGGTACTACTTATTATATCCATGTTAGGAGTAACTGTAACACTTCTCAAAGTACTTATAGTCCCATTCAATTTATCAACCCATTTCCACCATGTGCTACTACCGCTCCTTTTACTTTTAGCGGTATAAACATGCATGGAGCGAACATCACATGGAAGTCATCTCCCAATGTAGTTCAAGGATACCAATACGTTTTGAAAACTTCTTCTGCAACACCAACTACGGGTACTTCAACAACAGATACTTTTTATAATGCTACCGGATTAGTTGGTGGGCAAAAGTATTATGTTTTTTCTCGTACGCTTTGTGGACAGAACTTAAACAATGTGATTAATTATAGCACATGGTCTATGGATTCGTTTACTACCCCAACCAGTTGTTTAGCAACTGCTAATCCTATAGTTTCTAATATTTCCGGTAATGGTGCTACCATAAGTTGGAATAACTATTTGGGCATTTACAGTTTTGAATATATTTTAGATCAAAAAAGCAATACACCATCTAATAATATCTCCGGTGCAGCTATCAATTTTAATAACTTAGTAGCGACTAATCTTTTCTCTGGAACAAATTATTACTTCCATCTTCGTGTTCGTTGCGATACATTTAATTACTCTTCTTGGGTTACAATTCCTTTTACAACTTCAACAATTTGCACACCAACCGATGTTCCTACTATTATAGACATGAAGGCTACGTCAGCTAAATTTGGATGGAGTTCTGTACCTGGAGCTATTCAATATCAATATAGCGTAACTAATACTCCTGCACCAGTTTGGAGCAACACCTATACTCCAACCAATAATGTAAAGGTTTTTAACCTGCAACCAAATTCTTCTTACTATTTTCATGTTCGCTCATTCTGTAGCCAAAGTGACACATCTTCTTGGCAAACAATTAATTTTTCAACGTATCAAGTTTCTGCATCCAACATCAGCTATAACAAGGATTTTGAAGTGATAGTTTATCCTAATCCGGTAAATGAAACATTGAATATTGAATTGAGCGGAAAGACACATGGTATGACGAAGATGCAACTTTATGATATGGGAGGAAAAATGCTCCGATCAATGGATATGCCTGTTGATCATGCTGAACTCTATTTGGGTGATTTAGCTCAAGGAATGTACTTATTGAAATATCATGATGATAAAAATTCAGGCATATTGAAAGTGTATAAAAAATAGAGTCTCATTTATAAGTATTTTATTGAAAAGCCGTTCAATTAACCAGGTTGAACGGCTTGTTTTATTAGGGATAGCAAAAGCCATTCATTCTAAAATCATTCTCTGTAACTTTGCCGCGCAAAAAACTTTCTTTTATGCACAATGCATATTTCCAATTCGCAGAGCCGAAAAATGAAACAGTATTAAATTATGCTCCGGGATCACCAGAACGCCAAGCACTGAAGCAAGCAATAGCCGATTTAAAGGCTGAAGTTAGAGACATTCCTATGTATATTAATGGTCAGGAAGTACGTACTGGAGATATAAAGGAAATACACCCACCTCATGAAACGAACCATTTGTTAGGATATTTTCATGCCGGTAACGCATCGCATGTTCATCAAGCAATTGATGCAGCTGTGGAAGCACAAAAAAAATGGAGTCAGACAACTTGGGAACACAGGGCTTCAATTTTCATGAAAGCAGCAGAATTGTTGGCTACTAAATACCGCTTCAAAATGAATGCCGCAACGATGCTTGGACAAAGTAAAAACGCTTACCAAGCTGAAATTGACAGTGCTTGTGAATTGATTGATTTCTTAAGATTCAATGTTCATTTTTTAACAGAGATATATAAGCAGCAACCCCTTTCTCCTCAAGGGTTTCATAATCGTATGGAGTATCGCCCATTAGAAGGTTTTGTATTGGCTGTAACACCGTTTAATTTCACTGCCATTGGTGGTAATCTTCCAACTGCACCAGCCATGTGTGGAAATGTTGTGGTTTGGAAACCGGCAAACACTCAAATTTATTCAGCTAGTGTGTTCATGGAGATCCTGCGTGAAGCGGGTTTACCAGATGGCGTGATTAACTTAGTTTACACAAGTGGACCCGTAGTTGGTGATGTTTGTTTTAGTCATGCTGATTTTGCAGGTGTCCATTTTACAGGCTCTACAGGTGTTTTCCAAAACATGTGGAAGTCAATGGGCGACAATATTCACCGATATAAAACCTATCCACGAATTGTAGGTGAAACAGGCGGAAAAGACTATGTTTTTGCTCATCCAACTGCCAATATTAATGCTGTTGCTGCAAATTTGGCTCGTGGTGCTTTTGAGTATCAAGGACAAAAATGCTCTGCAGCTTCGCGTGCTTATCTTCCATCAAACATAGCTGATGCAGTAATTAAAAAATTAGTTGCTGAAGTAAAAACCATGAAAATGGGAGTGGTAGATGATTTCACGAACTTTATTAATGCGGTTATTGATGAAAAGTCCTTCGACAATTTAGTTCGCTATATTGATGGTGTTAAAGGAAGTGAAGGCAAAGCAAAAATTATTTGTGGTGGCAATTATGATAAATCGAAAGGTTACTTTATTGAGCCAACTATTATTGAAACGTCTGATCCCAATTATGTAACCATGTGTGACGAGCTTTTTGGACCGGTGCTCACCATTCATACTTATGATGCCAATAATTGGGAAGCAATGCTTGATGTGGTTGATAAAACATCTGGCTATGCACTTACTGGAGCAATATTTTCAACGGATCGATATGCTATTGAATTAATGACTCAAAAGCTTGTCAATAGCGCCGGGAATTTCTATATAAATGATAAGCCAACGGGCGCAGTAGTAGGACAGCAACCATTTGGCGGTGCTCGTGCTTCCGGAACCAATGATAAAGCAGGATCAATGTTGAATCTATATCGTTGGTTGAGTGCAAGAACAATTAAGGAAACGCATGTACCAGTAGTAGATTATCGCTACCCCTTTCACCAAGCAGACTAAGTAGATTTTGTATTTAATTTGTTATGGACGTGAAGAATTAATCTTGCGTCCATTTTTTTTACTCGAAATTGAGTGCTAAATTGAAAATGAGTGTAGTGGATATTCAAAATGTAAGTTTGACTCTTTTAATTTGTCTATATTGGGTAAAAGTAAAATATCTAATGAAGGCTGAAACAATTTTGCAAATCATTAGTGCTCGGACTAGTAAATTTGAAACATGAATAGGTTGAAGTGGTTTGTCAGCATACTATTGCTTCTGTTTGTTTTTTGTGCAGAAGCACAAGAAGTGCTGTATGCACCCTACGAAAAGTTTGATTTAAATAACGGAGATTTTTCGGTTGTGGGTAAGGTAGGTTTGCGAACCTATGTGTATAGAAGTGCTGCTGATGGTTTCTATTTAGAAGCGTATAATGACAGTATGGAAAAACTTGCAACAATCTTGTTAGATTTCTTTCCTCGAAAAATTTATGAAACAAGATTTATCAATTATTCAGACAAAATAATAGTGCTATATCAAGCCATTGAAACGGGCAAAGTAGTGCAATATGCAGCCTTGTTAGATGATCGAGGACGATTGTTGAAAGGACCTATTCAACTTACCTCAGCAAAGACAGGTATTTGGGGACCAAGTCGAAGTTATTTTTCTTCTGCAGTCAGTGATAATAAGAAAGAGATTTTAGTGTATGGATTAGAAGAGCATGGTAGAACACTCAATTTCTCGGGTATTTGGTTGGATGATGATCTATCTAATCTACAAAGAGGAAATGCAACGTTTGCGGCGGATAATGATGTCAGTCATGGAGAAGGAATAGTGGATAATGAAGGTAGGTTTTTCTTACCAACATTTACCCCTAATGGTTCAAGAAATTATGCAGATCAAGTTTGGCTGTTATCATTGAATAAAGCAGCGCGTAGATTTTTTATTAAGGAACTACCCTTAAACGATATGTATGCTGCCAGCGTTTTTATGAAATTGGATAACGTAAATAATAAGCTTTATACAGGAGGGTTTTATTCTGACAAAAAGAACGGAAATTATCAAGGCGTTTTGTTTGCTTATTATGATGTTGCCGATAGTTCTTGGCACAATAGGAAATTGATTCCATTTGATGAACCTTTACGCATGGCTACTGGTGAACGAAATTTGAAAAGAGCTTTTAATGACTATCAAGTGAAACAAATGATTATCAAAAAGGATGGTGGATTTGTATTGATTTCTGAAGACTTCTATATTACTACACGCACCGTAACACCAGGTGGTTGGGGTGGATTTTATTATTCTTATTACTACAGCCCCTACATGTCGCAAACAATTCGAGAGTATAACTATAACGATATACTTGCCATATCATACGACGCTGATGGTGTAAGGCAATGGCATTCATTTGTTCGTAAAAACCAATATTCACAAGAAGATGGCGGCATGTTTTCCTCTTATGGATTATTAAACACAGGTGGTAGCTTGGCTTTTTTGTTTAATGATTTTAATACACGAAGTTCTCGCATACAATTGGCAACTGTTGATGGGCAAGGGAAAGTGGATATGCGATCATTGGCTGCCGGCACTTCTAACGACCCAGATTGGCTGCCACGTTCAGCCAAACAAGTTGCACTTCGAGAATTAATTATCCCTTGTTTGCGTAAAAAGCAAATCACGTTTGCTAAAGTAATATTTTAGCAGCTCTGTAAATTATTAGCGTTTGTGTTGCATTTGTTTCGCCAATTTAGCCCCTTTACTGTACTCATTCTCATCATTTCTGCACTGTTGCTGAAGTTTCAGGCATTGTCACATCCTGTCATGCCGGAAGCTTTAGCTAATCAATTTGTGTTTGACTATATTCTACGGGCTTTATCTTTCGTTTTTCACGATAACAAAATCATGTTTACAGCATTAGCTATAACCATGTTATTATTACAAGCATTGTATATCAACTACATTAGCGTTCGTCATAAACTTTTTTATCTCAACACTTATTTGCCTGCATTTAGCTATTTGTTATTAACGTCATTTCATCCTGCCATGAGTACGTTTAGTGCACCCTTGATTGCTAATTGGGCATTGCTTGGATGTGTTTACTTGATGCTTGGGTTTAATCAAACATCTCAACCCCGAAAACAAATTTTCAATGCTGCATTTATTTTAAGTTTAGCAGTGATCGTGTATCCTCCGGCAATAGTTTTTTTTATTTTGTTCTTATTGAGTTTAGCCCTTCTTCGTCCACTTAATATAGGTGAATGGACAGTTGGTTTAATGGGTATTCTTACCCCCTTGTATCTGCTTGCCGGTTTGTTGTTTTTGTTTGACAGGTTTAGTTTGTTAGCTACACTAATAGAATGGCATTCAATTTCAATACCGCCTATCATTCAACCAGTTTATTTTTTTAGTGCTGTGGTCGGCGTGTCATTACTCATATTGATAGGATTGGTTTTGTTGCAAACTCAAGTAGCAAAGTTGACTGTTTATGTTCGTCGAGCGTGGGGTGTACTTATCTTGTATTTAGTATTTGGTATCAGCGTCATGTTGCTATCAATTTCAAACTCTGCTACCGGTTTTTTATTTATAATGCCATCAGTTGCTTTAATGATTACTCAATGTTATGTAGTGGAAAAACGCAAGTGGTTTAGTAATTTCGCCTTTTATTTTTCAGTTATTCTATTAATTTTTTGCCAACTGGCACTCACACAACAATCTACTTAGTTGATGAAGTTCGGAGTTATAGTTTTCCCGGGATCCAATTGCGATCGTGATATGATGCACGCCCTTCGAGATGATTTACAAAATGAAGTGGTCATGCTATGGCACAAAGACCGCGATCTCAGCCAATTTTCAAAGGATGATTGTTTAGTGTTACCCGGTGGTTTTTCTTATGGCGACTACTTGCGCTGTGGGGCATTGGCTCGTTTTAGTCCGATGATGGAACAGGTTATAAATTTTGCTAACTCAGGCGGTAAAGTTTTGGGTGTTTGCAACGGTTTTCAAATTCTTTGTGAAAGCGGTTTATTACCAGGTG
This sequence comes from Bacteroidota bacterium, assembly GCA_018267875.1. Lineage (GTDB taxonomy): Bacteria > Bacteroidota > Bacteroidia > Chitinophagales > Chitinophagaceae > JAFIGV01. Next base: position 14,958 of record JAFDXP010000087.1, on the reverse strand, counting down.
TATTGTTGCAAAATGATCATCAAAAATTTGTGTGTAAAAATGTGTTTATAAAAAGTGACTCCAAGGAAAACTTAATAGGTGCTAAAGTAGGAGAGAAAATTCTTAAAATTCCTGTAGCACATGGAGAAGGACGCTATTTTGCAGATGCAACAACAATGGAACTGATAAAAGCTAACCAGCAAATTGTATTCAGGTATTGCGATGAAGCAGGGAATGTTCATTTAGATGCAAACCCCAATGGCTCAACCAGCAATATTGCCGGAATCTGTAACAAAGCCAGAAATGTATTTGGCATGATGCCACATCCTGAAAGAGCTACCAGTCATGTTTTAAGTAACGTTGATGGTAGAATGATTTTAGAAGCTTTTGCTAAAATGAATTAATATGAAGAAGGTGTTTTTTAGCGTTGCTCTGTTATTCATTTTTGTAAGTCAAACTTTTGCACAAATTGTAAATGACCCCACAACTTGGCGATATGAAGTGCATAAAAAGAGTAACAATCAATATGAATTGGCATTTATAGTAAAGCTCAATGAAAGTTGGCATGTGTTTTCACAAAATGCAGGCGATGACATGCTTATCCCACCCAGTTTTTATTTTGACAAGAATACTGCCATAAAGTTTATAGGAAAAGTGAAGGAACAAGGCAAATTGAAAATTGAAAAAATGGAAGGTATTGATCATCCTGTTCGTTACTATGAAGGAATCGTTACATTTAGTCAATTGGTTCAAGCTAAACCCGGAGCTAAAATTATGGGAGAACATGAATATCAAGTGTGTAATAATAGCATGTGCTTACCTCCTAAAAAGAAAAAGTTTGAATTCATTATTAAAGATTAGGAAAAATCTTTTTTGCAGTTTTTAATTATCGGACACGTTTGTCCACAAAACACTTCAACCATCGAGATGCATTTTTTTCGACTGTTTTTATTCTCTTGTTTTTCGCTACTTTTTATGGGTAGTGTTCAGGCTCAGATCGTTCAAGACCCAACTCATTGGAGCTATGATTTGAAAAAGAAAAATGATAGCACCTTCGACCTTGTATTTAAGTTGAAACTGAAAGAGCATTGGCATATTTGGTCTGTCAATCCAGGTGGTGATGGTTTACAAGAGCCGCCTCAATTTACTTTTGACAACAATGCTTCTGTTAAAAAAATTGGGACAATAAAAGAATCTGGAAAAATGATTTCCGGACCAATGGAAGGCATAGATGGGACCGTACACTATTTTCTTAATCAAGTAGAATATTCTCAAACAGTTCAAGTAAAAACTAACACAACTATTTCAGGCACTCATCGATATCAGGTGTGTGACGAGTCCATGTGTTTGCCGCCTAAAAACAAAAAGTTTTCTTTTGAAATAAGCGGAATTGCCGGCTCTAAAGCAGTTGAAGACACGGTTCAAACGGCAATTGAACAATCAGTAGATACCTCAAAAAAAATTGTAGCATCAGTTCCCTCCCATACGGATACACCCTCTAATATAGAGTCAAACAAAACAGAGAATGGGTCAAAAAATAGTTCAACTTCAGATGACGATACACAACACGGACTTCTTTGGTTGTTTTTTATGGCTTTGGGCGGTGGATTGGCTGCAGTGATTACGCCTTGTGTGTATTCCATGATTCCCATCACTGTCAGTTTCTTTACGAAACGAAGTAAAACTCGTGCAGAAGGTATTAAAAATGCCACTTGGTATTCTCTTTCTATTATTTTGATCTTTACAATTTTAGGTGTTCTGATTTCTGTATTATTTGGAGCCAATGCTTTAAACAACCTTTCTACCAACTGGATTGCTAATCTTTTCTTCTTTATAATTTTCATCATTTTTGGTGTTTCGTTTTTAGGTGCTTTCGAAATAACATTGCCCTCATCATGGACAAGTAAAACGGATAGTAAGGCCGGCATCGGGAGTTTTAGCGGCATTTTCTTTATGGCACTCACACTCGTAATAGTTTCTTTTTCCTGTACTGGGCCAATTGTAGGTCCTTTATTAGTGTTAGCCGGACGAGGTGGAGTAGTCGGACCAATGTTGGGCATGTTTGGTTTTTCGGTAGGCTTGGCATTGCCTTTTGCCTTATTCGCTGTTTTTCCGGGTTTGCTTAATAAAATGGCAACTTCTGGCGGTTGGCTTAACCAGGTTAAAGTTGTTTTGGGATTTTTAGAGTTAATGTTGGCAATGAAGTTCTTGTCCAACGCAGATCTGGCACAAGGTTGGCGTTTATTAGATCGAGAAGTGTTTATTGCAATTTGGATTGTACTTTCTTTCCTACTTGGTTTATATCTGTTAGGGCGGCTAAAGCTTTCGCATGATGATGCCTCACCCAAAAATATTTATGGTCAAGAGTATGTTTCAATTTTCAAACTTTTCTTGGCTATCGTTTGTTTTAGTTTCTCTGTTTATTTAGTTCCCGGCATGTGGGGTGCACCTTTGAATGGAATGAGTCAATTTATTCCACCAATGGGAACACAAGATTATGTAGTAAGTAATGGTGGCGATGGACATCCAGACACACAAAATAGAGCACTCGAAAATAGTGAAGTGGCACCACAGAAGTATGTGAAAGATATGAAGATTTATGAACCGCCAATTGTTGTTCAATCCGGTTTAGTTACTTATTTTGATTATGAAGAGGCACTTCATGCGGCTAAGGTGTTAAAGAAGCCTGTGATGCTTGATTTTACGGGTATTAACTGTGTCAACTGTCGAAAGATGGAAAGTCAAGTGTGGAGCCAGCCTGAAGTAATGAAACGATTAAAAAATGATTTTATCATTGCTTCTCTGTATTGTGATTATGATAAAATTGATTTACCCAAAGACAAGCAATTCTTTTCTAAAGAGCTTAATTCGCAAGTAGTAACACTGGGAGATTGGAATGAGCATTTACAAGCATCAAAATTCAACTCTAATTCACAGCCATTTTACTTTTATGTAGATGAAAATGGAAATAAATTAGTTGACAATGGTTATTCTTATGACCCGAATGTGCAAAAATTTGTAGATCATTTGGATAAAGTGAAAGCTACATTTAGTAAGCATTTAAAGTAAGGTAGCCTATTGATATTATAGTGCTTTTAGGATAAAAACCTAACGCCATGATTCAAACAGTAACTATTCGGATTTCGCCTAAAAATGCCGAATCTAAGAGAATAATCTATCAGCATATTGCTGAACAATTACACATTCGATCAACGCGAATCAGAGACTATAAAATTGAAAAGAGATCTATTGATGCACGCAGTAGGCAACCATTGATAGTGTTACAATTGTCTGTGGCTGTAGATCAAGAGCTACCCAAACAAACCCCTTTTTCACCCGAACTAAATTTCGTTGGAAGTTCAACGCCGGTTGTGATTGTAGGAGCTGGTCCTGCTGGTTTATTTGCTGCATTGCGATTGATTGCTTTAGGTGTGAAACCAATCCTTATCGAAAGAGGCAAAGATGTACGAAGTCGTCGTAGAGATTTGGCGGTAATGAATAAAAATGGAATTGTAAACCCGGAAAGTAATTATTGTTTTGGTGAAGGTGGTGCCGGTACTTACAGCGATGGGAAGCTCTATACTCGTTCTACAAAACGGGGCGATGTGTCTAAGATTTTACAGCTTTTTGTTCACTTTGGTGCAGATCCTACAATTCTTTTTGAAGCACATCCACATATTGGAACAAACAAACTTCCTCATATAATCACGGCTATTCGGTTGCAGATTGAAGCTTGTGGCGGAGAAGTTTTATTCAATCAAAAGCTTACAGATATAAAGCTAAATGGAGATAGAGTAGAAGGGGTTGAAACTCAGGATGGAATAAAGATCGCTTGTTCAACACTGATTTTAGCTACGGGGCATTCTGCTCGTGATATTTTTGAATTGCTTGAAAGAAAAAAGATTGCAATAGAAGCCAAACCCTTTGCCCTTGGTGTTCGCATCGAACATCAACAAACTTTGATAGACAAAGCGCAATATCGTTGTAGTATAAGAGATGAAAATTTACCACCCGCCAGCTATTCTTTAGTAACACAAAGTGAAGGGCGTGGGGTATTTTCCTTTTGTATGTGTCCTGGAGGTATTATTGCACCGGCTGCTACTGAGGTGGGAGAAATTGTAGTAAATGGTTGGTCTCCCAGCAAGCGTAACAATCCATTTGCAAACTCTGGAACAGTTGTTTCGGTTGATGAAAAAGATTTCGCACGATATGGTTTAAAAGGAAATTTGGCTGGTATGAATTATCAGCGAATGGTAGAACAGCAGGCATTTTTAGCCGGTGGTGGCAATCTGGTTGCTCCTGCTCAACGGATGGTAGATTTTATCAACAATAAAACTTCTTCTTCATTGCCGCTTTGTTCATACCTACCAGGAATTACCAGCATCCCTCTTCATGAACTATTGCCCAAAGAAATAAGCACAGCACTTAGCAAAGCACTCAAATCCTTTGGTGAAAAGATGAAAGGATATTTCACCAACGATGCCGTGATGGTAGCTACGGAAAGCCGCACCAGTTCACCCGTTCGCATTCCTCGTCATAATGAATCACTTGAGCATGTACAAATAAAAGGGCTTTATCCTTGTGCTGAAGGCGCTGGCTATGCCGGTGGTATTGTTTCGGCTGCAATTGATGGAGAACGATGTGCGGAAATGGCCGCAAAATCATTGAATTGTTAATCGCTAAAGCCTTATCAAATTTCACATAAAAACGCCATTGTGTCAACACCATCAGCATAATCGGATAGAGAAGGTATTTGTGCTGTTCCAAATGGTGTAAACCCTCGCCCAACAATTGTTTGAACATTTCCACTAATTTCTAATTCATGAGCAAGTTGCTGCATGTTTGAATAATAGCGATAGTGCAAAACACTTACGGCTGAAAAGGGTAATTCATTCTCAACTAACATCAAGGAGTCATTGGTTAAAAAGGAAATTTTATTCAGCATATAAATTGCACAATAGTAGTCGTAATTGTTCTTGTATTTGTGGTGCAACATGAGTTCACTACTAAATGGTTTGAGTGACTCTAATAATAGAGAAAAATCATAGCCTTTCGGAACGCATAGTTGGGTAACATTTCGACAACCAAGTCCATAATAACTAAAGACATCGTTTGCTAAAGCTGTAAATTCATTTTCTAATTCAGTTCCTTCTAAAATGGCTACAGACGTGCGATTGCGTCGAATGATGTTGGGATATTTACCAAAGTATTGTTCAAAATACCGAGCACTATTATTGTTGCCCGTAGCAATGTAAGCTTCGCAGTTTTTTAAGTTGTCTGCTATGAAAATTTCATTGTTCAAATTGGGTTCCCATTCAAGTAGTTTTTCTATCAATTTTCTTAAAAGGACATCATCTTTTGAGGATAACTTGATGTATTGATAGTGAGCGCAAACAAAACAACAAAGGAAATCATGAAACCCGACCAAAGGAATATTGCCAGCCATAATGATCCCAACTTTTTTTGCTTGAATCGGTAGAGAATATTTGGCAAGCCATTCTTTCAACAAGGATGGTTGTAAATATTGATTTACGATGTTTTGAATAGATAAGTCAACACTTTCTCTTGTGAACCATGCATTCATGTTGCATGCGCTTTGTTGAGCTATTACCCAATCAGCATCGTCAGAAAGCATGTATTGACCTAATTTTTTGAGAAGATCTATTCTTTTTTCTATGTTCATGGAAGCTTAAAATTCTGTGTGCGAAATTGTAACTTTGACCTGAATAATCCCAAAACAACTAAGGTATTTATATGGCTATTAAAATAACAGACGAATGTATCAATTGCGGGGCTTGCGAACCCGAATGTCCTAACAATGCAATCTATGAAGGCGGAGTTGAGTGGGCAATGGCAGACGGCACAAATGTGAAAGGCAACTTTGTATTGATGGACGGCTCTACAACCGGTGCAGATACAAGACATGCACCCAAAGCAGTAGATGTTTATTACATCACACCGGATAAATGTACTGAGTGTCAAGGTTTTCACGATGAACCTCAATGTGCTGCTGTTTGTCCCGTAGATTGTTGTGTTCCCGATGAAATGTATCGAGAAACGGTAGAAGAATTATTAGCTAAAAAGGATAAAATGCACTTATAGGTATGGGCAATTGCTCATACCTATTTTAGTGGGCAAATAGTATTTCTAAAATCATCTTTCTAAAGACAAGGTTTAAAACAGGCGTATAATTGAGTGATAAAAATGATCTCATTTTGCCTTTCTATCCACCCAATGGTGAACGAGAAATCATTTGCCAGTCGGCATTCATCTTGGGTGTTTCACCATTACGTTTGTTGATCAATAAGTCAAATTGATCAGCTAATTCACGTAAATACAAAGGGCCAAATTGAGCATTACGAACATTCTGCGTTGTTTTTCCGTAATTGAAAATAAAATTGATGCCGGGCAAATCACTTATCAATACATCATAGTCCTTCTTTAGGGTGTCAACTCTTTTTTTCTCAAAACTTCTTAACACCTTTTCAGCAGCGGCTTCGCCAATGTTCTTTTCATAAATGCCAGTGTCCGTAAACATGATTCCCGTATAGCGTACTAAGCCATTTCGGTAGATTTCTAATTTATAATTTGGGCATTTCCCAAAGCATGGAGTTCGCCACATTTGCACATAATCCAGTTGAGGTTTTGTTGTTTTTTTCTTCTGAGCTGCACAAGCTGTCAGAACGATGGCTAACATGGTCAATATTCCCAAGACAGTCTTTCTCATTATATTTAGCTTTTCGGATCAAAGATAACCCTGCTTGAACGTTTACAAATATGTTGCCAAAAGACGAACAGAAGAAATTTTATGAAATTGCACTGAGCTTAGTGCCAGATGTAGGACCAAAAACGGTTCGCGCCTTATTAGCCAAATATGCTACGGCTGAAGAAATATTTAAAGCATCTGTAAAAGATTTGGCAAAAACAATTCGAATTACAGAAGCTCGAGCAAAAATGTTTCGTGATAAAGAGATTTTAAAAACGGCAGAACTTGAATTTGAATTTGCCCAAAAACAGAACTTGTCTATTTTGTTTCTCACAGATGATCAGTACCCTCAACGATTTTTGAATTGTGATGATTCCTCAGTGCTACTCTATCTTAAAGGCAATACAAATTTGAATGAGCAAAAAATGTTAGCCATCATAGGCACGCGAAAAAATACCGACTATGGTCAACGAGCCACGGAAGATTTAATTGAAGGTTTAAGTGAGGTAAATAATTTGATTGTGGTCAGTGGATTGGCATTGGGTATTGATTCGGTGGCACACAAAGCCGCATTGAAAAACGGATTGCAAACCATTGGTGTATTGGGGCATGGTCTTGACTGTATTTATCCATCGTCTAACTATCAATTAGCGCAAGATATGATGTTACATGGTGGATTGTTGACAGAGTTTCCGTCAAAGACAAAAACAATTCGACAAAATTTTCCAGTACGCAATAGAATTGTTGCCGGAATGAGCGATGTTACCGTCATTGTTGAAAGCGAAGTGAAAGGCGGAGCAATGATAACGGCTTACGTTGCCCACAGTTACAATCGTGATGTATGTGCGTTTCCGGGGCGTTCCTATGATAATAAATCAAGTGGACCTAACTTATTAATCAAACGAAATATTGCATCCTTAATAAATAACACAGCAGATTTACTGGAAGTCATGAATTGGGGGGAGCGTGCAGCAAAGAAAGCGATACAAAAACCACTTTTCTTAGCCTTGTCCACCGATGAGCAACGCATTTATGATACCCTAAAAGACAAAGATGCTCTTCATGCTGATGAACTATCGTATCAATCTGGTTTTTCCAGTGCACAATTGGCAGCTATGTTGTTGCAAATGGAAATGCAAGGAGTCATAAAAGCCTTGCCCGGCAAGCGTTATAGGCTTGATTAAGGAGGTAGAATTTTAAATCACTTCACCTTCCAAGTCGTAATCAAAAGCTTTGATAATTCGCACATTCACAAAATCACCGATAGGCAAGGGTGATTCACTATGAATGATCACTTCATTGTCCACTTCCACACTGTCAAATTCTGTACGTGCCAAGTAACGTCCGGCTTCTTTTTTATCCACCAAGACTTTGAATTCTTTTCCTATTTTTTCTTGATTTTTTTCAAAAGAAATTTCTTGTTGCACTTCCATTATTTCTTGTGCCCTATCTTCTTTTTCTTCTGCTGAAAGGGTGTCTTCTAATTCATGTGCCGTTGTGTTTTCTTCGTGCGAATAAGTGAAAATACCTACACGGTCAAGTCGAACTTTTTCCAAAAAACCTTTTAATTCTTCCACGTCAGCACGAGTTTCGCCCGGAAAGCCTGCTATGAGTGTGCTTCTGATACAAATGCCAGGCACTTTATCGCGAATGGCTGCGATCAGGTCATAAATCTCTTGTTGATCCATTTGGCGTTTCATTGCCTTCAGCATATTGTTGGAAATATGTTGAAGTGGCATGTCCAAATAGTTGCAAATATTTTCACGATCACGCATTACATCTAAAATGTCTAAAGGGAATTTAGACGGATAGGCATAGTGCAATCTGATCCAATGCAATCCTTCAACATCGGAGAGGTATTTGAGCAAGTCGCCAAGTGCTCGTTTTTTGTAAATATCCAAACCATAGTAAGTTAGTTCTTGGGCAATAAGCATGATTTCTTTTACGCCCATAGATACCAATTTTTTGGCTTCTGCCACAATCTCTTCAATGGTTTTAGAAATGTGCCCACCGCGCATTAAAGGGATAGCACAAAACGAACAAGTGCGGTTACATCCTTCTGATATTTTTAGATAAGCATAGTGCTTGGGAGTTGCTAAAAGTCTTTCGCCAATCAGTTCTTGTTTATAGTCGGCATCAAACTGTTTGAGCATTAAAGGCAATTCCATAGTGCCAAACCAAGCATCAACTTCAGGAATTTCATTCATCAAATCATCCCGATAACGTTGACTCAAGCATCCGGTAACATATACTTTGTCAAGTTTGCCGGCTTGTTTTAAGGATACTTGTTCTAATATGGTATTGACACTTTCTTCTTTTGCTTTGTCAATAAATCCGCAAGTATTGACAACGACAATGTTGTGGTCAAGTTTTTCGCTTTCGTGTTTTACTTTGATTCCATTGGCGTTTAGTTGTCCGCTTAACACTTCGCTGTCCACCATGTTTTTAGAGCATCCTAAAGTGATGATGTTTACCTTGTCTTTCTTCCTTGATCTTGTCTTCACGATAATTTCGCTTTAAATATTGATACTATTGACCCAAAAGCCAATTAATTATTTTTTTCTAAAGAAAATACGTACTGGAACACCATTATAATTAAAATGCTCACGAACTTTATTTTCTAGAAAATTTTTGTAAGAATCTTTAATTGCATCGGGATAGTTTGCAAAAAAAGCAAACGAAGGAACCACTACTGGTAATTGATTTATGAATTTAATTTTTACATTGTGTCCTCTGCTCATTGGTGGCGGATAGCGTTCAATTTCAGGTAACAAAACCTCATTGAGTTGATGCGTTGCAATTTTACGTTGGCGGTTTTCATACACTTCTAACCCCTTCTCCATAGCTTGAAAAATCCGCTTCTTGTCTTTGGCAGAAATGAATAAAATAGGAAGGTCAGTAAAAGGAGCTGTTTTTTGTTTGATGATTCGCTCATAATCGCGGGCTGTATTGGTTTCCTTTTCCATCAAATCCCACTTGTTCACCAACAATACAATGCCTTTACCCTTTCTGGCAGCTAAACTGAAAATGTTGATGTCTTGAGAGGTAATACCATTGACAGCATCAATCACAATAAAGCAAACATCGGCTTCATCCATCGCACGAATGGCCCGAATTACGGAGTAAAACTCCAAGTCTTCATGTACATTTTTCTTTTTTCGTAGCCCTGCTGTGTCTATCAAGACAAACTCTTTACCAAACTGTTTGTAGTGGGTATGGATAGTGTCGCGAGTGGTGCCGGGAATATCAGAAACAATCGTTCTGTCTTCGCCAACAAGCGCGTTTAGTAGGGTTGATTTTCCTGCATTGGGTTGACCAATAATTGCAAATTTTGGTAATGGATTTATTTCAAAAACATTGCCTTCTTCAATTTCCTCAGAAGCTGATATTTCATTCGGAATATGAAGGGTGAGTTCATCAAGCATTTCGCCGGTGCCACTACCTGAAATTGAGGATAAGAAAAAGGTGTGCTCAAACCCCAACGAATAAAATTCAGTAGCTTCTAAGGCTCGCTCACTGTTGTCCACTTTGTTTACAATTACCAAAATGGGTTTTGTTGTACGACGTAATATGTCAGTCATATCAGAATCTTGGTCTGTAATGCCCGTTGTTACATCTACAACAAAAATGATCAGGTTTGCTTCATCAACCGCAATTTGTACTTGCTTTCGAATTTCACGCTCAAAAACATCTTCTGAACGAGAAACAAAACCACCGGTATCTATCACGTTAAAGGTCTTCCCGTTCCATTCAGCTATTCCATATTGACGATCGCGGGTTACGCCGGGTGTATCCTCCACAATAGCTTTTCGTTGCTCCAGCAAACGGTTAAAAAGAGTTGATTTGCCTACATTCGGTCTTCCTACTATTGCTACGGTAAATCCCGCCATGGTTTGAAAATTAGCGTGCAAAATTAGGCTTTTTACAAATGCCTTTAGAGTGTTTCCTGTTTTGACCGTCAAATAGTATATGTAAAAGTGCTACCTTTGCCCCTCTCTTTTTAAAATTAACTTGAGTTTTACAATGAAAAAACTTTTCCTTTGTTTGTTGACTTTAGCAGCAACTTATTTGAATGCACAAGCAGCACCGGGTGATACAACTTGGGTACAAGCTCAAAACGGTATTTGGTTGAATTACTATAACAATTTTGACACTACAATAGCTTTCCCAAATGGAAACACATCATATCGTAGGGTTTACATGTATTTTACTTTAGGAAAATATGCATGTCCAGGAAGCCCGCAATATTGTGCAGATTGGGATTACACTGTTCAAACCTTTTTGATGACTCCAGGTGGCGATACGGTAGAGCTTGGACGATTGATCACACCCTATGCAAATAGCTCTCGGATGACTTCAACATGGAAAGGAGTTTATGCTTATGATGTTACAGATTTTTATCCAATCCTTAAAAACAATGCCACTGTTCGTATTCATTATTCTGGATATTCCGGTGGGTTTACGGCTGATGTAAAGTTTGCTTTCATTGAAGGAACCCCGGCAAGAAATGTTGTAGGTGGTAAGCGAATCTGGAAAAATAGTTACAACTACGGTTGGGGAAGTACCGATATTAATACAGCATTGGGAAATGTATCATTAACTGCTCCTTCCAATGCACAATTTGCTGAAGCTCGTTTCACCATTACTGGGCATGGTGGGGACCAACAAAACTGTGCAGAGTTTTGCCCTAATACCTATACGATGAACTTGAATAATAATCAGTTGGTTCAGCAAAATTTTTGGCGTGCAGACTGTGGCTCTAACAATTATTACCCACAAAATGGAACTTGGGTTTTCAATCGTGCAGGTTGGTGCCCCGGCGATAAAGTACTCCCTTATTCACATCCGCTAACCGGAGTTACGGCTAACAGTAATTTTCAACTAAATGTTAATTTCCCTGCCTATACATCTAATCCAAGCAGCAGTGGAAGTCAAGCCATTTACACGATTGAAGGGGATGTTATTTACTATGGTGCCTTTAACCATACGTTAGATGCATCGCTTGATGATATCATGGCACCTACTGACAATCAACAATATTTTCGCATGAACCCTTTAACCGGAAAACCAACGATTAAAGTAAAAAATACCGGAAGTGCGACTATCACATCACTTAATATAGTTTATGGAGTGGTAGGTAGCTATTTGCCAAACTATTATTGGACAGGATCAATTGCTCCTTTGGAAACTAAAGAAATTACTTTGCCAGAGCCTTGGGGACTTCGAGTGGCTTCAGGAACAGGAAACACTTTTTCGGCACAAATTGTTGCAGTAAATGGAACAGCAGACGAGGATAATTCAAACAATCTATTAACCTCTACTTTTACAGCTGCGCCTGTTTGGACAACCCAAATTCGTGTAAGCCTTCGTACAAATGGTTCTGTATCAAATGGCGTAAGTGAAACAAGTTGGAAAATTTATGATCTTGACAACAATATTGTTGCTCAACGCACCAACAACACAGTAAATACTACTTATGATGATACCTTGAAGTTAGGCCCTGCCGTCTATCGTTTGGAAGTATCCGATGCTGGTTGCGATGGGGTAAATTGGTGGATGTATCCTTACTACAACCCTAATCCGGGTGTAGGCTATGTTCAAATTCGCAATATCGGAAGCTTTGCACTAATACCATTAAAAGGATATTTTAATGGAGACTTTGGTTGTGGATTTACACAATATTTCCGTACGGATTGGACTACAAGTATTGCTACTCCTGAAATGGAAAATGCAACGATTGAAGCATTTCCTTCACCTGCACAACAAAAAGTAACCGTTTCTATTAACGGCGTAAATTCTATAGATGGCTTGGTGAATATTGTGGACATGAGCGGACGCACTATGATGCAACAAAAAGTTAGTAAAGCAACAACTGAATTGGATATTTCAGCATTAGCTAACGGGGTTTATTCAATGATATATGATTATTCAGGAGGACGTGTGCAAACAAAATTGGTTATAGCCCGATAGTTAAACACAGCATAATTTTTAATTTTAAATGGAGCTTTCCCTTTAGATTGCTCCATTTTTCATGAAAGGATAAAAATAAATGTTCATTGTCAAAAAGAATTTTGTACTTTTGCAATCCCAAAAATCGTTTGATGCTTTAGGCGAACAAGAATTTGAGGGTGGGGAAGAGAACCCCGAACCCCAAAGTGAGAAACGCCAAACATCTAAATGAGCCTATAAAAGGCAATGATTAATAACCAAAGAAAAAACACAAAATTCTCTCCAAATGGCAATTCTGAATTTCCAAAAACCAGACAAAATCGTTCTTCAAAAAGCTACTGACTTCGAAGCTCAGTTTGAGTTTCGCCCGTTAGAACCAGGCTATGGTGTCACTATCGGTAATGCACTTCGCCGTGTGTTGCTTTCTTCATTAGAAGGATATGCCATTACAGCAATCAAAATCAATGGTGCTGACCATGAGTTTGCAACCATCAAAGGCGTGTTCGAAGACGTAACTGAAATCATCCTGAACCTAAAGCAAGTACGCTTCAAAAAAGTGTCTGATCATGAAATCAGCAGCGACCGTGTGGATCTAACCATTAAAGGACGCGAAGTGTTTACTGCCGGTATGATTGGCGAAGCTTTGCCAAACTTTCAGGTAATGAATCCGGAATTAGAAATTTGCCACATGGAGCCCGGTACTACCTTCCATATTGAATTGTTCCTTGGCAAAGGACGTGGATATGTTCCCGCTGAAGAAAACCGCCCTAAAGAAAATGCCCCAGTTGGTATAATTGCTATTGATAGCATTTTTACACCCATCAAAAACGTCAAATACAGCATCGAAAATACCCGTGTTGAACAACGTACGGATTTTGAAAAACTGATTATGGAAGTTTCTACAGATGGCACCATCCATCCTGAAGAAGCAGTAAAAGATGCTAGTCGTATTCTGATTCAACATTTGATGATCATCACAGATGAAAACATCAGCCTTGATACAAAGCGGGAAGAAAAAGAAACTATCGTGGACGAAGAAACTTTGCAACTACGCAAAGTATTGCAAACTCCATTAGAAGATTTAGAACTTTCTGTGCGTGCCTTCAATTGTTTGAAAGCAGCAAAAATTAATTCTTTAAGCGAATTGGTTCAATATACACAAGAAGAATTGATGAAGTTCCGTAACTTCGGTCAAAAATCACTGTCAGAAATTGAACAAGTATTGGGCGAAAGAGGTTTACATTTCGGCATGGACATCAGCCGTTTGCAACGTAGCGAAGACTAAAAATAACAAATAATTTAATAATAACCATAGTACCGCACATACCTTGACACGGTGTGAGGGAATTTTTCAAAAACAACAATCGTCATGCGTCACGGAGACAAGATTAAAAATTTAAGTCGTACCGCTTCTCACAGAAGAGCACTTTTATCAAACCTCGCTTGCAATTTGATTGAGCACAAGCGTATCGTTACCACTTTAGCAAAGGCAAAAAGCCTTCGGGTATATGTAGAGCCTATGATTACTCGCTCTAAAAACGATACAATGCACAATCGCCGCGTGGTATTCAGTTATTTGCAAAACAAAGAAGCTATCAAAGAGTTGTTTGGTGTCATTAGCGACAAAGTAGCAAATCGCCCGGGTGGATATACTCGTATCATTAAGTTGCAACCTCGTATGGGAGATGCAGCTGAAATGGCTATGATTGAATTGGTTGACTTCAACGAAATCTACGGTAAAGATAAAGATGCTGCTGCTAAGAAAACTCGTCGCAGCCGCCGTGGTGGAAGCACTAAGAAAACTGAAACATCATCTGCTGCTACTGAAACGGTTACTCCGGTTTCTGATGCTACAACTGAAGCACCCTCAGCTGAAGGTGAGGCTACTGCATAGTTTCCTTTAATATTATATTTTATATTTGTTTTATATTGCATCACTCATTTGGGTGATGCATTTTTTTGTGTTTCGTGCATGGTAAATAACTTGGTGGTGAAAGTCCAATATAGGGGTTTGTAATCGCCAACCATTAGCTGAGGTCAAGGGTGTTCAATGTTAGGTAGAATCTGAAGAACCCCCCGATTCATCGGTAAAGCCGGAGGCGAATCCAAAGCCGAGGTTGTCAATGTCGCCGGTGCGCACCATTAGTGCTGCTTCTGGCGTGTTGGATAGCGTCTTGTACTTATGCGACCAATCTCCATCGTTGTGCGTCATTCCCCATTTTTTGCACGAACAAAAATAATTTCTCTTGCTAACGGACGTTACAGACATACCCATTGATTAATTTTGATACGGCTCTATGCAAGGCCGATTTAAGCATTGGTGG
>JAFDXP010000086.1 GCA_018267875.1 Bacteroidota bacterium | reverse complement strand
GGTTAAAGCACCAATGGGATGAATATTTACAGCACTGTCATTTGCCCTTTGCAGGAGAAATTCCACAGAGGTTTTATTACAGGTAGGCGGGTTGGTGTTAGGCAATATGAAAACATCCGTAAAACCTCCGACTGCTGCTGCTTTCAGTCCTGATTTAATGGTTTCTTTATGTTCTAATCCGGGCTCTCGATAGTCCGCAAAAATATCTACAAACCCACGGCTGATACAGATACCTGATGTTTCAATTACATCCTGATCGTCGGCTGCAATAGTTGAAGCCATTGAACTTATTTGCCCATTTTGTTCAATGGCAATATCTACAACCTGATTATGAAATTCAGATTGTGGGTCAATAACTGTAACCTGGCGAATGAGCAGGGACATATTTTGAGGTTAAGTTGCTACTTTTTTGATGGAACTTGTTCGACTACTCGAAGTAAGCACAAAAGTTTCTGCTGCAAGCATCAATAAGGCCAAAATTATACAAACTTTCCATAGTGGAAAAGAAGCTCCGGCATTGACTTGAAAAGAAGTGTTCTGGTTAGCAAGCCAATGAATATTGGCATCTTTCCATTGTGACTGTAATTCTGAAAAACTCCAAAATGACAATTGAGATTCTGCATTGTTTTGATTGAGGGCAATTAGGATTGTGTCGTTTGACTTTGAGGTTAAAGAATAAAATCCAGAGCGATGCAAAACCTGACCGACAAATACTTGTAAACCTGCTCCTGATGGGCGTTGGGGAGGGATTATGTCAATTCCGTTTCCTAATAAATGCACCATATTACGTTCGTCTTTTTGTTGCATAGAAATGAAAATGGGTTGTTGCTGATCGGCACGTAAGGCAAACACATCACCCGATGTTGCAAGCGATGCCATTTTGTATAAAAACGGAACAAAAAAATAGCTGGACGAAAAATTACCCGATGCTTCATCTATCCCTGAACTAAAAAAATAAAGTTTCCCTTTGTTTGGCGTGTATTGTGCTAAAAGTGGGTCTCCATTTCTAAAGCTTATAATAGATTGTTGGTTTGCTGTAAGCCCTGCCGAAATTTTGTAGTGCCAGTTTGCTTGTGGAAGTTGAACTTCCGGCGGAATCCGATCAAACAAATCCCGCACTAAATCACTTCCTTGTTGTAAACCGGTTGCTTTTTGAATAGATGTATCTAACATGTCAATATGAATGCCGGCAAACGTTTGTAATCCTTTATTTAGAGATGTTAGGTCTGAAGCTTTTGAAGGAAAAATACAAATGCTCTGTCCTTGTTGCAAAGAGCTAATTATTTTTTGGGTCAACCCATCCGTAAAGCCAGATAGTCCATTTAATACAACCAAGTTATAGGGCTTCCAATCAACGGCATCATCTAAATTGTGTTGATCTGCTTGAAAACCGGAATAGGCTTTAAGTCCGGCAAGAATAAAGGGGTTTACCTGATGTTCATTTAATACCAAAACAGACAAATGAGCTGCACTTCGAGCAGCTATTCTAAAGGTGTCATCATATCGAATAGTTGCATCATTTAGGGTAAGTAATAATTGTTGCCATCCAGTTGTGTTAACCTGAAAACTGAGCGTATCTCGGCTCATGCCATCTGCATCGAAATGTGGTGTGGTTGCACTTCTGGGTTGGTTATTAATATTCAATTGTAACACCGGCATTTCTGATTTTCCTTTCCCCATCTTACGACAAATCACCACTATTTGATTTGGCAGATTTGTTTGTAGTCTTGGCTGTGCTAAAAATGCTGTATCTATGGAGAAGTTTGCGACATCTGTGTTTTGAATAGGTACACCAAAAAAATGAATAGAAGCATTGGCAATGCCGGTAGTAGAAGGGAAACTGTTTTTTTGAAAATCAGAATAGAAATATAAATCAGCTCCTTCCGTTGGTTCATTTTGTAACAATTGTTGTACTCGCGAAATGACTTGTTCAGAAGACAACCTCAAGGAGCTTGGAGAAATATTGCTTAGTTCGGCAAATGCTTTTTCTGACGAGGATGGCTGATTAGATGACATATTATCATTTGATAAAATCACAAATTGCGCATTTGGAGTTTTGGCAATTTGCTTACGAGCTGTTTCTAAAGCAATATCCAGCAAAGTTCTTGTACCTTTTGGTATAGTCATGGATGCAGAGTTGTCAATATAAACAACCTGCAATCTTTTATTGTTTGTTTGATGGCTATGTGAAAAAAAAGGTTGAGCAAATGCCAATACTAAAGAAAATAAAAAGGCAATCCTACAAGCCAATAACCATTTATATTTTACTTGAGATTGCTTTCTGGAATGAAGTTGAACCGTTCTTAAAAATCGGCTATGAGGAAAATATACCGTTTTGTATCTGCGCAAATTAAACAAATGAATTGCTACTGGAATAGCAACAGTTAACCCTGCGACAAGAAATATTGGAAAAAGAAAACTCACCAAACAAATATAAGTGAATGAGGTTGACACACTAATGGAAATGCCTTGGTAACTTTGATTTTTATGACTTCAGTCAATCTATTTATCCATGAAACAACAAAATACATTGACAACTAAAATGAATAAAACCTTTCTTTTTATCCCTCTATTATTATTTCTGTTGTCTTGTCGGCATGATGCTGCCATGGTAAATCCCACTGCCGGTTTTCTACTTTCAATTTCACATCAAGTGGATGGTAAACCGCTACTGTTCGACACATTAGCTTATAAAAATGCCGCAGGAGAAAAGTATAGCATTTCAAGGTTGCAGTATTATTTAAGCAATATCCGTTTCTATGCTCAAGGCAAAATGTTGTTTCATACAGATACTATTTTATATGTAGATGCCGCTCAATCAGCTTCTTTAAGGTGGGTGAATATTCCGGTTGCTCACTACGATTCAATATCCTATTTGATAGGTATTGACTCCACATATAATTTTCATGATAAGCTTTGGCCAACAATGCAAAATATAGCCATGGAATGGCCGCAAACAATGGGCGGCGGCTATCATTTTTTAAAGCTTGAAGGACATTGGCAAGATCTCAGTTCATTAATCGGTTTTGCTGCACATTTAGGCGCCAATCCATATTTAGTGCATGGTAATTTATCATGTTCATTGGATGCAAAAGCGGGTAATGATATAAAATTAAACTTTGTAATGAACGTAAATGAATGGTTTACTCATCCTTTTGTTTTCAGCTTTAATACGGATGGAGTCTATACAATGGGGAATGCCAAACTAATGCAAAAATTAGCTGACAATGGAGGGGATGTTTTTTCAATGGTACCATAAGGTTTTGCATCGTGTAATAATGGTTGGGTTAATTGCTTTTCTTGTAGGAGCTTCCACCTTATCTGCCTGTAAAAAAAACAATGATGATAATCCATCTTCTACCGATTCAACGGTAGTATTAACTCCTTATGAAATTATTGCACCCGCCCATTTTCCTATTTTAGAAATTCCCAATGACAACAAGCCAACGGTGGAAAGAATTAAGCTGGGTCGTATGTTGTATTATGACACCCTCCTTTCAAACGATGGAAGAGCTTGTGCCGGATGCCATTTGCAATCTAAAGGATTTGCCACTGATTTGTTATATCAAGGAGTACCGGTTTTGCCTCATGAAAACTTGGCTTGGAATAGCAATTTTATGTGGGAAGCTTCGAAACAAGGAACGTTAGAAGATGTAATGCTTTTTGAAGTGCAAACCTTTTTTGCTACTAACTTAGAAAAGGTAAACCAAAACACAACCTATCGTCAATTAGTGAAAAAATATTTTGGTGTCAATAAAATTACCTACAAAGAACTTTCCTATTCACTCGCACAATTTGTCAGAACTCTCATCTCTCGCGACACTAAATATGATCGTTTTATTCGTGGTGAAGCAGCTTTAAACTACGATGAATTACAAGGGCGAAATCTCTTTTTTTCTGAACGTGGTGATTGTTTTCATTGTCATATCAATCCCGTCATGACCGACAATCAGCTTCATAATATAGGATTAGATAGTCTTTATACAAAAGTATTAGACAAGGGCTATTTTAACCTTAGTGGCAAGGTCAGTGATTTAGGTAAATTTCGCACACCAAATCTTCGAAATGTTGCGCTGAGAAAGTATTTAATGCACGATGGAAGATATAGTTCACTGGAAGAAGTAGTAGAATTTTATAATAGTGGCGTTCATAAAGTTTTCAATGTGGATCCCATCATGACAAAGCCCGGAAAAGAAAACGGACTAAACCTTACCGCTCAAGAAAAAAAGCAAATTGTTTCATTTCTTCAAACACTGACTGATTATACCATGCTTGCAGACACCGCTCTTTCCGCTCCTTACTGAAAACAGAAAGTTCCGATATCCCTAAACTGGATAAAGTCAGCTGATTATCTTTGCACACTTATTTAATTTCTATGCTCACGGCCAACGAAATCCGCCAACAGTTTCTTGACTTTTTCAAAAGCAAATTGCACCAAATAGTTCCTTCTGCTCCTATTGTTGTTAAAAACGATCCAACCCTATTATTTACTAATGCGGGTATGAATCAGTTTAAGGATTATTTTTTAGGGAATAAACAACCGCAAAACAAGCGTGTAGCCGACACACAAAAATGCCTTCGTGTAAGCGGTAAACATAACGACCTTGAAGAAGTGGGTGTTGACACATACCATCATACCATGTTTGAAATGTTGGGAAATTGGAGCTTTGGAGATTATTTCAAAGAAGAAGCCATAGCTTGGAGTTGGGAATTGCTGACCGAAGTATATAAAATCCCCAAAGACCGATTGTTTGTTACTGTGTTTGAAGGTGACACAAAAGAAAACCTTCCAAAAGATGAAGAAGCATTCGGTTTTTGGAAACAACATATTGATGAAGAACGCATTCTCTTGGGAAACAAGAAGGATAATTTTTGGGAAATGGGAGACACCGGACCTTGTGGTCCTTGCTCAGAAATACATGTAGATTGCCGATCAGAAGAAGAACGAAAAGCAATTGACGGAAAAGCCTTAGTCAATGCCGATCATCCACAAGTAATAGAAATCTGGAACAATGTATTCATGCAGTTCAACCGGCTTAAAGACGGATCACTGCAACCTTTGCCAGCAAAACATGTGGACACAGGAATGGGGTTGGAAAGATTAGTGCGTGTGTTGCAAGAAAAACAAAGTAATTATGATACTGATCTATTTACCGGAACTATAACACTTACCGAAAAATTAACGGGTGCAACGTATGAATATGGAGATGGTAAAAAAGATATTTCCTTTCGTGTATTAGCTGATCATATTCGTGCTATCGGATTTACGATTGCAGATGGACAACTTCCTTCCAATACAGGTGCCGGCTATGTTATTCGTCGAATTCTTCGCCGAGCTGTTCGCTATTACTACACTTATCTCAATTATAAACAACCCCTTTTGCATTTATTGATGCCTCAATTAGGCCAGCAATTTGCTCTTGTATTTAGCGAATTGCAACAACAAATGGATTTGGTCTGTAAAGTTGTAAAAGAAGAAGAAGAAGCTTTTTTGCGAACACTTGAAAAAGGATTAAAAAAGATTGATGAAATCATTGCTGATACTCAAAACTCCAACAGTTCCCTTATCAATGGACGTGCAGCCTTTGAGCTTTATGATACTTATGGTTTCCCTATTGATCTGACTCGATTGATAGGAAGCGAACATGGGCTAAATGTTGATGAAGTTGCTTTTGAAATCGAAATGAAGCATCAAAAGGATCGCTCAAGAGCCGCTACCATCTTAGACACTGATGATTGGGTAACCTTACGTGAAGGTGTAAACAAATTTGTAGGTTATGATCGTTTTCAAACAGAAACCAACATTCTAAAATACAGAAGAGCAAAATCTAAGGGTAAAGAGAGTTTCCAAATTGTGCTTAACACCACACCATTTTATGCCGAAAGTGGTGGGCAGGTAGGCGATACCGGCGAATTAATTTTCTCGAACCAAAAAATTCAAATTACTGATACCAAAAAGGAAAATGATCTGATTATTCATTTTGCCGATACCCTTCCCAATGACCCCTCAGCTAACTTAGTAGCTCAAATTGATTTAGAAAAGCGAACATTCACAACTGTTCATCATAGTGCAACCCACTTGCTGCATGCTGCGCTCAGAGCTGTTTTAGGCACTCATGTAGCTCAAAAAGGTTCTTTAGTAAATGAAGAAAACCTACGTTTCGATTTTTCACATTTTTCAAAAGTTACAGTAGATGAACTAACCCAAGTAGAAACCTTAGTAAATGAAAAAATAAGAGAAAATGTTCCGGTAGTAATCCGAGAAATGGATAAGGAAGAAGCTGTGAAAATGGGTGCTATGGCTTTATTTGGCGAAAAATATGGCGATAAAGTACGTGTTGTAATCATGGATCCTGACTATTCAATTGAGCTGTGCGGCGGCACACATGTTGGTTCTACCGGTCAGCTTGGAATTTTTAAAATCAACGGTGAATCCGCCGTTGCAGCAGGTATTCGTAGAATTGAAGCCGTTAGTGGCAAAGCCGCACAAGAGTATATAAATAGAAATCTGAGTACTCTTGTTTTAGTAAAAGAAGTGCTGAAAAATGCTAAAGATCCAGTGAAGGCAATTGAAAAGCTACAAGAAGAGAAAGCACAATTAGAAAAGCATGTAGAAATGCTTGAGGCTCGTCAGTTAGTTGCCATTCGAAATGAAATATTGAAGAAAGATGAGGTAATAAATGATGTGGTATTTATTGGCTCTATCGTTGAAGTTGGCTCCGCAGATGCCCTCAAAAAACTGTGTGTTGATATAAAACACCATATCAATGATCATGTAATCGTTCTGGGTGCCAACATAGGCGGAAAGCCTTTTATAGCCTTGGGTATTGATGATAAAGTTATTGCTGCCAAAGGGTTAGATGCTGGAAAAATTATTAAGGAACACATTGCCCCTTTGATAAAAGGCGGCGGTGGTGGTCAAAAATCATTAGCTACAGCCGGTGGTCAATTGGTAGAAAATCTATTGCCTGCGATTCATACAGTCAAAGGTTTATTATAACGTTGTCATTTGTTTTTAAACAACGAATAATATAACTTAAAAAACTAAAAAACGCATTGCATTATCCTTATTCGTACCTTTGCGCCCCAAAACCAAGCCCTTTCACGGAGGAAGGGCAATTTAGGTAAGGGTTAATTATGCAGATAAGGAATATTGCCATCATCGCCCACGTTGACCATGGCAAGACCACATTGGTGGATAAGATCATCCACGCAACAAAAGTTTTTCGTGATAATCAAGAAACGGGAGAACTATTATTAGACAATAACGATCTGGAACGCGAACGAGGAATCACCATTCTGGCTAAAAACATTGCTGTCAACTACAAAGGTGTAAAAATAAATGTTATTGACACGCCTGGCCACGCCGATTTTGGAGGAGAAGTAGAGCGTGTTTTGAAAATGGCTGATGGTGTGCTTTTGTTGGTTGACGCATTTGAAGGCCCCATGCCACAAACTCGTTTTGTGTTACAAAAGGCTTTAAATCTGGGTCTGCATCCTATAGTTGTTATCAACAAAGTGGACAAACCCAATTGTCGCCCTGAAGAAGTGCATGATGGCGTGTTTGAACTTTTCTTTCAGCTTGATGCAACAGAAGAACAACTGAATTTTCCAACTCTTTATGGCTCATCTAAGCAAGGTTGGTTCAATACCTCTCTGACCCCATCTGAAGACATTACCCCCTTGCTTGACATGATTTTGGAGAAAGTACCGGAACCAAAAATTTCAGAAGGCAATCTTCAAATGCAAATCACATCGCTTGATTATTCGTCTTTCTTAGGAAGAATAGCCATTGGAAAAGTTACCCGTGGCAGCATCAGCGAAAACCAACCCATTCAGTTGTGCAAATTAGATGGCAGCTTTCAAAAGAGCCGAGTAAAAGAGCTGTACATTTTTGAAGGAATGGGAAAGAAAAAAGTAACACAAGTGATGTCCGGTGATATTTGTGCTGTTGTAGGACTGGAAGATTTTCAAATCGGTGAAACCATAGCAGACTTTGAAAAACCTGAGCCACTTCCCGTTATCTCTATTGATGAGCCAACGATGAACATGCAATTCTCTATCAACAATTCACCATTCTTTGGGCGTGAAGGTAAATTTGTAACCAGCAGAAATATTCGTGATCGCCTTTACAAAGAATTAGAGAAAAACCTTGCTCTGCGTGTTCAAGATACAGATGATGCCGACAAATTCTTAGTATATGGACGGGGCATTTTGCACCTTTCTGTTTTAGTCGAGACCATGCGTCGGGAAGGATATGAGCTTACCGTAGGACAACCACAAGTTATCGTTAAAGAAGTAAACGGGCAAAAAAGTGAACCTTATGAAACTTTAGTAGTAGATGTGCCTGGCGACTTTTCTGGAAAAGTAATTGATCTGGTAACACAACGCAAAGGTGAAATGCTGGTGATGGAAAGTAAAGGTGAAATGCAACACCTTGAATTTGAAATTCCTTCTCGCGGGTTAATCGGACTTCGTTCTCAAATGCTCACTGCTACTCAAGGAGAAGCCGTAATGGCTCATCGCTTCAGCGAATACAAACCTTGGAAAGGCACTATTCCGGGCAGAAGCAATGGTGTTTTGGTAAGCAAATTTACTGGTGCAACCACAGCCTATTCAATTGATAAATTACAAGACCGCGGACGCTTTTTTGTAGATCCCGGAGATGAAGTATATGCAGGACAAATTCTTGCAGAACACATCAAGCCGGGTGATTTGAATGTGAATGCGATTGAAGGGAAAAAACTAACCAACATGCGTGCCAGTGGCTCTGATGGAACGGTTCACATAACCCCTAAAATCCAAATGACATTAGAAGAATGTATGGAGTATATCCAGCAAGATGAGTGCATTGAAGTAACACCCAAAAGCATTCGCCTTCGCAAAATAATGCTTGATGAAAACGATCGAGCTAAATATGCTAAGACATTAAAAATGGAAGCTTAAAAACATAGCTTTTTTTCTTAAAAAACCGGACCAAAATTGTTCCGGTTTTTTTATGTGTGTCAGGCATGTTCTTTATCTATAGGGTGCAAGTCCCGAACGAGAGTTGCAGTACTTATCGTTAGCCAAGGGCAAGGGTGTCCATCGTGAGATGGAATCTGAAGGCAGCAGGC
>JAFDXP010000085.1 GCA_018267875.1 Bacteroidota bacterium | reverse complement strand
GCCTGCTGCCTTCAGATTCCATCTCACGATGGACACCCTTGCCCTTGGCTAACGATAAGTACTGCAACTCTCGTTCGGGACTTGCACCCTATAGATAAAGAACATGCCTGACACACATAAAAAAAGACTGCTTTCGAGCAGTCTTTTTCGTTTTCGCTAAACACCGAACGTGTTACTTCTTCTTCGTTGGTTTAGCGGCTGTCTTTTTAGGAGCAGCATTCTTTTTAGGAGCCGCCGCCTTCTTAGGGGCTGCTGCCTTTTTAGGAGCTGCTGCTTTTTTAGGAGCTGCCGCTTTTTTTGCAACTGCTTTTTTAGGAGCAGCTGCTTTTTTAGGAGCAGCTTTCTTTGCAGGTGCTGCTTTTTTTGCAACTGCCTTTTTAGGGGCTGCTGCTTTTTTAGGTGCGGCTTTCTTTGCAGGAGCCGCTTTTTTGGCTGCAGCTTTCTTTGGAGCTGCTTTTTTTGCTGTTGCCATAACTGTGTGAATTTAAGGGTAAAACAAAAAACTCTTATGGCAGCAGACGAGGGGGTTAGGCCTCGGCTGTAGCCGATACTTCATTTACTGATACTAGGGTCTTTGTGCGGGTTTTGCGAAATTCAACAATACCATCGGTAGTTGCGAAGATGGTAAAATCTTTTCCTAAACCTACATTAGTGCCGGGATGATAAACAGTGCCACGCTGACGAACAATAATATTGCCCGAAATTGCTGGTTGACCACCGAAAATCTTTACACCCAAGCGCTTACTTTGTGAGTCCCGTCCGTTCTTTACGCTTCCTTCACCTTTTTTATGTGCCATTTTTTACACTCGTTTTACGAAATTACAAAAGAAAATTTGAATTATGCAATACTCTGAATACGAATTTTTGTCAAATACTGACGATGTCCGTTTAACTTCTGGTATCCCTTACGGCGCTTCTTCTTAAAAATAAGCACTTTTTCACCCTTCAGATGATCCAAAATCTCAGCTTGAACCTTTACCGCTCCGTTTAGAGAAATATTGTTTTCACTGCCCGACATAAGCACTTCTGAAAATTCAACCTTATCTCCCACATTGCCGCTCAGGCGATGCACAAACAATTCTTGGTCTTTAGCTACTTTAAATTGCTGACCTGCTATGTTTACAATTGCGAACATGACTATTCATTATAAATTCGTGCAAAGGTAAGCATATTTTCTGATTTTGTACAAAAAAAATCGAACTCTTCATTTGACGCAATTTTCATGTGTGTATTTTCGTTGTAACAAAGCAAAGCTAACTCTTTTCAAAAGAGTATTTTTGACAAGTTGTTACCCCGTTCAATCCAATTGAATTTTTTTCGATGAAAATCAAATCTTTTCTGGCTAAACCTTACGCATCTATTATCCATAATAAGATTCGCAAAGGAATGCTTAACGCAGTTGCTGATCAGAATGCCATTCTGCAACAATTGCTAAAATCCGGCTCCAAAACTGTTTTTGGTAAAGACCATAAACTCCAAGATGTAAAACTTTATTCTGAGTTCCGAAATGCTGTTCCAATAAGGGATTATGAGGCTTATAAACCTTTTATAGATCAAATAAAAGACGGGAATCAAAATGTGCTTTGGAAAGGACGACCAATTTATTTTGCAAAAACTTCCGGCACAACCAGCGGAGTGAAATATATTCCTATCACAAATGACTCAATCTCTAATCATATTAATTCTGCCAGAAACGCACTGCTTTGTTATATGGCAGAAACAGGCAACACTTCATTTGCTGATGGAAAGATGATTTTTTTATCCGGATCACCTGAAATGGAACGAGTGGGGGGCATACCCACAGGTCGTTTAAGCGGTATAGTCAACCATTTTATCCCACGATATTTGCGAAGTAATCAATTGCCTTCTTACGAAACCAATTGTATTGAAGATTGGGAGCAAAAATTAGGAAAAATTGTAGCAGAGACGATTGATCAAAACATGACATTGATCAGCGGAATCCCGCCATGGGTGCAGATGTACTTCGATTGGTTGCAACATCAACGAAGTGGAAAATTGATAAAAGATATCTTTCAAAACCTTCAGGTTTTGGTACATGGTGGGGTCAATTTTGAACCTTATCGAGCTAAATTGATGGAAAGTATAGGCAGGTCAATTGATACTATTGAAACCTTTCCTGCCAGCGAAGGCTTTTTTGCTTTTCAGGATACTCAAAATGAAGAAGGCTTATTGTTAAATACCAATTCAGGCATCTTTTATGAGTTTATTCCTTCAAATGAAATATTTAATCAGTATCCAACTCGTCTTTCATTAAGCGAGGTGAAGTTGGGAGAAAATTATGCACTCATCGTCAATAGTAATGCCGGTTTGTGGGGATATAATATCGGTGACACGGTACGATTTGTAAGCTTGAATCCCTACCGTATAGTAGTAACCGGAAGAATTAAACATTTTATATCCGCTTTCGGTGAGCATGTCATTGCTGAAGAGGTAGAACAAGCATTGATGAAAGCAGCTAAAGAACAAAACATTCGCATTGTTGAATTTACCGTTGCTCCAAAAATTCAAACTCAAGGTGAATTGCCTTATCATGAATGGTTTGTTGAGTTTGAAAATGCACCAAATGATATCGTTGGTTTTTCACTTTCAGTAGATGAAAATTTGCGAACGAAGAACATTTACTACAATGATTTAATTACTGGTAACATTTTGCAACCATTGAAAATTAAAAAGATGAAGCCTCACGCATTTCAAGAATACATGAAGTCGGAAGGCAAGCTGGGAGGGCAAAACAAAGTTCCTCGATTGAGCAATGACAGAAATATTGTTGATGCCTTAACGCAATGGGTACTATAGTGTTTTATGAACTTTTTATCAAAGTACATTTCGTTCTTTAAGCGAAATCATTTTTTCAGTCATCACTGCCCATACTTTTTCTTTTATAGCAGGGATATCATCTTTTGTCATGCCATTTACATAGATGGGTGGAAGTAACACTGCTCTATTTTTCCCAGGTCTTAACTTCCACCATGCACTATAATGAAAACGGTCTTTGGTGTCTAAAAATAGTAAGGGCAATATGGGTGTTTGGGAATTGATAGCTAAGCGGAAAGCCCCGTCATAAAAGGGTTTTAGCGGCTGATTGGTCTCGTTAAAAGTACCCTCCGGAAATATTGCTATCGGGCATTCCGTACGAATTTGCCGCCACATTAGTCGCATACTTTTGGCTCTGCTTTCTTGACTGCTACGATCTACAAGAATGGCTAATTGTTTATAGACAAAACCAAATATGGGAATGTGTGCCATTTCTTTTTTTCCCAATGTGCGAAAGTAGTCGGGAATAGCAGCATAAATATTGACCGTATCTAAATAGGAAATATGGTTAGCTACTATAACAAATTTTTGTCCAGAAGGGTAAAAGCCGCGCACATGGATGGGCATGCCAATGAGCCATAGCCAAGTTTTTGCCCAAAAGTGAACAATGAAAAAAATCACTTTCCTTGCCTTTGTACTATTGTTCAGACCAATGAGCAAAAAGAATGGAAAGGCAGTTATCAAACTAAAAACAAAAGTTAGCAGCACCAAAATGGCATATACAAATTGCAATAGCCGTTTTAGATATCTCATCTTACATTCCGGGTGCCAATGGACGAGCTACGACCCCGCGAAACGGCCAAGGGATAGTTATCAAAATTATGATTAGTGCAATGGTTGTAAACCAAAACAGCTTTTTGAATTTAGCCTCATCTGCAATGTCTTTTTTCACACTGCTATATCCTATGTGAATGAGGACAATGGCCACAATCATTCCGAATATATGCTCAACGCCCCAAAACCGTAAATAAGAATCGCTCATTTTAATAGCACCGCTTGAAAGCTGG
The DNA here is from genome assembly GCA_018267875.1 of Bacteroidota bacterium. GTDB lineage: Bacteria > Bacteroidota > Bacteroidia > Chitinophagales > Chitinophagaceae > JAFIGV01. The sequence goes on along the minus strand of JAFDXP010000085.1, from coordinate 4,097 downwards.
CTCCACCAACCTTTTAGATAGTAAAGAATTAACCCGATTACCAACTGAATATCGGCACATATTAATAGAAAAAGAGCATTTTTTTTGTCTGTAGAAGTAAAAGCTCTTTTGTTGGCTATGCCGCTACGACTGCGGAAAATGGTGATGAAGGCAAAAAGCAACAACACCCAGCGCATGATGTTGTGGAGGTGTAATAAACCAGTATCCATAGTTTGTCAATTTGCTGCGAAGATAGCAAAGGATGCAATTAAGATAAGTGCTATTGTTGGATTGGGGAGGTAAGTTGATTATTGATTAGAGCATTTCTATACCATTGCACAAAGGCATGAAACCAAGGCGTTATAGAATTGTCGGCAAAATATTTTTCTTTTTGAATCAAATTGATTTTACAAAGGCTATCACTTTCAAAATGATATAAAGCCTTGTTTTGAAAATTACTGGAAGTAAGTAACCAGCCATTCATATACCATTGGTAATATCCGGATAGCTCATTGATAACAAATCGAGGATACGCGGGTCGAAAAATGGAGTTGCCAAATGCAAAAAAGGGGAGGTCATAACCTAAATAATCCAGTACGGAAGGCAGAATGTCAATTTGTTGGCAAATAGTATCCGTTGTGCCTTTGAAGGTGCTGTCGCCGGGTGCAAAAAAGACAATAGGGATAGCATAGGCTCCCATGTTGAGTGAGGCATAGTAGGGATCGGTTGAAGAGGGGGCTGCATGATCGGCGGTCAACACAAAAAGCGTGTTTTGAAACCATTTTTGATGACGAACTGTTTCAAAAAAATAGCGTAATGCTAAGTCTGTATAGGCAATGGTTTGTTGAATAGGTAATTGCCCTTTGAGTAGCTTGTTTTTATATTGCTCCGGCACCTTAAATGGGTCATGGGATGAAAGTGTGAAAACCGTTGCCATAAAGGGCTCAGGCATTTTATTTAAGCCTTTGGCAAAGTATTGTAAAAAGGGTTCGTCCCAAATGCCCCAATTACCATCATAATCTTTTTCATTGTTGTATTGGCTTCTTCCAAAATATTGATCAAACCCAGCATTAGCTGCATAAATATCAAAGCTCATGGTGCCATTTGTTCCACCATGATAAAAGGCTGTGTGATACCCCTTAATCTTTAATTCTGAAGGTAATGAGGTAAAACGATCTGTGCCATAAGTGGAAGTCGTGATTGGCTCATCCATTAAAGAAGGGATGCCGGAAATTACGGCGGGTATTCCTTCGGCTGAATGTAAAGCATTGGCAAAGCCTTTTTTACAAACGAATGAATGGTGCATCAAGCTGTCTAAAAATGGTGTGAAGCTTTTTCGCCCACCTAATCCGGTATATTCTTTTGAGAAACTTTCTAATAAAATGACAACTACATTTTTAGGCTGAAAGGTTTTTCCTGCATAGCGTTTCACCGGTTTGTAGAAATGAATAAGTTCCTCTTTTTTAAAGAAATTTAGCTCTTCCATCTTGCCTGAATAGCTGTGCATGATGCTAAAGGGGGTGTTTAATACAAGTGGAACATATTTGCTTTCGGCTACTTGTAGGGCATTGCCAGTGTTGATAGGTATAAGTTGAAAACCTCCACGAATTGCAAGCAGGCAAAGAGAAATGGTTGTAATAAATCCTAAAATTGGGAAGGCAAGGTTTGGCAATAGGCGAAAAGACGATGGTTTTAATAAAGGAGTCTTGCGACAAATAAACCTATTCCCAACAATTAAAAGCAAACTGAAAACAATCAATAAAAGCGGTACAAACCAATAGTCTATTACAAAATGGGGCAAGAGCGTAATAAAATCTCCTTTTCTGCCAATCATATCTAACACATCATTTGTTGCTCGTTTTCTGCTAAAAGGGAAATATGCCCAATCGCTTAATTCAAAAGCAAAAGAAAGGATATTACTAAATAGGAAAAGGAGTTGCGTAAACCTCTCCCAGCGTGGTATTTTCCATAAAAGAAACGGCAAAAGGAAAAGTAGAAAGTAGGTTGCATTGATGGCCGCAATAGCGGATAAATCGAAACGCAAACCCAGAGCACACAAACGTAAAAAGTCGTTTATGGAAAGGTCATTAAAAGTCGAATAATTGACTAAGTAAAAGCCGAGTCGAAAAAGAAAATAGCAGCCAATCAAAAATAAAACTTGATAAGCTATTCGTTTAAATGGAGCAACCCAATTGTGCATGAATAGTCTTTACCAATTCGAACGTTGACGCAATCCTCGAATCTGTTCCATGTGATGCCTACCGTGCCATGCATACATGTCAGTCATTTCCCAAATGGGTACATATCGTTCTTGTTCGGGATGAAAATAGGTCCGTTCCCAATCTATTGGTTGCATATTGCGCAAAGTCTGCACCCAACGATAGTGTAAGGCATGGAGCAAGGTGATGGAAATATTGACGGGTGTAGTTTCTACATCGGGCATTTGAGCCCATAGTTTTTCATCATAGGGTTTGATGACAGGGCTATCTTCCGTAAGGGCTAATTTAAGCCGAACGTATGCGTTCAAGTGGCTGTCTGCAAGATGGTGAATCACTTCATTTACTGTCCAGCCGCCAGGACGATAAGGGGTATCTAATTGTGCTTTATCTAAATTTTCGATACAGAGATCAAGCCATTTGGGTAATACTTCAATAGAAGTAATCCATTCATTTTGCATCTCCGGTGCATATTTGTCCGGTGTTTCGTAGCGCCCTATTGGGTAGGCAAGCTGTTCATGACCATCGTCCATGTCAGTTGTCGTTTTTAATATGTGTTGTTTGCAAAGGTAAGTGAGAAACGGAATTGAGTAGTTGTTTTACCAATATTCACTTAATAAAATAATTAGTAAACTTGCATACCCACCAATTTTTGAAAACAAATGAAACCATTTTCCATTGTCCTTTTTGTTTCTACCTTTTTAATTACTCTTTGGGGTTGCCAATATGAAGAACGAACAAATGAGCTGAAGGCTAAAGAAGCAGAATTGAACAAGCGTGAGCAACAGATTATTCTTCGAGAGCATGATTTGTCGGCTCAAGAAGAAAAATTGAAAGACTGGGAGCGAGTAGCTGACAGCAATCAATTATACAATCATGCAACCAATATTGACACACAACTTTTAGTAGGTGTTTGGAGTGTGAAAATGATTTGTGTAGAAACCAGTTGTTTAGGCTCTGCCATAGGAGATGTAAAATCCGAAAAATGGACTGTATCTTATCTGAAGGGAGAAGTTGTGGCTGAAGCCTATGCTCAAAAGAAATTAATCAGAGTGTATAAAGGTGCTTTTCTAAATGGGGTTTTAAAGCTGTCTGATTACCGCGAAGACTCGGGAGCACAGATAGATGTAGAACTAACTACAGATGGGAAATCATCTTCCAAAATGAAAGGTACACGCGTCATTCAACAACCATCGTGCAAGATTGTGTATAACCTTGAAATGGAGAAAATGCGTGTTTAATTCGTTTGTACGTTGCCATAAATAACCCACTCAATTTGTGCTATGTTACTGCTTAATTCACTTGATTTTTCATTGCCGTTAACCAATCCGGTCATTATCTTTTCGATCGTATTGTTTATTATTTTATTTGCCCCAATTGTACTCAATAAGGTAAAGGTGCCGCATATTATTGGACTAATCGTAGCCGGCATTGTCATCGGACCTCATGGCTTAAATTTATTGACCCGCGACAGCAGTATTGTTTTGTTTGGTACAGTGGGTTTGCTGTATATTATGTTTTTAGCAGGGCTTGAAATTGATTTAGCTGAGTTTAAAAAAAATAGTAAGAAAATTATCGTATTCGGCTTAGCTACATTTACCTTTCCCTTTGTATTCGGAACTTTGCTTAGTCATTATGTTCTTGGCTTTAGCTTTTTAAGTTCAATGCTGCTTGCCAGCATGTTTTCTACCCACACACTTGTTTCTTATCCTATTGTTGGAAAGTATGGTGTGGTGCGAAACATGGCCGTTACACTTACGGTTGGTGGCACTATGATAACCGATATTTTTGCTCTGATCATTTTAGCGGTCATTGCCGGGTTGACAAAGGAGGAAGCCTCTTCAGTCTTTTGGATACAATTAGGCGTTTCTTGTATTGCTTTTGTAGGAATTATTTTCTTTC